>JBKJTS010000251.1:0-4774 GCA_046590885.1 Gammaproteobacteria bacterium
GCCGGAAGTTCACAGTGGTTTGATCGCGGTTTCATTACTTATACCAACCTTGCCAAACAGGAAATGCTGGGGGTGCAGGCAGACACGCTGCAACGCTACGGCGCGGTGAGTGAGCCAGCCGTGTGCGCGATGGCCGCAGGGGCGCTGCAGCGTAGTCATGCGCAGATCAGTGTGGCGGTAAGTGGTATTGCCGGGCCGGGTGGGGCGACTGCCGACAAGCCCGTGGGAACCGTGTGTCTAGCCTGGGCCAGGTTAGGTAGGGTCGTGTGCAGCAGCACGATGTATTTCCCGGGTGACCGTGAAGCGGTACGCCGTGCGGCAGTGATGGCTGCCCTGCGCGGCGTGCTGGAAATGATGCAGGACATTGATGAACAGGATTATGAAAAAAAATAGCATGAGCCTTTTGGAGCAGCATCTCAAGCAGCGTATTCTGATTCTGGACGGTGCAATGGGCACCATGATTCAGACCTATAAGCTGGATGAGGCTGATTACCGCGGTACGCGCTTTGCTGATTTTGCGCATGACGTGAAAGGCAACAATGATTTGTTGACGCTCACGCAGCCGCAGATCATTCATGCTATTCATAGCGCATATCTTGACGCGGGTGCGGATATTCTGGAAACCAATACGTTCAATTCCACCGCCATTTCCATGGCGGATTATCACATGGAAGATCTGGTGTATGAGCTGAATTTCGCCGCTGCAAAGCTGGCGCGTTCGGCGGCGGATGCAGCGCAGGCAAAAACTCCGGATAAACCACGTTTTGTCGCGGGCGTGTTGGGGCCGACCAGTCGCACTGCATCAATCTCGCCCGATGTAAATGATCCAGGTTTCAGGAACGTGACGTTTGATCAACTGGTGGTAACGTATGTTGAGGCAATACACGGTCTGGTGGAAGGTGGCGCGGATATTCTGATGGTAGAAACCATCTTTGATACGCTTAATGCCAAAGCGGCATTGTTTGCGATCGAACAATATTTTGAAGATCACCACGTACGGCTACCGATCATGATCTCTGGCACCATCACCGACGCAAGTGGCCGCACCTTGTCGGGTCAGGTCACAGAGGCATTCTGGAATTCAGTGTCTCATGTGCGGCCGTTAAGCATTGGTTTGAATTGCGCGCTCGGTGCAAAGGAATTGCGCCCTTATATTCAGGAACTGTCGAAGATTGCGGATACCTATGTAAGTGCGCATCCGAACGCGGGGTTACCCAATGAATTTGGTGAATATGATGAAAGCCCGGAGTCGATGGCCGATCTGATTAAAGAGTTTGCTGCGAGCGGCTTCTTGAATATTGTAGGTGGATGTTGCGGCACGACACCCGCGCATATCAAGGCGATCGCCGACGTGGTGCACGCGATACCTCCGCGTGCCGTACCTGAAATTGAAAAGAAGTGCCGTTTGTCGGGGCTGGAGCCGTTTAATATTGGTGATGATTCGCTGTTTGTGAATGTCGGCGAGCGCACCAATGTCACTGGCTCTAAAATGTTTGCGCGGCTGGTTATTGGTGGTGAATACGATAAAGCGCTGGATGTGGCGCGCCAACAGGTAGAAAACGGCGCGCAGATTATCGACATCAACATGGATGAAGGCATGCTGGATTCGGAAAAGGCGATGGTGACCTTTTTGAATTTGATTGCATCCGAGCCGGATATTTCGCGCGTACCGATCATGATTGATTCGTCAAAATGGTCAGTGATCGAGGCAGGTTTGAAATGTGTGCAGGGTAAGCCTATCGTCAATTCCATCAGCATGAAAGAAGGCAAGGCCGAGTTTGTTGAGCGTGCCAAGCTGGTGCGGCGTTATGGAGCGGCAGTGATTGTGATGGCGTTTGACGAAAAAGGCCAGGCGGATACGCAGCAGCGCAAGGTAGAGATCTGCAGCGAATCCTATAATATTCTCGTCAATGAAGTGGGGTTTCCACCAGAAGATATTATTTTTGACCCAAATATCTTTGCTGTTGCTACTGGTATTGAAGAACATAATAATTATGGCGTAGATTTTATCGAAGCTACGCGTATCATTAAACAGACATTGCCCTACGCCAAAATCAGTGGCGGCGTGAGCAATGTTTCGTTCTCGTTTCGTGGCAACGAGCCGGTGCGTGAGGCGATACATACGGCCTTTTTGTATCACGCCATCAAAGCCGGCATGACAATGGGCATTGTCAATGCCGGGCAGTTGGGTGTGTATGAACAGATCCCGCCCGATGTGCTGGAGCGCGTTGAAGATGTGGTGCTTAACCGTCGCGCTGACTCAACCGAGCGGCTGGTGGAATTTGCCGAGTCGGTAAAAGGCGGCGACAAGGTTAAGGTCGAAGATCTGGCCTGGCGCACTGGCACGGTGACTGAACGGCTCACCCATGCGCTGGTACGTGGCATTACCACTTACGTGATTGAAGATACTGAGGAAGCGCGCAGCCAGTCAGAGCGCCCTATCCATGTGATTGAAGGGCCGCTGATGACGGGCATGAACGTGGTGGGTGATTTGTTTGGTGAGGGTAAGATGTTTTTGCCCCAGGTGGTTAAAAGTGCGCGCGTAATGAAGCAGGCGGTGGCGCATCTAATTCCGTACATCGAAGCGGAGAAAGGCGCAGGCGGTGAACAAAAGGCCAAAGGCAAAATTCTGATGGCCACCGTAAAAGGTGATGTTCACGATATTGGCAAGAATATCGTTGGCGTGGTGTTGCAATGCAATAATTTTGATGTGGTTGACCTGGGTGTGATGGTGCCCTGTGCCAGAATATTGCAGGTTGCGCGCGATGAAAAAGTGGATATCATTGGGCTGTCCGGGTTGATCACGCCCTCACTGGAAGAAATGGCGTATGTTGCCAAGGAAATGGAGCGTGAAGGTTTCACCATTCCGCTATTGATTGGCGGGGCTACGACGTCGCGTGTGCATACTGCTGTCAAGATTGAGCCAGGGTACCACGGGCCTACTGTGTATGTGCAGGATGCTTCGCGCAGCGTTGGTGTATGCTCCAGCCTGTTAAGTGATGATTTGAAGACCGGATTTGTTAATGATGTAAAAATTGAATATGAGAAAATACGCATAGATCGTAAAGGCAGAAAAGCTGAAAGCAAGCGCCACACATTGGTGGATGCACGCCAGCACGGCCTGAAAACCGATTGGCAGGCCTATGTTCCACCCACGCCGCATCTGGTGGGTTTGCGGGCGTTTGAAAGTTATCCGCTGGCGGAGATTAGCGCGTATATCGACTGGACGCCTTTTTTCCAAACCTGGGAGCTTGCCGGGCGTTATCCAAAAATTTTGGGTGACGCTGTGGTAGGTGAAGCCGCGACGAACGTATTTAATGATGCGCAGCATATGCTCAAGCGTATCATTGATGAAAAGTGGTTACAGGCCAATGTGGTGATTGGAATTTTCCCCGCCAATAGCGTTAATGAAGATATCGAAATTTATAGCGATGAATCCCGCACGAAAATAGCCATGACCTTCCACACGTTACGCCAGCAGGTGATGAAACCACCGGGCCGACCTAATCTGTGCCTGGCGGATTTTATTGCGCCTAAAGACAGTGGCGTTAAGGATTACATTGGCGCGTTTGCGGTGACCACCGGCATCGGCATTGATGCGCGGGTTGCTGAATATGAAAAAAATCATGATGACTACAACAGCATCATGCTCAAGGCGCTGGCGGATCGTCTGGCGGAAGCCTGTGCCGAAATGATGCACCAACGGATGCGCAAGGAGTTCTGGGGCTATGCGCCTGATGAACACCTGAGTAAAGAAGACTTAATAGAAGAAAAATACCGTGGCGTGCGTCCCGCGCCGGGTTATGCGGCGTGTCCTGATCATACCGAAAAAGGGCCGTTGTTTGACCTGCTGGATGCACCAACACAAGTCGGTATTACACTCACAGAAAGTTTCGCCATGTTGCCCACGGCGGCAGTGAGTGGTTTTTATTTCTCTCATCCTGAGTCATCTTATTTTTCGGTGGGGAAAATTGAAAAAGACCAGGTTGAAGATTATGCGCGGCGCAAAGGGATGGACGTGGCGACTATGGAGCGGTGGCTGGCGCCAGTGCTGGCTTATGATGAATGACAAAGAGGCATTGCAATGACACACTATACGTTACATTCCGACACGCTATCAGTAAGAATTTCCAGCCAGGGCGCTGAAATGCAGTCTATTAAAACAGCGGCAGGGCTGGAGTTACTGTGGCAGGCTGACCCCGCTGTGTGGGCGCGTCATGCGCCGCATTTATTCCCGATTGTCGGCCGGTTGAAAAACGACACATTGCATCATGAGGGTAAGGATTATCAGCTCAGTCAGCATGGCTTTGCGCGTGACTTGCCCTTTGTATGTGAATCCTCAAGCGATAGCAGTTGCACAATGTTGCTGACAGATAGCGAACAGACACGTAGCCGCTACCCGTTTGCCTTCGAGTTGCGCATTACCCATCGCTTGCAGCATAACGCACTCGACATTATTTATGCAGTGCGTAATCCCGCTGCCAGCGATTTATTATGCAGCGTGGGGACCCATCCCGCCTTCGCCTGGCCGCTATCTTCCGGCATAGACAGGGCACAGCACAAACTTGTGTTTGATCACACGGAACCCGCCCCGATACGCCGTTTACAGGGCGGCCTGGTCAAAAGCACAACGTATCCCACGCCTGTGCAGGGTCATGCAATGCCATTGAGTGACGCGCTGTTTGTGGATGACGTAATATTTTTTGATAACCTCAAAAGCCGTTCACTGAAATATACGGCTCCTGATGTCCCTGGTACACCGGTGATCAGTGTT
>JBKJTS010000140.1:0-4633 GCA_046590885.1 Gammaproteobacteria bacterium
TGGTCAATATCAAGCATGATTAACGACATCATGCCTTCATAGCGTTGAGCGCGACTAAATTCCTTACTCAATAATTCTTCCAGATAGCGCCGGTTGTGAATGCCTGTCAGGCCATCACGGTTACTGGCCTCAGCAAGAGATGCCAGGGTGCTCTTGAGCATGCGCTGCGAGATACTGGTATCGGTTACGTCAAAAAGGGTAATACAAACATACGCAACTTCATCATCTGTACCTTTCACGGGTAGAAAGGTACAGTTCTGACACATGGCGTCGATGCCGCCAGTCACCGGACGGTTATGGCGAAAATGAAACAAGTAAGGCCTTTGTTCCCATGAAGTAAAGGAAAAATTTTTGATTACAAATACATTCGTGATTTTACGTTGCAGCCAGATAACCGGTAATTCCGGGAAGCTCTTGAAGAGATTATGACCCACGACCTCGGCAGAGGAACGGCCGCTATTAGTTTCCATGAAGCGATTCCAAAGCACAATATTCATATCACGATCAACAACGACAACGCCGACACCAACTCGATCAACGATGAAGCCAAGCAATTCCGAGGTTGGTGTGGCGTGCATCATTACACCGCTGCTATGAGTCGTTCCAGCGATTCGCGCAGAGCCTCGATGCCCTCCTCGGCCATGAGGATCAGTAAATGGCTTTTGAAGTTACTGTTTTCCAGACTGAAATTGACCTCGACCAGCAAACTGTACTCCCAGGACAAGTTTTCTGGCGCCAATACTATATCCAGAGACGCGTGTTCAGCCATGATGGAGGGCGGAGAAAAACTGAGGTCGGCCTGCAGTTGCGCTCCAACACCACCGATGCAAGCGCCGATCAGAATATTGCCGACATCAAGTAGCAACTCTTGTTCTCCAAGGGCATCAAGGTCAGTGGCATAACCCATAAGTACGGCAAGGTCCAGGCAGCCATTGGCACCAAACAACACAATAGCTTCGCCTCGCAGTTGATCGTAAAATGACTGGCGCACGGCGGTGATCGCTTCCCCATCGGCGGCCATGGCGCGCACGGTCTTGACGATTTCAGAAACATGCACCAGACGAATGCGGGGCACTGAGAGCTCGACGAATACGTCTAAGGTGCGCGCCAACCGGTCACCTGCCTGCCCCATGGCAATATTGACAACTTCTTGAAGGGCATCCGATTGGTCGATGGTTAGTGGGGCTATACTCATAGTATCCCGTAGTCCTTCAAGATCTTCCCCACTTGTTCCGTGCTGACTGGTTTCTTGATAAACGCTATCGCACCAAGTGACTGAACTCGTTCCTGAGCTTTGGGTTGAATATCGGCGGAAACCACGATCACAAAACTGTTCAGTCCTTCACTTTTTATATGCTCCAGTACCTCATAGCCATCCATCACCGGCATGGTCAAATCCAAAAACATGACATGCGCCTTGCCCCCGCGACTCGCATTCAAAGCCTCCACACCATTAGCCGCTTGCGTGATTTCAACATCCCAGTCCGGCGGTAATGCTCTAATCATTAGCTTACGCGATAGCGAAGAATCGTCGACGATAGTGATCGGTAATGACATCTCAGATAGACCTGTCCGTAGTAAAGCACCAGTATATTTATATTATAGACACATGCTTTGCAAATTCTATGTGTATAAGGTAACGGCCTCCGCCCCAAAAAGGTTGAATGGACCTATCCAGTCCATACTCATATGGGACAGAAAAAATTCTGTTAGCTCACACGGGATGAGTTAAATGAGATTAAACCCAAACATATCCAGCTCAAAAAGTTGAGGATACGCCGCTCGCCTCTGACATGTTTAATTCATCAGAAGAAGCGTCAACGTAAACTTTCAGCATCGACGCTAGTTAAAATCGAGATAGTGAAGAGTAAAAAACACGCAGCGGGGTTGTGAACATCCCTTTAAGGAACATGCCATGCGGATAAATTTTGAAAAAACAGAAGAAATGGTGCGCCCAGAGAGATTCGAACTCCCGACCGCCTGGTTCGTAGCCAGGTACTCTATCCAGCTGAGCTATGGGCGCACAAGAAAGCCGTCTATTATGAAATCATCCTGACGGGGTGTCAAGGATAAGACGGTGGAACGGTAATTATAAGGTGGCGGAGAGAGAGGGATTCGAACCCTCGATGGAGTATTAAGCCCCATACTCCCTTAGCAGGGGAGCGCCTTCGGCCACTCGGCCATCTCTCCACAGCTAGGTAAGCGCCCAATATCAGGCGTCACTCTAACGCGCGCTATCTTACCATTATTGGAATGTCAGGGGAGTAACTTTTTTAAAAAATAAAGGCTTCGGAAATATGTAATGCTAAACCCCTAGCCTTCATTGTCAGGACTGGCGTGAGCCTGCTCTTTTTCTTTTTTAATGCGCTCATAAATTTCTTCACGATGCACCGTCACGTCTTTTGGCGCATTTACGCCAATCCGTACCTGATTACCTTTCACGCCCAGCACAGTGACAGTGACGTTATCCCCAATTATTAGCGTCTCACCCACACGACGGGTTAGAATCAACATGATTCATCTCCTTGAAATTCGAGTTACTGTCCCAGTTTTTATGAACCGTAAAATCTTAAATACTGTATACCCTTCACAAAGATATCGGCGGCATTGTCGGAAACTGTATGTGGCTCATCAAAAGTCGGTTAATTTTTAGAATATGTTAAAGAATATCGCTCCGAGGAGCACCCCCACCACCATTAATATAACAAATTGTTTTTATTGACTTATTTGTTTTTTTCTACTTTTCCAGTATCCAGATTAAAAGCTGTGTGCAAAGCGCGGACGCCTAACTCCAGGTATTTCTCATCGATCACCACCGAAATTTTTATTTCGGAGGTGGATATCATACGGATATTAATATCCTCAGTGGCCAGGGCGCGGAACATAGTGCTGGCAATACCGGCATGAGAGCGCATGCCTACCCCAACCAGGGAAACTTTAACGATTTTGTTATCACCTGTGACTTCGCGCGCCCCTAAATTTTTGGAGACGCCATGCAAGATCTGTAGCGCTTTGTCGTAGTCGTTACGGTGAACAGTGAAGGTGAAGTCAGTAGTAGTATCTTCGGCAATGTTCTGCACAATCATATCCACTTCAATATTCGCATCGGCGACCGGACCCAGAATACGGTACGCTACGCCCGGCTGGTCGGGGACACCCAAAATCGTTAATTTAGCCTCATCGCGGTTAAAGGCAATGCCGGAAATTAGCGCCTGTTCCATTCCATCTTCCTCAGAAGTAATCAGCGTGCCCGCCCCTTCGATGAAAGACGACAGCACCCTTAAAGGTACATTGTATTTGCTGGCAAACTCTACCGAGCGGATCTGCAACACTTTAGCGCCCAGACTCGCCATTTCTAACATTTCTTCATAAGTAATGCGATCGAGACGACGCGCTTGCGGTACCACACGCGGATCAGTGGTGTACACGCCATCTACGTCGGTGTATATCTGGCATTCGTCGGCGTTCAGGGCAGCGGCCAAGGCAACAGCAGTGGTATCTGACCCGCCTCGCCCCAAGGTGGTGATGTTGCCATTGTCATCCACGCCCTGAAAGCCTGCCACCACCAAGACTCGGCCACATGCCAGATCTTTACGCAGCCGCTCGGCGTCAATCTCGGTGATGCGCGCCTTGTTAAAGGCGCTATCGGTGAGAATGCGCACTTGCGAGCCTGTATAAGATCGTGCTGGGCAGCTGCGCTTTTCCAGCGCCATGCTCAGCAGTGCGATAGTGACTTGTTCGCCAGTGGATAGCAATACATCCAACTCACGTGGATCGGGCTGCGGGGCGATGGCTTTGGCCAGTCCTAACAGGCGATCGGTTTCGCCGGTCATGGCGGACAGGACCACAATCAGGTCATCACCCGCCGCACGTGCCGCCGCTACTTTGTCGGCCACTTTACCAATGCGGTCTAATGATCCCACTGAAGTCCCGCCGTATTTTTGAACTATCAATGCCATTTTGGTCGTGTATCTGTCAAAAATAAGGAAAAAGACGGAAATTTTACTTTAATACTGGAGAAAAGGGAACTATTATCCCGTGCCTGTTATCTTGTAGCAAACAGTGCGCCAACATTTTTGGTACGGTCAATCGCCTTTATTAGGTTAAACTTCTGCATCCAGTCCGGGGAATGACCTTCTTCTTCATAGCACATGCACCACTCACCGTTGCAGTAGTTCAGTGCGTTGTGTAGTATCCATTTGGGTGTCCGATATGCACCTCGATAACCCACATCTTGCAGAAGGCAGCACAACCACGCTTATTACAACAACAAATCAACCACAAATGGCGATTTTTTCAACTACTTCGAATGGAAACCATCAAGGATTATAAATTTTTTTTATTAAAACAGTGAAAACTATTAATTTTTATTTTGTTGTTTCGCAACATACACTGACAATAAGTAACAAGCTACACACTTATTGAGGGATTAAACCATGAGACGGCTGGAACAGAAAAAACTACTGACTATCATCACCTCACGCGCATTCGAAAAAATTATTATCGAGGCGCTGCTCATACGCGGTGTCGGGGGCTATACCGTGGTACAGGCCAGCAGCGGGGCTGGCGCTTCCGGGGTTCCGTCGGGAATGTTCGACAGCGACTCCAACATTCTAATTTATATTATTCTCTC
>JBKJTS010000064.1:0-6753 GCA_046590885.1 Gammaproteobacteria bacterium
TCGCCGAGAAAAACAATACCGCCCAAAGCAGCGATGACCGGTACAGAGAGTTGAATTGTCGCAGCATTCGTGGCTTTAAGCGCAGGTAATGCTGTGTACCAAATGGCATACCCTAACCCTGAAGCCAGCGCACCTGATGAAACTGCTAACCAGAATCCGGTGGCATCCAGAGAGATGCTGTTCAACATTAATGCACTCAACACAACTGCGATAGGAACAGCGCGCAGAAAATTTCCAGCCGTCACCTTAGTGGGATCGCCCGCACCTTTCCCGCGCAAGGAATAGATGCCCCATGCAACCCCGGCACCCAACATCAACATGGAACCAGGCAGTGGCGGTGCTGAGAGACCTGGTAGCAATAGACCGACAAGGCCCGCGAAGGCAAGGAGAAGGCCAAAGAGTTGTAATTTTAGAAGACGCTCACCTGCCCAAGCCCCATAGCCGATCATCGTCGCCTGAACGGCACCAAAGAGCAGCAACGCTCCGGTTGCCGTGGGCAGACTCACATAGGCAAAAGAAAAGCCAGCGGCGTAAGAGAACAAGGCAAATGCAGACAACCAATTGCCCCGGCCACTCTGAGTCCCACCCCTCATTTGGATTACCAGCCAAAGGATAATCGCACCGGAGATAAGCCGGATTGTCGTGAAACTCGCCGCATCGATGCTGGTGTGTTTTAGCGCAATACGGCACAGCAGCGAATTACCTGCGAATGCAATCATGGCCAGCGACGTCAGGGCTATTATTCGTGTATATGACATTTCATTACTTACAGGCAGTACGCTATAGTGCCCAACGTAAAGTTAAGGGGCTCGCCGGCTTCTGGGCGAGTCCCCCTTGAACGCAGGATTAGGTCGACTGTCGGAGCACTGTGCTGTACTCGCAATTGTTAGCAGACTTAATTTGACTTTTTGACATTGATTTGTTCCCGATGACGCTAACAATAGGGACAAACATGATCATTGTGCGCTTATCTTTGGTGTTCCACCCGTAAACTACAAAATCTTTATCAGCAAGGAAAGCTTGACTATCGTCCG
Organism: Gammaproteobacteria bacterium; assembly: GCA_046590885.1. Classification (GTDB taxonomy): domain Bacteria; phylum Pseudomonadota; class Gammaproteobacteria; family Ga007554. Next base: position 1,035 of record JBKJTS010000064.1, read on the forward strand.
CGTGGTCTGAGGTTGGAATACTGCCATCAGGCTCCTGATTGACCGACGCGGTGAGATGAACAAGGCCTATTGAGCTTTCGACAAGCACGCGATCTGTGTGACCTTTTGAATTGATGCGGCCCTCTACAACGGAGGCAGTGTGGCCGAGCGAAACTAAGTGTTTAGCGACAATTGAGGCTAGACACTTTTTGCGCTCAAGTTTGGTTTTTCCAATAATCATCGAGAACAGCTCCAAGCAAAGGCCTAACGTAAAGTTGATGGGCGCCGCGCTTTTGCGGCATCCCGCTTGAACGCAGGTTAGATCAGAAGAACGAGTAACTGCGCCCGGTACCATGTTGGCCATTTTTGTCATGCGGCGGCACCATTACGAAAAATAATAAGGCGAACAACTATACCGATAGTGAGTACAACGCAAACGGATAAAGCGCTTCCAAGTATTGCGAGGACTGGCCACCAAACGCTATCTATGCTGTGACCAGTGGTTTTCCAAAAATAAAACGTTACCCCTGTAATGACGACCAAGGCAAGTGCCACAACAGTAACATTAAAGCGCTTCAATGCGGCGACTTGTTCCGTGTGAGGCTGCGCACGCACAAAAAACCAAACAGCAGGAATCAGAAAAACTGCAAGAAATAGCGTAGCGATAATCAAGTATATGCCTAACATAAATTAGACACCCTAATTGGCGTCTTTCTTTGCGCCAGTTTGGTGTATAATTATTATCCTGTCAATGATGTCCCATGACTTGCCTCAGGAATAATTTCTTATGCGGCTTAATCCATCCTGGGTTCTATACCCTTTATCAGATGTGAATCAGGAGGAGCCTTGGGTAGCCCAGCCCCAGTAGCTGTAAAACAGGGCCAGTCTTGCGTAATTGTATTATTTATATTATCCAACCACTGTCATCTTAAATTTAAGATAATACAATTACGCAAGACTGCCTCCGTTGCGCTGTTGCTTCAGTGATTCGTGCGCATCCCAGTAATTCCCTCAAAACCCAAACATATGATCCAGGCTGAATGCCTTTTCCCCATTAATCAGGCCGTGGTAACCAAATAAACGGCAGGTGGCGTCGCGGATCATGACATATGCGCCTTCGCTGCCGGCGCGTTGGCGGGATTCGGCGTCAAACATTTCGTTGTAGCGCCACAGCAGTGAGCCGTTGCAGGCGATGGCAATGCTGCGCTGTGCGATTTCTTTGCCGTGCTTGTCGTGCAGTATTAATGTGGTGGTGGAGTGCGGATGCCAGGTGAGTGATGAGGGGTAAATCAAATGGCATAAGGTGTCGAGCGCCGCCGTTTCCCCCGTCTCGCCGAGGCGTAAGAAGAGACGCGTGCTGAGGCCGGGTGGGGCTCCGGCGTAGGATTGTGGTTCGTCTTTGTAGGTTATGGGGATGTTGTAGATGTGGGCGCCAAAGCTGGTTTCGGCGCAGTGGCCGCTGGCTTTGTGTTCGTAGCGGAACAGGCCGTGCAGCCAGCCATCTGCCGTGCCGCCATCGCTGAAATCATAAGTTAATATTGCATGGCCATAACCACTCGAGAAGATACCACCAACGTTGGTGAGCAGGATTTCGAGATCCACGGCGATACTTTCGTTGCGTGGAATGCGGCCGAAACGGTAGGTGGTAATTTCTTCGCCGGACGCGTCGAACAGGGTGATCGCAAGTGGCAGTTCACTTTGTCCGCGCGCCATGGGCGTGGGCATGGCGATGCTGCGCCAATGGGCGAGTGGTAATATGGGGGCGGGTAGCATGTAGCCCCTGCCGGTGAGTTTGGTGATGTCGCTCAAGCGTGGATTGGGCACTGTGTCGGTGCGCTCGACGTTGGCGTGTGCAATGCGACGGTGACCATTGGTGTTGATGATTTCATAGCGTGGTCGCACAAAATATTTTCCGGCATGCACTTCAAGTTGTTCGGGCCAGCGTGCCTTGGGTAACAGGCGGGCGACATCCAGGGCATGAGTGGCAAACGGCGGAATTTCTGCATCGGTGAACCAGGCGACATCGTCTGAGCCCATTTTGTTTATGCCGACGCCGCCACGTGGAATGGCGACAGGTGTGCTGTTTTGAATCCACAATATGACACGCTCATCGGCTTGCGGCGCGGGCAAGCCGGCGTAAAAATCGGCGGGCCAGGCATTGGCGTCGTGGGTGCAGGACAATACGTTATCCGTGTCTCCGTAGGTATCGAGCGCGTATTTTACGATGTCGTGACCTGCCACATGCTGTGCATGAATGAACAGCGAGCCGGTGAATTCCGGCAAGCTGAAACGTGCGCGGATTTCTTTGCTGTCGATGCGATAGGTGCTGGCGGTTTGAGGCAAGGTTTGCTGCCATTGCGCCAGTGTCTTGCCGTGTTGATCAAACAAACTGAGCCACAATACCACGGGCGCTTTTGCGCCATAGCCGTGCCAGTAGTTGCAGGAAGAAACGGTGGTGTGCAGGCCGTTCGCATCGCGGAACAGCGCGAAGTTGGTGGCAAAATTAAGGGTGTTGAGATAATTGCGTGGATTGGTGAGCATCTCGCTGGGCAGGCGCATGTCATCCAGCGTAATGACGTTGACGCCGTGCGGGATCAGATGGCGAATTTGTGTGAGCAGGCGTTCGGCGTCGAACGCGGCAACGAACAGGGTTGTTGCGCTGCACGCGTGCAATTCAGTCACCAGTTGTGTAACCCGCCCTAGCATGGGGCGCTCCAGCGATTCAATGCGCTGCACGTAGATGTGTTTAATATCCCAGGTGCCGATGTCGTACAGCTCGGCCATGTTGGCGAGGATATCACGCGGATCATAAATGGCGACGGCGCCAGCAGCGGCTATCTTGCTGATCAGTGCCTTGGCTTTTTCCGCTGCCAGGGGATGCACCAGCGCCTTATACAGGCTGTTGCCGCCTTTGATGTTGCTGAAGGTATCAATTTTTAATGGCATGTACGAATCCTTAAATAACCCATGTGAGATCTTCCAGGATTCCTCGTTACACTCGGAATGACATAACCAGGGAGATCAGTGCGCGCCCCGTTTGTTATTATAACCTGACACGCTCGCGAATGGCTTGGGCGATCATGTCTGCGGCGTTCAACGGTGGATAGCTCCAGGTATCAAATGTGCCACTGAGCGGTTTGGCGTAGCCTAGGTCATACAGTCGCTGGTGTAGATGTTTGTGTTTGGGCGCAGTGTTATCAGACGGTGCGAAGATGTATACGGGCCGTCCGGTGGCGCAGGCTTCGGAGCACATTGAGGTGGAATCACCGGTGACGACCATCACATCGCTCAAGCCTAAAAAAGCAAAAAATGGATTTTCTGAATTATCGCGCGTCCATAGATGTATATAAGCGGGCGGCTGGAAACTTGCTCCTGCATTTTCAGCACTTCCGCCATCCATGGCGGGCGCATTAATTGCCGCCATGAGTGCTTCGCTTGGGGCGTCACCGGTGCGGCGGCTGGTGGTGACTAGCAGCGATCCTCCGCTGTTACGCGCCATTTGCACAAGGTGCTGACCAAGGTGCGTGGCCGCTGGTGCGTCAAATACCTGTTTACCCGCTGTCCCGCCCACCAGCACACCAATGTAGGGTCGTGGCAAATGCGCCAGCCGTTCACGCCATTGGTTTGCATCCTGAGTGAGGCGCTCTGCCGTGACACGATGCGGTGCGCCGAGGGTATGGATAATGTTGGGCTGCGGGGGCACCTGGTCGTGTTCAGGCACGGCAAGCAGATCAAGCTCACCGACTGGGCTGCCCGGCCACATAATATGCACCAAAAAGGTATGTCCGTGGTTAGCGCGTTTAATGTAACGAGCCACCGGTACTGTGCGTCGGCCAGCGGCAATTACCAGATCCGGCCAAGGGGGTGTGATGGCATCACGGTACGCATCCTGCACCCCCAGAAAAGAAGCACCGCGTATCAGATTCGGCAATCGCCCCCAGCGGCTATATTCCAATCGTTTAATTGCAAAAGGGTGTTGCAGCGCTTCGGCCACACCGATAGCCTGGTTGGCATTGCCTGTGCGGTCATCGGCTAATACCCAGATGAGTGGTTGAAAGCTTGAATTAGGCATGGTAGTCAGGTTAATAGCTCAGACATGTCATTTCGACCCCCGCGAAAGCGGGGGGAGTCCTTGTCTCGAGTCTCGAATAAAGGTGAGAGAACTTTGAGAAAGCTTGCAAGATTTCTTACTTCGTTCGAAATGACCGCCTGGTTAATAACAGCGTAGTGATAGAAGTATCCTTTATTTTCCATCTGAGCATTCTCCAATTACCGTCATAAGTTGCGCTAGCGCCCCGCGATTTTGTTCTACCAACCGTGGGCCTTTTTCGCTTGTAGCATGGCGCAGGGTGGCGTTTTGAAGGTAGTCGATGACCGCTGCCGCCAATTCTGCCGCGTTGTCTACCTGGCGCGCTGCATCTGCTTGCAATAGCATACGGCTGATGTCGGCAAAGTTGAAGGTGTGTGGGCCAGTAATCACGGGAATGCCGAGCGCAGCGGGTTCCAGCAAGTTGTGGCCACCGTGGGCAATCAGGCTGCCACCGACGAAGGCCACATCGGACGCCGCATAAAAGAGCATTAACTCGCCCATGCTGTCGCCGATATAAATATCGGTGTTGGCATTGCAGGATCTGGGTTCGCTGCGCAGCCCGACATCATAGCCCGCTTTACGGCATAATGCGGTTACTTTGGCAAAGCGTTCCGGATGACGCGGCACTAATATCAATAGCGTATCAGGGAAAGCGTGCCGCACCACTGCAAATGCCGCGAGCACCTGCTCATCTTCGCTGTCTGTCGAATTGGCGTGAGTACTGGCGGCAATCCATACTGGGCGCTGTTGTCCCCACATTTGGCGTAGCGCGGCGGCGTGTTGCTGTAAGTCGGCGGCGGGCGTGATATCAAACTTGATATTGCCGATAACGCGCACCCGTGCCGGGTCTGCGCCCAGCGCAATAAAGCGTTGTGCATCGGCTTGTGCCTGCGCGGTGATCATTGTGATGTCCTGGAGCGTCGGGCGAGTGAGACTGGCAACGCGTTGATAGCCAGTGGCGGAACGCGCCGAGAGCCGGGCGTTCGCCACTATCACCGGAATATTGCACTGCTGGCAAATATGGATGAGATTGGGCCATAATTCCGTTTCCATAATAATGGCCATGCGCGGACGGGTGCGTTGCAAAAAACGCTGCACTGCATCGGGCAGGTCATACGGTGCATATACATGGAACACGGTGTCGCCCAAGGCGGCGCGTACCCGCTCTGAGCCTGTCGGCGTGGTGGTGGTCACTACCAGCGTCATGTGCGGGTAGCGCTGCTGTAATGCCTTGATCAATGGTAACGCTGCCTGAGTTTCTCCCACCGATACCGCGTGTATCCAGACCGTTTCATTGAGAGACGCCACGCCTGAGGTAGAGCCATCCATGCACGGCGGCTGCTCTTGCGCATCCTGCGCTTGCAGCACTTGTGCATCCTTGCACGGCGGTCGCTTCTGCGCATCCTGCGCTTGCGACACTTGTGCATCCTTGCACGGCGCAAAAAAACCAAACCGTTCGGGCCAGCGTCGCCAATACGCAGGGGCGCGCAGTCCACGCCACCCCAGACGTAGCAGCACCAGCGGCGTGAGCAAATACAAAATGAAAGTGTAAAGTAACCTTGGCATCGCAGATGTGTGGCGTGGTGTCATTTCGACCGTAGAGAGAAATCTTTATGTTGTTGAACTGTTTTACTGTTTTGCCATTAATAA
>JBKJTS010000076.1:0-4139 GCA_046590885.1 Gammaproteobacteria bacterium
GGAACACCCCTCATGGATGCCGTAAAGTGCTTGCTGGTATCATTTGACTCAACCATGCGCAGCAATATTGCAGTAGGACTGCCCATTGACTTGGCGTGTTACACCTGTGACAGCCTCCATCTGGATCGTGTACATCACATCACCGACGGTGATCGCTACTTTTCCCAGATCAGCCAACGCTGGAGTGAAGGCTTGCGCGGCGTCTTCGCTTCGCTGCCCGATCCAGATTGGGAGCCGGCGCCCGATGGTGAGCACTATCGTACTCTGCCGCCCTCCTGATATGACTATTCGCATTGCGCTCCATCATCACAGCCGTTACCGCTTTGATCGTCCGGTGCGGCTGTTTCCGCATGAAATCCGGCTCAAGCCAGCCGCCCACAATCGCACGCCCATTGCGGCTTATTCACTCCAGGTGCAGCCCGCTAAACACTTTATTCACTGGCAACAAGACGCCTACGGCAATTTTGTCGCCCGACTTACCTTCCCCGAGCTGACCACGGAACTCAATGTGACCGTGGATCTGGTGGCGGACATGACAGTCATCAATCCGTTTGATTTTTTTGTCGAGCCGTGGGCTGAGCATTACCCGTTTCAGTATCCGGCTGGGCTTCAAGCTGAGCTCGCGCCGTATTTGCAGACTGACACTGCGGGCACCGCACTTGGCCAATGGCTCGGCGATTTCCGCATAACGCTGTCCGCGCATATTGCCATCACTGATTTTCTGGTACACACCAATCAATGCATCCAACGGAGTGTGGCTTATCTGATCCGCATGGAGGCTGGTGTCCAAACTTGCGAAGAAACACTCAGCAAAGGTTCTGGTTCCTGTCGCGACAGTGCCTGGCTACTGGTTCAGGTGTTACGCCATCTGGGCATTGCTGCACGCTTTGTCTCGGGTTATCTGATCCAGCTTGTCGCCGATGAAAAACCGCTCGCTGGTGCCGCCGGGCCAAGCACCGATTTCACCGACCTGCACGCCTGGTGTGAAGCCTATATCCCTGGCGCAGGTTGGGTTGGGCTCGACGCCACCTCAGGGCTGCTCGCCGGCGAAGGCCATATTCCTTTAGCTGCCACAGCGCAACCGGCCTCTGCCGCGCCTATCAATGGGCTGACGGGCATCTGCCACTCACAACTTGACGTGACCATGACAGTCACTCGAATCCACGAAGATCCGCGTGTCACTAAACCCTATACTGACGCGCAATGGCAAGCGGCGTACATCCTCGGCTTACAGGTTGACGCCGAATTACAACACGCGGATGTGCGCCTTACCCAAGGAGGTGAGCCAACCTTTGTGTCGATCGACAACATGGATGGTGCAGAATGGAACATCGACGCGCTGGGTGAAGAAAAGTTGACCTTGGCGAATGCGCTGATACGGCGCCTGCAAGCAAGTTTTACACGTGGCGGCGTACTGCATTTCGGGCAGGGCAAATGGTATCCCGGCGAGCCACTGCCGCGCTGGGCATTGACAGCCTACTGGCGTGCGGATGGCAGGGCGCTCTGGCACGACCCGGCACTGCTGGCCGAAGCCAGCCCCGCCATCAGCCCCGATACGCTCAAACGTTTCGCCACCCAGCTAACCCAGCAGCTTGGGCTCAATCCCGGTTATCTCATTCCGGCATATGAAGACCCGTGGCAGGCCTTGGATTTGGAAAGCCGCCTGCCCGCCAATCTTGACCCGCATCAAGCCGATCTCACCCAGCCCGATGCGCGCTATCGCCTCGCCAAACAGTTACGCGCTGGCTTGGCGGAGATTGTGGGCTATGTGTTGCCGCTCAAGGCGGGTAGCGCAGCCGCACCGCGATGGCGTTCCAGCCGCTGGCCGCTGCGTCAGGACCGGTTGTATCTGGTGCCGGGCGATTCCGCGCTGGGCTATCGGTTGCCGTTAGACAGTTTGCCATGGCGGGCGCCAGAAGATTTCGAACTTGACCTCCCACCCGATCCATTTGCTGAACGCGCGCCGCTGCCAGAATATCCACCCGCAACCAAGCCTGCCGACGACGACGATACCATCGACGAAACCCCCGGTGCGCGTGAAGTCATCCACACCGCGCTGGCGCTGCAAGTGCGCGATGGCCTGCTGCATGTTTTCATGCCACCCACCACCTCGCTGGAAGCTTGGCTCGCGCTGCTCACGGCACTGGAACGCTGCGCCGCCGCGCTGAACCAGCCGATCCGCCTGGAAGGTTACGCACCGCCGCGCGACCCCCGTCTAATGTCATTGTCGGTTACGCCGGATCCGGGTGTCATTGAGGTCAACATCCATCCAGCGGCTGATTGGCCGACCTTGGCGGAGCACACCCAAACCTTGTATGAAGATGCCCGCCACACCCGGCTGGGCAGTGAAAAGTTTATGCTTGACGGCCGCCACACCGGCACCGGCGGCGGCAATCACGTGACACTGGGGGGCGCCACCGCCGCAGATAGCCCATTCCTGCGGCGGCCGGATCTGCTGAAAAGCCTGATCACTTACTGGCAGCAACACCCGGCCATGTCTTATCTTTTTTCCGGGCAATTCATCGGTCCCACCAGCCAGGCGCCGCGCGTTGACGAAGCGCGCGATGACAATCTCTACGAGCTGGAAATTGCATTCCAGCAAATGGACGCCAAGCTCACCCCAGGCAAAGAAAGCGACCAACCCTGGCTGGTCGACCGGCTGTTGCGCAATTTATTGATAGATCTGACCGGCAACACGCACCGCGCCGAGTTCTGCATCGACAAGCTGTACGCCCCGGACTCCGCGACCGGGCGGCTGGGGTTGGTGGAGTTGCGCGCGTTTGAGATGCCGCCGCATTACCGCATGAGCCTGGTGCAATCGTTGTTGCTGCGGGCGCTGGTGGCGCGCTTCTGGAAAACGCCTTATCAAAGCAAGCTGGTGTATTGGGATACTTCGCTGCATGACCGTTTTATGCTGCCGCATTTCATCGAGCAGGACATGCGTGACATCAGCCGTGATCTGCGCGCCGCGGGCTATGCCTTCGACGATGCCTGGTTCGCGCCATTCATCGAATTCCGCTTTCCACTCTATGGCAGCGTCGCGTATCAGGGTATCCAGATGGAGTTGCGCCAAGCCATCGAGCCGTGGCATGTGCTGGGGGAAGAAATGGCAACCGGGGGTATGGCGCGTTATGTGGATTCATCGGTGGAACGTATGCAAATCAAGGTGAATGGCATGACCGACAGCCGCCATCAAGTAGTGTGCAATGGCCGTGCAGTGCCGTTGCATCCGACCGGTGTCCCCGGGGAATTTGTCGCTGCCGTGCGTTTCAAGGCATGGGCACCGCCGTCTGCCTTGCACCCCGCCATTGGTATTCACGCCCCGTTGGTATTCGATGTGGTGGACAGTTGGAATGGCCGCGCCATCGGTGGTTGCACCTACCATGTCAGCCACCCGGGTGGGCGCAATTACAATACCTTTCCCGTCAACGCCAATGAGGCGGAAGCGCGCCGCCGTGCGCGTTTCTGGGATCACGGCCACAGCCCAGGGAAGATGGTCATTGAAGCCGAAGCACTGAATCCGCGCTTTCCCATGACCCTGGATTTGCGCTGGAAGCACATATAATTTCAGGAACAATCATGCTCAACTCAAGCCATCAGCCACGTTTTGGTGACAAGCAAAACTCCCCGTTCTTTGAAGAGTAGCTACCGCGTCTATTAGAAGCGCGCGTTCTCGCGGGAGCTAATTCATGAAAAATGGAACTGTTGGCGCATTCATTACCCAATACATAAACGAAAGTGAGATCACTTATGGTCAGGTTAAAATTTGACGTAGAGCTTAACTATCAAATCGCTGATTCCACCAGCGATTTCATATTTAACATTCATGCCGCGCACACCGCCCATCAAACAGTAGTCAACGAGCAGCTTTATCTCAGCCAGCCGGTGACACCTGTAACTTATACCGATCCAACCTTTGGCACGCGTTACTTTCGATTGAATGCCGCAACGGGTCCGTTGACCGTACGCTACAGCGCGACAGTTGATATATCACATCACTTCGAGTCGCCTGAAAACCTCGCAGAAGTACCGATTTCACAACTGCCATCTGAGGTACTACCCTATATTTATCCGAGTCGCTACTGCCAGTCTGACCGGCTGGGGAAGCTGGCAACCTGGGAATTCGCGCATTTCCAGCC
>JBKJTS010000262.1:0-4541 GCA_046590885.1 Gammaproteobacteria bacterium
CATTTTGAGGCGACCATTCAGTGTACGCGAGCCGCCCTTGGCGATGTCGTCATTATGCTCGTTGCGTTTTGGATTATCGCGCTGACTGCAAGATCGCGTCACTGGATTTTTCACCCAAAGACCATCCAGGTCATCGGATTCATCGCCATTGGCATTGTTATTACCGTGATCATCGAGGCGATGGCGATTCACGTTCTCGACCGCTGGCAATATGCAGTAGCGATGCCGACACTACCCATTGTCGGAACTGGGCTTACGCCAATTCTTCAATGGCTCATTATCCCGCCAATCATCCTTTCCATCTGCCCCAGAAGCTCTCCATGGGCGCATTGTCGTAACAGTTGCCCCGCCGTGACATGGAGGCCCGCATGCCGAATTGATCAAGCATCTGGCGGTAGTCGTGGGCGCAGTACTGGCTGCCCCGGTCGGAGTGGTGTATCAATCCGGCGGCGGGCCGTTTGTTCTGCACCGCTCGGAACAGAGCGCACGCCACTAATTCCTGTGTCATCCGGTAATGCGCTCCGGCGCCACACAGCGGATCCACGCCCATACTGATGTTCGCGCCGCGAATCACATCCATGTCGAGCACGCTGCCGAGATCGTTTACGTAAGCATTGAGATAATCGTGCCGGTGCGTGGTAGCGGCGCGCCGGGCCTGTTCGAAAGGCATTCTTTTCACGCCCTGCAGGCCGCTTTCCAGAAACGTATTGGCGCGGGCTTCGATCCATCCTGTGACATTTTTATCCACCGGCCCGCCGTTGGGCGGGTTGTACTTGAAGCCGCCATTATCGGGCGGGTTGTGTGACGGCGTGATGACAATGCCGTCCGCCAGTCCTGTCGCGCGGCCAGGGTTGTAAGCGAGTATCGCGTGAGAAATCACGGGAGTGGGAGTGGGAGTGTATTCGTCCTTATCCGCGAGCATGACTTCCACGCCGTTGCCCGCCAGCACTTCGAGCGCGCTGGCAAACGCCGGCTCGGACAGCGCATGCGTGCCGATACCCAGAAACAGCGGACCATCGATGCCCTGCTGCTTGCGGTACTGGCAAATGGCCTGGCTGATGGCAAGGACATGCCATTCATTGAAGCTGTTTTCGAACGCGCAGCCACGATGCCCCGAGGTACCGAATGCGACCCTTTGGGCGGGCACCGAAGCGTCGGGGATATTGCTGTAGTAGACCGTGATGAGTCTGGGCACATTGACCAGCATCGCCGGCGGGGCGAGCTTGCCCACCAAGGGATTTGTTTTCATTTGTGCGCCAGTGGCACTGTCCATTCGGTACCGGCGGAAGCGGGAAATTTAACTTTCACGTAATCACGCCCAGGCCTACAGCGAACCAGCGCTGCGGGTCGGTCCACACATGTTCGACTTCAAAACCGCTGCAACGCATCATGTTTTCCAAACTCTCGACCGTGTATTTGTAGCTGTTTTCCGTATGGATGCGTTCGCCTCCGGAAAATGACAATGTCCTGTCGATGCCGTTGATCCTGACGAGTTGCGGGCGTTTGCTTTCCAGGTGCATTTCGATGCGTGCTGCGGCTTCATTCCATAACGCGACGTGTTGAAATGCATCGGATTCAAAGCCACCACCAAGCTCGCGGTTGATGCGGACGAGCAGATTCTTGTTGAATACAGCAGTAATTCCGGCACTGTCATTGTAGGCCGCGAGCAAGACCTCACGCTCTTTCACCAGATCAACCCCGAGCAGCAAATGATCGCCGGGTGACAAACGCCGGGCAATATTTTCCAGCAGCGAAATAGCGTCGCTCTGCTCCAGATTGCCGATACTTGATCCAATATACAGAACCAGACGGGGTGGCGCGGGAACGGCGAGGAAAGACAGGTTTTCGAAATCCCCGACGTACGGATAGACATTCACCGACTCGAATTCCGCGTTCAACTCGTTTTTAGCCAGTTGCAGGGCAGCATGCGATACGTCAAGCGGAAAGTAGTTCACGCTCTCTTGCCGGCGCAGCAATGCGTGCAGCAGGATACGTGTCTTGGTCGCCGTTCCGGCACCGAGTTCGCTCACGGAAACCTCGCGACCTATTCGGGCGCAGATTTCATCTGCATTGGCCGTCAGTATCGCAGCTTCAGTACGCGTCGGATAATACTCCGGCAGGCAAGTGATCTGTTCGAATAGCGCAGAGCCTTGCTCGTCATAAAACAGCTTGGGAGGCAGCGCTTTGGACACGCGCGAAAGCCCTGCCAGCACATCGGCTGCTATTCCGGATAGACGGCCGGGTTCAAATGCAATCATCGGCCATCCTGATTCCGGAAAACTGCCAACGCGCCTGCGGCGCGAAAAAATTACGGTAGGAGGTACGGACGTGCGACGCCGGCGTGGCGCAGGAACCGCCGCGCAATACCATCTGGTTACACATGAACTTGCCGTTGTATTCCCCTATCGGACCGGCGGACGGGCGATACCCCGGATAAGCGACATACGGGCTCGCGGTCCACTCCCACGCATCCCCGAAAATCTGCTGCAGCTTCGTAGCGGAACGGGCCGGATTGGGATGATAGGCGCCACTTTCAAGTAGATTCCCGCGTATTTCAACGGAATTGGCGGCAATTTCCCATTCAAACTCTGTCGGTAGCCGAGCCCCTGCCCAGCGTGCGTATGCATCCGCTTCATGGAAACTGACATGACAAACCGGCTCGTAGGGATTCAATAACACCCTGCCCCGGCAGGTGAACACGTACCACGCATCACCCTCCCGCTCCCAATAGAGCGGCGCCGTCCAACCGTTCGCATGGATATGATCCCAGGCATCGGACAGCCACAGTTCCGCACGCTGGTAGCCGCCATCGGCCATGAACTCCAGGTATTCGGCATTGGTCACCAAACGCGAAGCGAAGTGGAACGGTTTGATATACGTGCGATGGCGCGGCAATTCGTTATCGAAGGCGAAGCCGCAGCCGTCATGTCCGGCCTCATAGAGGCCCTCATCGAAAGCAATCCAGGACAAGGGCTGCGAGGCCGATTCATAAACCTTGATTTGGCTTAGCTGGTAGTTTGGTCGCAGCGGATTGGACCAGAACGCATGCTTGATATCGGTAATGATCAGTTCCTGATGTTGCTGCTCGTGATTGAGTCCCAGCTCAAGCATTTGCAAAAGCTCAATAGACACTTCACGGTCAAATAGCGTCTGAATGCAATGGTCGACATGATTGCGATAGCGGAGAATCTCATACAGTTCGGGTCGTGAAAAAACACCCCGAATGGCGCGATTCGGATGACCGCCCAGTTGCTTGTAGTAAGAGTTGAACAGAAATTTGTAGCGCGCATCGAAGGGCACATAATCGCGCACATGCGGCGTTAAAATGAATGTCTCGAAGAACCACGTGGTGTGCGCAAGGTGCCATTTGGTGGGGCTGGCATCGGGCATGGACTGGACCATCTGGTCCTCGGGACTCAGCGGTTCCGCAAGCTTCAAGGTTTGGGTGCGCGCCTCGACGTAGCGTTTCAGCATTTCGTGGTGCGCTGGTAATGACGTGTGTTCGAGGTGCGCGACAGAAGTTTTGGTCATCGTTATCATTTTCCGTAAGGGGTTTTTCAAAGCATATATTTCATGTCGGATGCGTGGGTCGGGTACGCGAACAAAACCTGTTTAAGCTGCTCGGCATTGATGCCGAAGCGCATCGCCAGCGTGAACAGATTGATGGTTTCTTCCACGCCGGGGCCGAGCAAATGCGCCCCTAAAATCCGCTCCGTCCCCTCTTCGATCAGTACTTTAAAAGCGGCAGTTTTTTCCCCCACACGTCTATTAGAGTACCAATCGCCGGTTTCTGAATTGTTGATACGAAAGCTCAGCCCCTTTTGCTTTGCCGCCTGCTCGGATAAACCGACTGAAGCAAGAGGCGGGATGGTAAACACGACACTGGGGATCAAGTGATACTCAGCTTGAAGATGATTACCTTTGAGCAAATTGGCGGCGATAAGCTTGCCGTCGTATCCCGCAACGGGCGTGAGCGGCAGTCCATTGGTTGCGGCGGCGTCGCCTCCCGCATAGACCGCGGGATTGGAGGTGCTTTGCAGGTATTCATTGACTGCCACGCCGCGTTTTTCTCTTGATACGCCCGCCGCATCCAGATCAAGATCATCCAGATCCGGTATCCGTCCCGCCCCATGCACCACCAGGTCGCCTTCGAAGGCGGCACTTGCGCCGCGCTGTTTTGTAACTACGCTAAACCGGCCATTGGCTGTTTTTTCAATCGCCTCGACTGACGTTTCGGTGTGAATGGTCACGTCCAGTTCGGCGGTCGCGGCAGCCAGACTGGATACGAGATCCGGGTCGAAACCTTCGAGAATGCGAGCTCCACGATGCAGCACGGTGACTTTCGATCCGGCACGCGCTGCAACATGCGCAAACTCCATGGCGATGAACCCACCGCCTACAAATATTATTTCCTTCGGCAATTGCTCAAGCTCCAGAAACCCGGTGCTGTCGATGAGATACTCTTCGCCGGGAATTTTCAGACTTGCGGGCGTTGCTCCGGTAGCAATGAGAAAGTATCGGGCCTTTAATCGCTCGCCCTC
>JBKJTS010000072.1:0-2999 GCA_046590885.1 Gammaproteobacteria bacterium
ACTAACAGCAGCCTCTACCTCGCTATAGATCAAGGCGGCCACGCCAGTCGTGCATTGGTATTTGATGCCAGCGGCAAAATAATCGCCAGCAACTTTCAGCCTATCGCCGTCAACCACCCTCAACCCGACTGGGTGGAACACGACCCGCATGAACTCATCACTTCATTGCGTACCGCTATCAAAAATACCATCACCCAGCTTGGCACACGTAGCACAAATATCGTCGCCGCTGGGCTGGCCACCCAGCGTTCCAGCCTGGCATGCTGGGACAAAACTACCGGCGCAGCGTTATCGCCGATAATCAGCTGGCAAGATCGGCGCGCGCATCACCAATTACAACAATTCGAATCACAGCGCCAGGCGATTCATCAAAAAACTGGACTATTCCTTAACGCGCATTATGGCGCCAGCAAACTGCGCTGGTGTCTGGATCACCTGCCCGCCGTCCGTGCGGCCCAGGATAACGGCACGCTCGCCTGTGGTCCCTTGGCGAGTTTTGTGTTGTTCCACTTGCTGGAAGAACGCCCGCTGCTCGCCGACCCCGCAAATGCGTCACGCACTTTGTTGTGGAACATCAGCACGGGCGACTGGGATGATGAATTGCTGATCCTGTTCGGTGTGCCACGCACATTTCTGCCGCGCTGCGTACCCACCAGGCACAGCTTCGGTCATCTGCGTATCAATGATTGTTCTATTCCGCTCACTGTGACCAATGGCGACCAATCCGCCGCCCTGTTCGCCTTTGGCGCACCACAGCCAGACATCGCGTATATCAATATCGGCACCGGCGCATTTGTGCAGCGCGTTAGCCCGCAACGACCTCATCATGCGCGTCTGCTCAGCAGCGTTGTTATGCAAACCGCAGAACACACCATTTACACACTGGAAGGCACCATCAACGGCGCTGCCAGCGCCCTGCAATGGGCCAGCAACACGCTGGGTTTATCCAATATCGAATCCAATATGGAAAATTGGTTGGGTCATCACATCACGCAACCCAGCACCGCACCGCTGCTATTCCTGAATGGCGTCTCCGGCCTGGGCGCACCGTACTGGATAGCCGATTTTCAATCGCAGTTTATTGGCGCAGGCGAAGCGGGGGAAAAGATGGTTGCAGTCGTTGAAAGCATCGTGTTTCTGCTGCACACCAACCTGTGCGAAATGGAAAGCGCTTGCCCTGCACCACGCACCCTCGTTATCAGCGGCGGCTTGGCCACACTCAATGGTCTGTGCCAGCGCCTCGCCGATCTCAGCGCGCTGCCCGTCTGCCGCCCTGCAGAATGCGAAGCCACTGCACGCGGCACGGCGTTTTTACTGGCTGGACAAGAAACAATGTCCGACCCTTGGTGGCCGCGCAATTATGAGCACGACCCGGAATCCATGCCTGGCACAATTTTCACGCCTGCCCCTAACCCTGCCTTGCAGGAGCGTTACCGTCTGTGGCAGCACGCCATGCCGAAATATGCGGAAATCATTGGGGACAGATCCCGTGATGTATAACGATATGGCACGACAGTGACGAAACGCGCCAAATAAATCAACCAAAGCCTAAAGTGGCACAAAAAGTTATTGCGTGGCAAATAAAGTGGCGTGATACTGTGTTACGCGCCACAATAAAGAGCAGACTACTGCGCGGCATGACAAGGTATACCACACCAAATACTACAACCTCGACATCGTTCCCACCATTGCCAGACAAAAGAACCATAAAACTCATGGCTAAAACTAAAGCAGCAAAAGAAGTCAAAGAAGAGCCGTTAGAAAAACAACTCTGGAAAGCTGCCGATAAACTGCGTAAAAACATCGACGCCGCTGAATACAAGCATGTGGTGATGGGGTTGATTTTCCTGAAATACATCTCCGACTCCTTTGAGGAAATATTTGCCAGGCTGCAAGCAGGCGAAGGCGAATACGCCGGAGCCGACCCAGAGGACAAGGACGAATACAAGGCAGAGAATGTTTTCTTTGTTCCATTTGAGGCGCGCTGGTCGTTCCTGCTGGCCAAGGCTAAACAGCCCAACATCGGCGGCTTTGTTGATGAGGCGATGGACGCCATCGAAAAAGAAAACCCCTCGCTCAAGGGCGTGCTGCCTAAAGTGTTTGCGCGACAAAACCTCGACCCCGCCAGTCTGGGCGGGTTGATCGATCTGGTGGGCAACATCGCGCTGGGCGATGCCAAGGCGCGCAGCGCCGATGTGTTGGGCCATGTGTTCGAATACTTCCTCGGTGAATTTGCGCTGGCTGAAGGCAAACAGGGCGGGCAGTTCTACACCCCGCGCAGCATCGTGGAGCTGCTGGTGTCGATGCTGGAACCCTACAAAGGCCGCGTGTTTGATCCCTGCTGCGGGTCGGGCGGCATGTTCGTGCAATCAGAAAAATTTATCGCGGAGCATCAGGGCCGCGTGGACGACATCTCCATCTACGGGCAGGAAAGCAACCAGACCACCTGGCGGCTGGCCAAGATGAACCTCGCCATACGCGGTATCGATGCCTCGCAGGTGAAATGGAACAACGAAGGCTCCTTCCTCAACGACGCACACAAAGACCTCAAGGCCGATTACATCATCGCCAACCCGCCGTTCAACGTCAGCGACTGGAGCGGCGAACTGCTGCGCACCGATGGCCGCTGGAAATACGGCACGCCACCTGCGGGCAATGCCAACTTCGCCTGGTTGCAGCACTTCGTCTATCACCTAGCCCCCAACGGCATCGCGGGCGTGGTGCTGGCCAAAGGCGCGCTCACCAGCAAGTCCAGCGGCGAAGGCGACATCCGCAAAGCACTGGTCGCAGACGGAAACTTGATCGATTGCATCGTCAACCTGCCGGCCAAGCTATTCCTCAACACCCAGATACCGGCGGGTCTGTGGTTTATGAACCGCGCCCGAACCAACGGCCATCCGCGCAAGGGTGAAATCCTGTTCATTGATGCGCGTAATCTCGGCCACCTCATCAACCGCCGCACCAAGGAACTCAGCGCAGAAGACATCCAGCAAATCACC
>JBKJTS010000202.1:0-4425 GCA_046590885.1 Gammaproteobacteria bacterium
GCGCGATTTTGCTGCGCTTTGTCTGCTGGTCCCGGCTCCCCATTCCACGCACTCTGCACACGTGATCGGAATTTTTGGCGGCACGTTTGACCCCATTCACATTGGTCATTTGCGCGCGGTACTGGATATTCGTCAGGATCTGGCTCTGGACGAAGTACGGCTGATTCCCTGTAACATTTCCCCGCAGCGCGGCGCACCACTCGCTAGTGGCGCGCAACGCCTCACCATGCTCCAGGCCGCCATTCAGGGTGAGCCCGGATTGCGTGTGGATGATCGTGAGCTGTGCCGCGCCGCGCCCTCGTATACAGTAGACACACTGTTGTCGCTACGCGCTGAACTGGGTGACACCCCGCTGTGCCTGATCATGGGCATGGATTCTTTTCTCAGTCTGAATACGTGGCATCGCTGGCGTGACATCATCACTTTAGCGCATGTTGTGGTTATGACGCGCCCCGGGTGGTTACCGCCAGAACACGGTGATGTGGCGGCATTGGTAACGCAACAGGCTGTGCATGACCCGGCACTATTGCGCAGCAAAGCGGCGGGGCTTGTTTTATTGCGGCCAGTGTCGCCACTGGATATCTCTGCATCACGCATCCGCGCGGCTGTTCAGGCGGGCAAAAGCGCCCGTTACTGGGTGCCAGACGGGGTGTGGAAGATTATTCAAAAAGAAGGAATTTATCGCTAGTACTGCTCCTCGAGATATGAGGGGATTTTTATAATTCACCGACTTGTTCTGTTCGTAAATGGCACAACTCATTATTTGAGACTAAATTAATGCATTCTGAACAATTGAAAAATCTGGCAGTCACCGCATTGGAAGATATGAAAGCGGTTGATATCAAAGTATTTGATGTGCGCGGCATTACAAGCATCGCCGATTTTATGGTGATTGCCACTGGCACCGCAGACCGTCACGTAAAATCCGTGGCGGAAAATGTAATCACTAAAGCCAAGCAGGCGGGTGAACGGCCGTTAGGAGTAGAAGGCGCACGCGAAGGTGAATGGGTGCTGGTAGATTTGAGTGATGTTATCGTGCATGTAATGTTGCCGCGGACGCGCGATTTTTATCAGCTTGAAAAGTTGTGGGATGTTGGCGAAGGCATGCAGGCTTCCCCAGGCAAATGGCGTGAAAGCAGCAACGGCGAATAACCCGTACCTCGTTGCAGTCAGTATTATTTGGAAATACTGGACAAAAATCAAGTTGGTAAAGATTTCTCTCCAGTATCTAAATATTCAAGAAAGTTACAGTACGCTACCCCACAGCCGGTGGGGTAGCGTTTTAAAGGCTGATCTTAGCCTTGATTCTGCTGTGAATCTTTGAGCAGCTGTTCATTTGGAGCAATGTGCAGTTCCACGCGGCGATTTTGCGAACGGCCGTCGGCAGAGGTATTTGGTGCTACCGGGTTATCCGGCCCAAATCCCATTACTGTCATGCGGCTGGGGGCAACACCCTGGTTGGTTAAAAACAGGCGTACAGCATTGGCGCGTCGTTCAGAGAGTTGCTGGTTATGACTCATGGTGCCCACGTTGTCGGTATATCCGGCGACAGTGACTTCGGTTTTATCATATTTCTTCAAAATTTCAGAAATTCTCTCCAGGCTGGCTTTTGATTCCGGCTTGAGTTTTGATTCGTTGGTGTCAAACAGGATTTTGTCTTTCATGGTGGCAACAATGCCATCTTCGACGCGCTCAACCTGTGCCACCTGTGCCAGTTCCTGTGCCTGCTTATCCATATAATTCCCGACCGCTCCGCCCGTGGCGGCACCCAGCAGGCCGCCAATCAGCGCGCCTTTGCCGGCATTCCCTTTTTTACCCCCAATCAGTCCACCTACGATAGCACCACCTACGCCACCCATGATGGCACCTTTTTTTGAGCGTGAGGCATCCGAAGAGGGGGTTGCGCAGCCGACTTGTCCCAGTGCCATTATGCCCAGAGTGAGCAGAATACACCCTTTTTTCCAGTAATTATTCATAGCATGAAGTCTCCATTTTAAAATGACGTAGATTGCCGGTGTTGATCCACGGGTTAACTCTTGTCGTGCCCATGCCAAATACTCTTGAAACGGCAAGTAACACCGTTTTTAGATTATATCACAGGATTTTTTATGCCACCTTATTCCTCTCTTACGCAGCTGGGAATTGACCGATAATGTGATATAAAGCATCTTAACAGGCACTCCATTCTGACTAAGGCTGGGTATGAAAATTTATTTGGTCGCCGTGGGGGAGCGCTTGCCTCCTTGGGTGGTACAGGGATATCAGGAATACGCCAAACGCTTACCGCCGGAATGTGCTTTACATTTAATTGAAATCGGTTTGGGAAAACGCGGCAAAAATGCCAATGTTGAGCGGTCCATTCACGAGGAAGGTGAGCGTATGCTGGCGGCCATCCCTAAGGGTTGCCGGGCGATTGCACTGGATGTGCAGGGCCGACAATGGAACACTCCTGAATTGGCCCAGCAAATGGAAAGCTGGATGCAGGGTGGGTGTGATGTGGCATTATTAGTGGGAGGACCGGATGGACTGGCGCCTGCCTGTAGGGTACACGCCCAGTGTATGTGGTCATTATCCCCCCTCACCCTGCCTCATCCACTGGTACGTATTGTGCTTGCCGAACAGTTGTATCGAGGTTGGAGTATTTTAAAAGGACATCCCTACCACCGAGGATGATAATAAATATGGATAAAGCACTAAAGAAACAGGGGCGGAGCTGTTTGCAAGCAAGTTATTTCTGGGGCATGCTGCTGGCCTTTTTATGTGTAGTTTGGGTAGATGCGGCCTTTGCTGATAAGCTTGAACCGTGGGTAGTGGTGGATACGCAGCAGCGAACGTTGACCGTGTTTACCGATAAAGGAAAAATTGCTGAACACCTCACTTATGTAGCAGTGGGACGTGGTGGAGTGTCCAAAGACCGGGTACACGGTGATCGCAAGACCCCATTAGGTACATTTCACGTGGCCTGGATTAACCCAGACAGTCGTTTCACGCTTTTCTTTGGGCTGGATTTTCCTACCGTGGAACATGCGGATCGTTCTTATCGTAACCGCATTATTGATCGCACCACTTACCATCATTTACTGGATGCTGCTCTAGAACAACGTATTCCCCCTCAGGATACGCCATTAGGTGGGCGCATTGGTATTCATGGGTTGGGAGATAAGGATCAGCGCTTTCATTATACCGACAACTGGACGGATGGTTGTGTTGCGGTAACCAATCAGGAGATAAAAAGACTGGCGCGCTGGATTCATATTGGGACAAAAGTTGTGATTCTGTGAAGCCATCCACCATCTCGCCAAATCGTTCATAACCTGTTTTAGCCGATTTCATTTTGGTACCTCAGGGCTCAGAAAGCGAAAAAACAAAGCTCGCTCTGCATTTGTGTCGCCATTTGGTGACGCGTTTTTTTCACCCCACCGCTGGAAAAACTCTTGAATGTAGATTACCCTAGCTAAGCATTGAAATTCGTGCAGTCCTTTAAGACGATTTCCATCGCTGTTTTTTAGGACATAGTTAAAATCTGTTTTTGAAGCTAAAAAAAATTGTAAGGAGACATACAGATGAACCATAAGTCAACCACCGCCCTGAAATTAATACCTATTATGTTGTCATTGACATTTGTTGGCTGCGCGAGCCGTGGTGATGTAGAAAAGGCGCAGGCTGCCGCTGAAGAGGCGCAGGGCGTTGCAACCACTGCCCAAAACAAGGCAGATGAAGCCTTAACCAAAGCTGGTACCGCGCAATCTACAGCTGATCAGGCGCTAAGTAAGGCCACTTCGGCGCATTCTGCAGCTGATCAAGCTTTAAGTAAAGCAAGCAGCGCTGATGCTGCTAACGCATCTAGCAAGGCAGATGCGGCGAAGCAAACCGCTGATGATGCTAATCGTAAAGTTGATCAGTTAAGCGAGAAGTTAGATCGGATGTTCAAGAAATCAATGCAAAAATAATTGAAGATTTATAGTTTAATTCTGGCAGGTGATGCAGGATGTACTTAATTTTCATAAGTAACCTGCTTCGGACAACAAAAAACCCCGTATGTGATTACATGACGGGGTTTTTTGTTGTCTGGGTTCCGGGCATCTCTAAAAATTCACTGAAATTACTCTGGCGTTGTTGCCAGGAAATTCAGGTGTGGCAAAACATGGGCCGTAAAACAGTACGCCCCGTGTAAACTACCTGCGCGGGGATGCGCGGGCAGGAGCAGCCTCACTTTCATCTTTACTTGTGGTGTTATTCTCATTGCAAGGAAGTTTTGTATTAGTTATTGCTGTTACGGCGTTCCGCGACAGGTTTAATCAAGGTTTGGATGCCAAGCTGCGTCTTGATCCGGTGTTGGGAAATTTGTGCTTCATCATGGCTGCTGAAAGGGCCGGCCAAAACCCGGTGCCCAGAGCTACTGGAGATATATTGTGCAGTGATTGT
>JBKJTS010000267.1:0-15357 GCA_046590885.1 Gammaproteobacteria bacterium
CATGTGCAAAGCAGTAGATCGCGGCATGGTCATGCAGGACATTGGCTTGCTGGAAAAATCTGGCGGCAAGTCCGGCACCTGGACACGTCCCAATAACTCAACTGGCCAAGCTTAACCCAGAGAGGTTTGTATGAACGTCAAAATTCGCTATTTTGCAAGTATGCGTGACCGCATGGGTCGCGCAGAAGATACGGTTACGATTGATGGTGACACCCTCACTATTGCCGACTTATGGAAAAAAGTTGCACCCGGCCAGCCCTTGCCCACCAGCACCCTGATTGCCGTGAATATGGAATATACTGACGCTTCGCAGATACTCAAAAACGGTGATGAAGTTGCATTTTTCCCCCCGGTCACGGGAGGTTAAGCATGAGCGACGCTACCGCCATAACAGTTATCGTTCAGGAAGAGCCCTTTGATCCCTATCAAGTAACGGGCACGCATCAGGCAACTTTTGATGCCAATAAGTGTGGTGGCATTGTCACATTTGTGGGCACAATGCGCGATTATAATGACGGACATACGGTGTCCACGATGCATCTGGATCATTATCCGGGCATGACGGAAAAACACATCGAACGTGTATGTCAGGAAGCCGCCGAAAGATGGGAAGTAATTGATATACTCGTAGTGCATCGTTATGGCAAGATCATGCCCAGCGATGCAATTGTGCTGGTGGCCGTCTGGTCAGCGCATCGCGCAAATGCCTTTGATGCGTGCCGCTTTGTTATCAACTACCTGAAAGAACGCGCACCGTTCTGGAAGCGCGAAGCCACTCCTTCAGGCGAACGCTGGGTTGAGCACAACACCAAAGATCCGGCCGCCGAAGCCACCAGCGCAGCCTCCGCACTTAATAAACGGTCAGCGTAACGTATCCCCGCCATCTTATGGGGGATTTTATCCCCCTGAACACTTCCCCAAATCCACCCCGCTCTGCTCTCTGGCCTCCCGCTCTAGAATTCAACCATCTTGCCGATAACAAGCTAACAACTTGCTGGGCACAGATTGACCCAAACGCCACAAAAAATTTTCTATGGGGATGGTGCCATATTACACGCCCCAGCTGTGAATTAATGGAAGTGAAAAAAACCTGCAATAACCTTGAATACAGGCTACAAAGGCCATCTCTATGGCTATGCAGTAGCATTTACTCTTTATGCCCAGACTTTAGCAAAATTTTACAGAGATAGTAATCCTCATGTCATTCCGACTCAAAGCTATATTAGGAATAATGCTCATTCAAGCCCTACTCCTCTTAACCTTCATCTGGAGTGGGACACAAATTCTAACATCATCTCATGAAGAAGCTTTATTGAAACACGTCTCAACTTCTACTCATGTATTTGCATCTGCTATACGGGATGCAGTGGTTGCCACAGATGTGGAGTCACTGGAGAATGCGATTGTTCAGGCGCTTACTAATCCAGACATTGTATACGCTAGAGTGGTGGGAAAAAAAGGAATTTTGGCGGAGGGTGGCAGTGATGATGCATTGAAAAGACCTTTCCAGGCGGATCATGATTATCACAGTGCTAGCGATGGTATATTTGATTCCACCGCTAAGATAGCAGTTGAAAATGAGCAATATGGCCACGTCGAAGTGGGTTTCAGTATTGATAAAATTAAAGACACTATCACGGCAGTCCGTTATGAAACCACAATTCTAGCCATCAGTGTTATGGCAATGGTGGCCCTATTTTCCTATCTATTTGCCATATACCTCACCCGTCGGCTCGATACTTTAAAGATTGCATCGCAACGTATTGCGGAGGGTGTATTTGGCTACCAGATCTCTGTACATGGCACTGACGAGCTCGCACAAACTGCAGTCTCATTTAATGAAATGTCGTATAAGCTCCATCAGCTCGATACTACCCGCAAGCGAGCTGAAAATGAAATAAAAAACTTGAATGCAAATCTGGAAGCCCGCGTTGCATTACGCACACATCAACTTGCCGTTACAAACAAGAAATTAGAGCATCTCGCACTACATGATGCTCTTACCAACCTGCCCAATCGTTCACTGTTCCATGATCGGGCCGAGCAGGCTATTTTATTAGCCAAGCGCGAACAGACATCCTTTGCATTAATATCATTGGATCTGGATCATTTCAAGCCAATTAATGATACATGGGGACATCACACGGGTGATTTTGTGCTCCAGGAAATCTCCACGCGCCTGACGCATTGTTTGCGTCAATCGGACACAGTGGCACGGATGGGTGGAGACGAATTCTCAATCCTGTTACTCAATGTCACTACTACAGAAGATGTAATGGAGATTGTAAGTAAAATCACCAGGATCATTATTAAACCAGTGATTATTAACGACTCAACCTTCGCTATAGGTGTAAGCATAGGCATTGCTATGTTTCCAGAGCATAGTGACGACCTCACCACCCTGATGTGCCAAGCCGATTCAGCCATGTACGCGGCAAAGCGCGCGCAAAATGTATATACCTTCTATAACTCAGGGATCGAAAGAGATGGCTGCATGGCTTCACAACTTGAGCTACGTCGCGCCATTGTCAATGAGGAGCTTATCTTACATTACCAACCAAAAATCGATCTTACCACCCATTCTGTGATTGGCGTCGAAGCGCTGGTACGATGGCAACATCCAGAACACGGCCTGATCTATCCTGATGCCTTTATTGCCTTCGCAGAAAAAAATGGCTTAATGAAACAGCTCACCTTGAAAGTCCTAGAAATGGCATTTCTACAATGTAAGCAATGGCATCAAAAAAACCTGAATTTGAACATGGCAGTCAATATCTCCGCGATTAATCTTCAAGACCCAATATTCCCTGACCTGGTAGCAGAATTATTGGAAAAATTTGGTGTGCCGCCTTCAAATATTGAGCTGGAGATTACGGAAACTGCAATCATGACCGACCCATTACGCGCTATAGAGAATATTAAAAAATTAAATGAAATGGGATTGCAGGTGTCCATTGATGATTTTGGGACTGGTTATTCCTCGATGGCCTACTTGCAAAAACTATTAGTAGCAAAAATAAAAATTGATAAATCTTTTGTGATGGAAATGGATAATAACCAGAGTGATGACGTCATTGTACGCAGCACCATTGACTTGGGTCATAACCTGGGTTTGAAGGTGGTGGCAGAAGGAGTGGAGAGCCAGGAATCATGGGATCGGCTTAAGGAAATGGGCTGCGATTCCGCACAGGGTTATTTTATGAGCCGCCCGATTACAGCGGATAAGTTTATGCAATGGATGAAGGAATCACCTTTTGGTTCGGGTTAACAACACCATTACATTCCAGAAGTAGCTTACGCTATACCGACACCGCAGCACGCATAAAAATATGTCAACGCAATCCCGCTGTGTAATCAGTCTCCCAGACGGAAGCGCATTGGCGTGTCGAAGGGTTGAGTCCCTACCAACCACTCGGTTTAGGACCAGGGGATGCAGCACAAGGGATTTTTAATCTATCAAGGGCGAGGAAGCGGGATTTACACAGAGCAAATAAGCATTCCGAGCTGAGTGACTTGATTCAAGAATTTCTTCTGGGGGTGTTGCGTAATCTCATCCAGTTCCATGGTGATGGTGTCAGCCTCGGACCTGGGGCTTTTCGTAATGATGCTTTACAAAAGCGCGAACCCACCGCAACACCACCGTTTACCAAACCCACCTTAAATTTAACACTACTGATCCTTCTCCACCCTATCCAGCTCATTCGCATGCTTGTGATCTTCTTTGCCATGCTTGGAATCATGCGGGTGGGCGTGAGTCACGTCACCATGACTGTGAAGATGCGAATGCAAAATAAATCTTTCCCGTATGAACTTGATCAATAATGACAGGCAGAATAGCAAGGCGCCAAATAGCACAATGGTTGCGCCGGAGGCGGCATTAAAGATATAGCTCAGATACATGCCCGCCACACCCGTTATAGCACCAATAATGGTGGAATAAATCAGCATGCGGCTGAAGCTGTCTGTCATCATACGCGCCGTCATGGCGGGCATGATGAGCGTGGCGGCAATCATGGTAACGCCGACAATGTTCATGGAGGCGATTACGGCTAACGTGAGAATGAATGCAAACATCAATTGCACGATGCCAGTCCTGATGCCGAACACCCGTGCGGCTTCATTATCAAAGGTGGAAAAGAGCAGGGGCTTGTACATAAAAAAAACCGTGATCATGGTAAAGGTCGTGACCAGAGCGACGACCAGTAAATCTTCGTTGGTAATGCCCAGAATATTACCGAACAGCGCCGCCTCAAAACTTTGGCTAAAGGTGCGCACCCGGCTAATAATGGCCACGCCTAGGGCAAAAAAGGCGGTGGTAACAATACCGATGGCGGCGTCCGATTTAACCTTGCCGTCTTTGGTGATCTGATTAATTAACAGCATGGCGAGCAATCCCATCGCGCCCGCACCGACATAAAAATTTAGATTCAGCGTGAAGCCCACCACTGCCCCACCGAAGGCGGCATGCGACAAGCCATGGCCAATATAGCTCATGCCGCGCAGGACAATGTAGACGCCGATCAGGCCACATAAGGAACCCACCATGAGTGCCGCCCACAGGCCATGCCGAAAAAACTCATACGCCAGCGGCTCCAGAAAAAAATCCAGCATCAGCTAGGCTCCTTCAAATGCAGAGGCGTACCGTTGGCGATGAGGAAATGGCCTTGATATTCGACTATCACGATATCGCCACCGTAGGTCTTGCTGAGGATCTCATTGGTGAAGATGTCACGCGGCTTGCCTTGCGCCACCACGCCGTTATTGAAGCAGATCACCCACGGCAGGTGCGAGGCTACGGCGTTGAGGTCATGTGTGGTGAGTATAATAGTAACGCCTTCGCTGTTGATATCGCCGAGCAAGTGCAATACATCATGCTGGGTTTTGATATCCACGCCGGCCGTAGGCTCATCCAGTACCAGCAATTTCGGGTTGTTGATCAGGGCCCGCGCCAGAAATGCGCGCTGCCGCTGACCACCGGAGATATTCACAATGTGATGATGCAGGCAATTATGAATGCCCAGCTTGTCAGCAAGGTCGTGCACCCGCTCGCGCTCTTCCTTGGAGGACCAGGGCCAGATGCGCTTGTTGGTGTACAGGCCCATCAGGATAACTTCCTCCACCGTTACCGGAAAGGTCCAGTCGACACTTTCCAGTTGCGGCACATAACCGATGGTACCGGGCGGTACGCGCACTACCGGGTGGCCGATTAAATGCACATCACCCGAAAACACGGGTTGCGTGCCCAGAATGGTTTTGAGCAGGGTGGTCTTGCCACACCCTGTTGGACCCACGATGCCAGCAAATTGACCGATGGGGATTTCCAGCGACAGGTGGGAAAACACCATCTTGTGTTCATAGCCAACGGTGACGTTGCTTAGACTAACAGCAGGATTCATGGATAGACCTTTAGGGAATAATATTGCTTGCATCCACACTTGCAACACACCCTGGATTACCACCCAGCGCCTCGGTCATAATCCCCATATTATTGGCCATCATGCCAATGAAAGAGTTTTTGGGCGGCGCAGGCAATTCATCATCCGAAACCTGATCAATAAATTTAACGCCGGTTTCGCGGGCGATTTGTTCCATGGTCTTGCTGGGAAAAACTTCAGAGCCAAAAATGGCCGGGACCTTTTCTTTTTTGATCTGTCGAATAATGCGAATCACCTCGCGTGGACTGGGCTCGGCAAAATCCGACGGCTGAATGGCGGCGATAACCTTCATGCCATAACGCGGCGCAAAATAAGCAAAGGAGTCGTGATATGTGACAAGCTTGCGGTTCTTTTCGGGGATGCTCTTTACGCAGGAAAAGATCACCTTGTCCAGTTTTTGCAGCTTGGCCAGATAAGCCGCTGTATTCGCAATATAACCTTCCTTATGCACCGGATCGAGTGCTATTAGGCTATCCCGAATGATTTCAGCATAACGCATTGCCAAGACAATATTAGGCCACAAGTGCGGATTGGGGTGGCCATGTTCACGGGGAAAGCTGAAATCGTACCTCCAGTCCTCCTTGCGTAACGTGCGGTCACCGAGCCGCAAGATCGGAGTCTTCGCCTTTTTGACCTTTTCCGCCAGCTTCACCGTGGGTAACTCAAGGTCAAGTCCATTCACGACGATAATATCAGCGGCAGCCAATATTTTGGCATCCGTGGGAATAGGCTCAAAGGTATGGGAGTCGGTTCCATCAGGTACGATTCCAGTCACATTGATATAGCCTGCGCCAACATTCTGGACAATATTGGTAATGGGAGCGACAGTGGTAACGACATTGATTTTTTTATCCGCGCCCGCAGCATGGATCGCGTTAGATAAAGACAAAGTCATCAGGAGCGGTAAAACTCTGACGGAAAGCCGGGTCAGTCTGTTCATGGTTATCCCTTGTTGTGTCGTAAGCTGTTCCCGCACATCCGGCAACTGCTCCTGCGTTGCTCTACCTTCCGCCATCCCTGGCGGTCGCCTGTGCTCCACAGCATTTGTACATCCGATGTGCATGGATGCACAAGTGCCGCAGGCGCAGGATGCGCAAGAGCTGCCATGTACGGCATAATATCGGCAGCATCCCGGAGATTTATATGCGGTACCTGTATATATGCCGGATTAGTGCCACATCCTGACCACAAGCGGGATCGGCTTGACATGGGTGGGGTTACAATGTGGTATAATGTATGAATATTTATTTTTTATTCATATCTTTTTGGTCCAAGGTGTAGTAATGCATTGCAATAAAACACTTACCCCATTCTTTCATTTCGCCGCTCTTACGCCCTTATGCCCTTATGCAAGAGGTAGAGTAACGCCGGAGCCATTGCCAGGAATCTTGTCTACATAGAGCCTGTATAGATTTCTCCCGGCAACTGCTCCCGGCGTTACTCTACCTCCCGCCATCCATGGCGGTCGCCTTCGGCGAAATGACATTCTTTTTGTGGATCGCTTTACTAAGTAATTTCTTGAGCTATATTTCTCATTTCAATGTGAAAAGTTAGCGATATTTCATATTATTATACAGATAAACATGGTTTTAATATAGCGTAGACAGGCAGCGAACATAAGACTAATGACACGCAATACTCACACTATCTCATGGTCAACCGAGCGCTCACGCTTAGTTGTGGCGGCCGTGCTCATAACCCTGATGGTGCATGGGATTACGGTATCGGCTTTATGGCGGCTGTGGAGCGAACGACCCATGTTCCAACCCTTCCCGCCGCTCGAAGTGGAGCTCATTGCGCCTCCACCTCCACCTCCCCCGAAGTCCCCGCCGGTGGTATCCTCACCCCTACCGCCCCCGCGCATTCAACCTGTGAGCCAGCCACCGGTCAAACAAACCCTGCCACCGCCCATACCGCAAACGGTAGTCCCCCTGCCTGTTGAGCAGCACATAGCGGATCCGGTCAAACAGGCGCCGGAGATTCCTCCGCCATCCCCCGTGGCCGCAGTAGAACCCGTGAAGACAACGCCGCCGCTAACCGAGGTGACTGAGGCGGCGCCCCCGAGTTTTGATGCCAGTTATCTAAACAACCCGAAGCCTGACTATCCTCGCGCCGCCAAGAAGCTAGGTCTGCAGGGCACGGTGCTTTTAAGGGTGGCAGTGAATCCGGCGGGACAACCGGAGCAGATTACCGTCCTGACCAGTTCCGGGATAGATTCGCTGGATGAAGCTGCGGTGAATACCGTGCGGCGATGGACGTTCGTGCCTGCCCGACAGGGAGATCGTTCTATTGCGGGGTCAGTTAATGTACCGATCCGCTTCGTTTTGCATTGAACCCGCGAATGAATAGGACCCTTTCAGCTGCCGCTCATACGAGCCCGCCAGGGATGGCGGAAGCTAGGGCAACGCAGGAGCAGTTGTCGAGATGTACAAATGCGGTGGAGCACCGGATGTACGGTAACCGCCAGAATCTTCACCTAACCGATAAGGAAAAATAATGAGTAGCACGCCCCACACCACAACATCTTTCATGGAACACCTGGGACAGGGCGACGACCCTATAGTCGTTGGCGTCCTTTACCTGCTGCTGGTTCTTTCGCTGTTGACATGGTTTATAATTATCTACAAAGGTGCTGAACTGTGGCGCGCCCGGCGTGCGAATGACGCGTATGCAAAACAATTCTGGGAAAGCACCGATGCGGTACTCTTCCTCAAAAACTCAGCCCACCAACCTATCGGGATCAATAATCCTGCTTGCCCTCTGGCGCGCCTGACACTAACGGGCGTTAATGCCGTAGAGCATTATCAATCTCACTACACTGATCCGAACGATGCGGCAAAGCACATCAACAACATCACCGAAACCCTCACCCGTGCCTTGCGCCAAGCCATCCAGGATCAGGTAACCCATTTCGAGGCGGGCCTGGGGATGCTGGCGACGATCGGCAACACCGCGCCGTTTGTCGGCTTATTTGGTACCGTGATCGGCATCATGTCAGCGATGGAGGTGATCGCCGGCAGCGGCTCGGCGGATCTGAACGTGGTGGCTGGCCCGATAGGTGAGGCATTGATCGCCACCGCGGCGGGGATTGCCTGTGCTGTGCCTGCCGTGGTGGCGTACAACAGCTTTGTGCGACGCATGAAAGTATTCAGCAATTCGCTGGACAGCTTTGCCTACGATCTGTTGTCTCACCTTGCCTCTGAGCGTGCCGTGCGGGCACTTTCAACACATAGCGCAGCACCTGCGCTTTCAACACACAGCGCAACGGTGCTTTCAACACACGGCGCAACTTCTGAGGAGAAAAAATAATGGCATTCGGTCAACTCGATCGCGGCGGCGCGCCGCAACCCATGCACGAAATCAACGTCACGCCGCTGGTCGATGTGATGCTGGTACTGCTGGTGGTGTTTATTCTCGCCGCGCCGCTGCTGACTCACAAGGTCAAACTCAACCTGCCCAAGGCCACGGCGCAACCGTCAACAGCCATGCAAAAACCGCTCGTCCTCAGCCTGGCTAAGGACGCGCAACTTTATCTTGACGGAAAACCCGTAAGCCGCGAGGCAGTGCAAACCCGGCTCCGGGAACTGGTGGCGGCAAACACCCCGCCCACCGTGGAACTGCGTGCCGACGGCGAACTGGCCTATCAGCATGTGGTGCGGCTCATGGCGCTGGTGCAAGGCGCCGGTGTAACCAAACTTTCGTTCATCACGCAGCCGGAGTCGGTGGGCACGCCATAACAAGGAACTTCTGATTTGCGCGGGGGAGGGAGTTTCCAGAGCTTCCTGACACGTAATCCGGCCTTGACTTTTTTGTATGAAGAATTTATTGTTTATCATATATTTGTATGATAAATTAACTTTTAATCATACAATATAATCATTTTACCAATAAGACCGGGAGGAACATCAATGACAAACCGCTGGGGAATTCGCCGAACCATCGCATGCGCGGCGAAAATCACGCTGACTCTATCGGGCATGACAACACCGTTGCTTGTCAACGCCGCTGGCGTGCCGACCCTGGATGTGGTGGAGGTGCAATCCGCTGCTGATAATCTGATCGGCGCCGCCGATTCGGCGAACCAGGGCACCGTGCTCAAGAAACAGCTCGATGCGCGCACCGTCTATCGCCCCGGCGAGCTGCTGGAAACCACACCGGGCCTGATCGTCTCCCAACACAGCGGGGAAGGCAAGGCCAACCAGTTTTACGCGCGCGGTTTTAACCTCGACCATGGCACGGACCTGCGTACGTCCGTGGATGGCATGCTGGTCAATCAGCGCAGCCACGGTCATGGCCAGGGCTGGACCGACTTGAACTTCCTGATACCGGAACTGGCCAGCGGCCTGCAATACAAAAAGGGACCTTACTATGCTGAGGAGGGAGACTTTTCTTCGGCGGGCAGCGTCAATATCGGCTATCTTGATGTCTTGCCGCAGGGAATCGCCAGCGTCGGTATCGGTCAGCAGGGTTACTGGCGTTTACTGCTTGCGGATGCCCCTCGACTGGGCGCGGGCAACCTGCTGTATGCCGTCGAACTGCATAGCAAGGATGGGCCATGGACCACGCCCGAGGACTACCGAAAATTCAATGCGGTACTGCGCTACAGCCAGGGCGCTGAGCAAAACAAATTCAATGTGACCGCGATGGCCTACCGAGGGATATGGAACGCCACGGATCAGATCCCGCAGCGTGCGGTGGATGATGGCTCAATATCCCGCCTTGACGCGATTGATACCAGCGATGGCGGCGATGTCTACCGCTACAGCCTGTCAACGGCATGGCAGCGCATGAGCGGCAATGGAATAACCCGGGCCAACGCCTATGTCATTCAGCACGATCTCAATCTGTTCTCGAATTTCACTTATTGCCTGAACGATATCGCGGAAACCGGCCAATGCCTCAACGGCGACCAATTCTACCAGCCCGACAAGCGCACCCTGTCCGCGGCCAATATCAGCCAGGCCTGGCTGACTAAATGGGGTGGCCGTGAGATTGAAAATACCGTCGGCCTGCAATTGCAGAACGACAATATTTTTAACGGCTTATACGACACCAAGCAGCGTCAGACGTGGCGCACCACACGCAAGGATCACATCGTCGAGAGCAGCGCGGCGCTGTATATTCAAAATAGCCTGCCCTGGACAGAGAAATTCCGTACCGTGGCCGGGCTGCGCAGTGATTTTTACCGGTTCAAGGTTAACGGCGACAACACCCCCAACTTAGCCATCCCCAACTCCGGCACCCTCAACTCTGGCAAGGAAAGCGCCAGCATCACTAACCCCAAGCTCAGCATGATCTTCGGACCGTGGGCCAAGACTGAGTACTACATCAACCTCGGCGGCGGATTCCACAGCAATGACGCGCGCGGCACCACGCTCAGCGTCGATCCGAAGACCGGCGCTCCAGCAGATCTGGTCACCCCTCTCGCCCGTTCCAGAGGCTTTGAGGCCGGTCTGCGCACCGCCTTTATTCCGGGCTTGCAGAGCACCTTCACGGTGTATCAACTGGACATGGATTCCGAGTTGGTCTTCCTTGGCGATGCCGGAACCACCGAGGCAGGTCTGCCCAGCCGCCGCACCGGCTTTGAGTTTGCCAACTTCTATATGCCCACCTCCTGGTTAACCATAGATGCGGATGTAGCCTTCGCCAGGGCGCGCTTCAGAGAGTTCGACCCGACAGTGGGAGATCGCATCCCTGGCGCAGTGGAGGGCGTCGGCTCCTTGAGCGCGGCGGTGGATAACCTTGGCCCCTGGTTTGGCAGCCTGCAATTGCGCTACTTCGGCCCGCGTCCCCTCATCGAGGACAACAGCGTGCGTTCCAGTAACACCACGGTGCTGAATGGCCAGATCGGCTACAATCTCCGTAAAAATGTGCATGTGGCATTGCAAGTCTTCAACCTGCTGGACAGCAAAGCTAACGCGATTGACTATTATTACGAATCACAGTTGTCTGGTGAAACGGCACCGGTGCTCGACAAACACTTCCACCCGATAGAATCACGCTCGTTCCGGGTGAGTCTCACAAGCAACTTTTAGTACTCCTTCCACCGGCAGAGTGAGCCGCTCTGCCGGTGGATTGTCTCTTGGCGTTAGGGCAACAAGTAAAGGCAACCGTGTGGAGCAGTACCCGCATGACAGCAAGGCTGCAGGCGCACTGTAGTTTCTGCATCGAAACTGGCCTGGCCCTGACTTGGGGTCTTGCAACCGCAGTAAACCTCTGCCACGGCTTAAGCACCGATCACCACCACCCGCATCCATATCTCCCCGCCGCAACGTGCGGCAGTGCCCAACACCCATAGCAGACGGAAACGTCGCATAATCTTCACCAGATGCCCACGGCATGGTGTAATAAGGTGAAAATTAAGGCCCAAATTCCTATATCATTTCGACCTTAAAAGGGCGATTGAAGCGTAGCGGGATGGCTAAGATGGTGACTCAGCGCTTGCTTAAGATATACTACAGACATCATTATCCCTACCCAGAGGAAGTTGGATGGAACGCCTCACTATTTCGATAGAAGACCAGCTCGCCAAACAATTCGACGACTTCATACGAGCGCGCGGCTATTCCAATCGCTCAGAAGCGGTACGCGATCTGATACGCGAGCGGCTGGAAACTGAGCGGCTCGAAAACTGGGACGAAGGCCACTGCGTTGCTACACTTAGCTATATTTACAATCATCATGAAAGCGAGTTGGCCAGCCGCCTCACCTCAGTGCAGCACGAGCATCATGATCTCACCTTATCCAGCATGCATGTACACATGGACCATGATAATTGTCTGGAAGTGGTGATTTTGCGCGGCTCGATTCAAAACGTGCGCACCTTTGCCAATCTGGTAATGGCGGCGCGCGGGGTACGGCATGGCAAGCTGCATATGGTGCCGGTAGAAATCACGCAGCAGCAGCACGACACGTCTCCGGTGCCACATACTCACAGCAACCCCATTACATAGGCACCCTCATGCGCTCCAAAGAGCCCAGCACCCGTATTATCTATGTACGCCACGGCAAAACCGACTTTCCGCTTGATCGAATTTATTGCGACGACAAAGAAGATCCCGCATTGAATGCGGATGGCATCAGCCAAGCCAGCTACGCCGCTGAGCTGCTGAGCAGCATCAACATTGATTTGATCTGCACCAGCCCCAGCGCCAGGACTCGCATGACGGCCGATGCCATCGCCGTCAGCACCAGCGCACCCCTGCAAGTAAACGCCGCGCTAAAAGAACGCCGCTTCGGTATCTGGGAAGGACTCTACTTTAATGAAATTGAAAGCGGTTATCCCACCGAATATCAGCAGTGGAAACAAAACCCCACCGCGTTTGCGCCGCACGGCGGCGAATCCATGTACGACCTGCTGGCACGGGTCAAAACCGTCATTAATGACCTGATCGCAACGCACGCCGGAAAAACCATTGCCGTCGTGTCTCACGTCGGCCCCATCCGCGCCTGCCTGGCAGATGCCCTGAAAATGCCGCTGGAACTGCACCGTCAGCTCACTATCGATTACGCCTCCCTGTCGCGTATGGATTATGGCAAGAGCCAGAATAATTTCCATTACATGAACATTTCCAAACAGAAAATCAGCTAACTTGAAGGATTCATTAATTCGGGGGGTGATCGCCCAGCTTCTTGGCATTGTTCAATTAGTATAGGAAACCCCCTGCTGTGTTGTCATTTCGCCGCTCCTGCGCATCCCTGCGCCCACGGCACTTGTACGTCCCTGTACATCGAAGCGTAGCGAGAAATATTTTACAAATAGATTTCAATGTAATCATAGCGTTACAAGATTTCTCCCGTTGGTCGAAATGACATGTACGGGATTGATAAGGAATTACTATACTAAATTAATAATGTCGGCTTTTTAATGAAAAATCCAGCGAAGGGTTATTGTTTGATCAACTATTCTAGTTTATAGTACTCATCTCCCGATTCCCGAGCCAGCTCTTAAGACCATGCTCAAACATACGTTAATAACTGCTTTATGGCTCATGCTGGGCCTATGTTTCCCGGTGGGGGCAGCTAACGTTGTCCATACTTCCAATATCTACAAGTGGGTTGATGCCAACGGGCAGGTGCATTACGCAGACCACCCCAACCACGCCAAGGCGCGCCCGATTAATTTACCCGTGGATGGGGTGATAACTCCCATGGCAGGGCAAGCTCCGGCGTCATCCATTGTTTCTATGTCCACTGCGACACCGGCCACAGTGGCCAAACCACCGCAGATCAACATCAACAGTGCCGATGCTGCCACCTTGGCGCAGGCCTTGGAGGGGGTTGGGGAGCAGAAGGCCAATGCCATTGTTGCCCATCGCAAAAAACATGGTCCATTTAAATCTGTAGAAGCACTTGATCAAGTCAAAGGCATTGGCGAGAAAATCGTCGAAAAGAACCGCGCACGGATTACTCTCAGATAGCCAAAAAAGCTATTGGCCTCTTCAAAACCCACGTAGCCTCAAGTACCACCCCGCTATGGCCGCTATTTATTTATGCACAAGCCCCAAGTACAAGATATCTGAACATGAAACCTCGTTCTTTTATAACGCTAATGTTTTGTCTTTCAATTATTTATTTCACTCAAGTGCATGCGGAAAGTGTCTATAAATGGGTCGATACGCAGGGCAATATCCATTATGGCGACCGTTCCCAGGGTAATGCCGCGCAAACGCTGCGCGTCGCTCCACCACCGCCTGTCGATGTGGCATCGCAACAACGCCTCCAAGCATTAAAAAAACAGGGATCGACCCCGACACTCAAAAAAGACACATCACCGGCCAATGCCGCGGCAAAACCTGGCCCCAGTAAAGAGGAGATGGAAAAAAACTGTTCCATGGCTAAAGAAAATCTGGCCCAACTGGAAGGTGTCGGCGCCTTATTGTTTGAAACAGACAAAGATGGAAACCGCCGTTTACTGACACTGGAAGAGCGTAGTAAAACTACGGAAACCATGCACCAGGAAACGGAGCGCTGGTGCAAATGAGCAGCCTCAGCTCGGTGCCACGATGTAACCAAGCTTGGGCTATGCCGCATGACCCTGCATAGTTTTGCACCCACAGTCCATACTGCTTCTGTTGTTATGTATTTAAGTGTTTACCATTACCACTGCACGATTGCGACACCCATACCTTAGTCCACCCATCATTAATAGAATCACCAGTGCCCATATTGGGTATTTCGCTGCATACACTACTGGCGTCAAAAATAGCCGTGTAATGACGCGGGTGCTTTCATGCTCTGCAATAAAACCGGCAATGGGTGGTGAGATGCGGTAATACCAGTCCACAAACGCGCGTCCGGCGGCGTGCGTCAGCAAGTATTTATCCCTGAAATGACGCAAGATCTGCACATGTGGATCGAGAAATGAGCCATACGCGGCAGTGGCGATAAAACACTTGTCGGTTTTTGCCTCCACGGCGGAAGTATTATCAGAAAATGCGGGATCAGACTCATTGGCCACTACGCGCGCGACATTATTCAGCGATACGTTCGGCGCATTGGGGGAAACAATAATGGTTATTTTGCGACTCATACCCACGGCCAGGCTATCCAGTTGGCAGGTCAGGGTAATACTGTCCGTATTGGTGCAGGGGGCGCCCTGGGCGGTGCGGAACACAGCATCTTTTGGCAACCAGTCTGTCAATAAAATAGATGTTGCGGTATCAGGACCATTATTGGTGACGGTGATTGAATAGTTGACGGGCACAAACTGCTGGTATGGCGGAGCAGGAAGGTTCTTGACTACGGTCAGTTGCGCGGTCACTACCCCTGATCTTGGCGTTAGCAAAAAGCCATGCGATTCTGCCCCCAGATCACCCCAGCCGACAATCTGGCCTGCGTTGTTAATGGCGGTGGCGTTGCGCAACACCCACCCCGTTCCCGTGGGAATCAGGGCATTCAAATCCTGCATGTTGTTGGTGGG
>JBKJTS010000010.1:0-5726 GCA_046590885.1 Gammaproteobacteria bacterium
AACGCCGCACTTTTTCCTGTTCCAGCGCGGCGACCGCACACGCCACGGCCAGATAGGTTTTCCCGGTACCCGCCGGGCCAATGCCGAAATTAATATCGTGCGTCATGATATTTTTCAGATAGCGCTGCTGGTTATGGCCACGACCGCGAACTGCTCCCCCCCGCGGAAGCCGAATATTAATATCTTCCGACGCGCTTTCCTCTGAACTGGCAATCAATGCATCCATGCCGGACTCCTGTAAAAATAAATGCACCCGCATGGGAGTGAGTGTCGTATGGGTGGTCTCGTTGTATAGGGACTGCAATACCTGAGCCGCCGCCTGGGTGGGCACAGCCTCACCAATCACGCGGAAAGTATTGCCGCGATTGTTAATTTCTACACCCAGCCGGCGCTCAATTTGTCGCAGGTGTTCATCAAACTGCCCGCCTAAATTTGCCAAGCGCTGATTGTCTGCGGGTTCGAGTGTGAAGTCAGTCGTCTGCGTGGCTGCGAGTATATTCAAAGGGAGTTGGAACGGTTATGGGAGATAGCGGGGTCTATAACTTGTGGGAGTACTTGTACTGCGGAATCACAGTCTTCTGTCCGCAGGACGTTCATCCATTCCCCGCGCAACGAACTGGGTAATGCCTCGGTAATACGTATGTCGACAAGCTGTCCGATTAACGTCATGTGCCCTGCAAAATGCACGGCACGATTATTTGCGGCGAGTCCGGACATGCTTCCGTCCGCATTGCATTGTTCAACCAGCACCTGTTGCACTGTGCCGATCATGGCCGCTGCAATGGCTGTGGCGTGTTTGTTGATGCGTTCCTGCACACGTGCCAAACGCGCTTTTTTGACATCCAGCGGCACATCATCGGGCAGGCTGGCGGCGGGCGTGCCGGGACGCGGACTATAAATAAAACTGAAGGATCGATCAAAGCCGACAGTGTCGATCAATTCCAGGGTAGCTTCAAAATCGCTTTCTGTTTCGCCGGGAAAACCAATGATGAAATCTGATGAAAGAGTAATGTCGGCACGCATCGCACGCAGGCGGTGTATCT
This sequence comes from Gammaproteobacteria bacterium, assembly GCA_046590885.1. GTDB lineage: Bacteria > Pseudomonadota > Gammaproteobacteria > Ga007554. The sequence goes on from JBKJTS010000010.1 coordinate 1,044, forward strand.
TGTCGATATATTCTTGCGCGGTATAGCCACGCTTCATTAATTTTAAAATACGGTCAGAGCCACTTTGCACCGGTAAATGTACATGGCTGACGAGCTGTGGTACGTGCGCGTAAACATCAATCAGGCTATTGGAAAATTCCGCCGGATGTGATGTGGTGTAACGCACCCGCACAATGCCCTCGATTGCCGCAATATAGGTAATCAATAACGCCAGATCAGCGGTATCACCGTCAGCCATCGCACCATAATACGCATTCACATTCTGCCCCAGCAGCGTCACCTCGCGTACACCTTGTCGGGCAAGCTGCGCCACTTCGCGTAACACATCTTCAAACGGCCGACTCACTTCTTCCCCGCGCGTATAAGGTACGACACAAAAGGTGCAATAACGGCTGCAGCCTTCCATCACTGAAACTAGAGCAGTGGGGCCTGTCACCTTGGGTATGGGCAGATTGTCGAATTTTTCGATTGCGGGAAAACTGATGTCCATGGTCGGAGCGCGTTTGTGCTGCACAGCGTCCAGCAGCCGGGGCAAACGGTGCAGAGTTTGCGGGCCAAATACCATGTCCACATAAGGAGCGCGACGGAAAATTGTCTCCCCTTCCTGGCTTGCTACGCAACCTCCCACGCCGATGACCAGATGGGGGCGTGCTTTCTTCCACTCGCGCCATCGGCCTAACTGATGGAAGACTTTTTCTTGAGCATTTTCCCGCACCGAACAGGTATTTAGCAGCAGCACATCAGCCTCTTCAGCAACCTCTGTTAATTGCAGGTCGTGGGAACGATTGAGTACATCCGCCATTTTGGAAGAATCATACTCATTCATCTGACAGCCAAAGGTTTTAATATACAGTTTGAGAGTCATAGTGCCTGTAAAAACGTATAGATAAGTATAACCTACTATGTTCCTGAGAAAATTTCCAGTGGATCGAATATTTGCCGGAACCTTCACCAAATTTTTCAATCTAAATAAGATTTCCCGACATGTTTTTCTGTACTTGTCAAGAAAATGTGTTATTCTCGGCCTGTCGCTGCCGGAATTTTATCAATTTTTTGGCAGCAACTGAAATGTCGGATTGTTCGCAAACGCATCTAACCCGCTTGTGCTTCATCTCCCGCCATTCGCTCCAATGCTTGATGTAGATATTTTTTAATGAGGAAGTGACAAAATGCGTATCGGTACCGTAAAGTGGTTTAACGAATCTAAAGGTTTTGGTTTCATCTCGCCGCAAGATGGTGGTGAAGATGTATTCGTGCATTACAGCGCGATTTCCGGTGATGGTTTCAAGACTTTAGCTGAAGGCCAGACAGTTAAATTCGAAGAAAAGAAAGGTCCCAAAGGTCCGCAAGCGACCATCGTACAAGCCGCGACCTAATTTTTAAAAACTAAAAAGCAAAAAAACCGCTTACATTATATACCTCCTTGCTGTCCGGCAGGGAGGATCTTGATGCTTTTTATCTTCTGTGCGCCACGCTACGTAACCTATCCCCTTTAATGTGGCTCAATGGGTTGTTTACAGGACGTTGATCGTTTAGCGTCGCCCACCCATTAATGAGCCTAATATCCCTCTCAGAATCTGCCGCCCCACTTGGGTGCCAATAGCCCGTGCCGCACTCTTTGCCATGGCCCCAACTACGCTTTCACGGGAGCGTGCTGCGGTTGTTGGCCGAGGGGCGGCTTGTTGCGGTGGACGGTTACGCTTGGGCATCACGGTTTCCCCGGCTGGGTTTTCACTTCCGCTTATCGCGGCACTTGCCATGGCGGTGCGTGCTTTTAAAATTTCATAGGCCGATTCACGATCCTGGGTTTTTTCGTATTGCCCATACACCAGGGACTGATGAATTGTTGCTTGGCGTTGTTGGGGTGTGATGGGGCCGATCTGGCTGTGGGGTGGGCTGACCAAAGTGCGTTGCACTATGCCAGGACGACCCTGCTCGTCTAGTAAAGATACCAAGGCTTCACCCACCGCCAGTTCGGTGATGACAGTAGCTACGTCCAGCTCTGCATTGCTGCGGAATGTTTCGGCAGCGGCGCGCACTGCTTTTTGATCGCGTGGGGTAAAGGCGCGCAGGGCGTGTTGAACACGATTGCCCAGTTGACCGAGAATTTTATCGGGGATGTCGAGCGGATTCTGGCTTATAAAATAGACGCCTACGCCTTTGGAGCGAGTCAGGCGCACCACTTGCTCAACTTTTTCCAATAACACGGGCGGGGCATCATTAAAGAGCAGGTGGGCTTCGTCGAAGAAAAAGACCAGCTTGGGTTTGTCGCGATCGCCTACCTCGGGCAAGCGCTCAAAAAGCTCGGACAATAGCCATAAAAGGAAAGTGGCATACAACTTGGGGGAGGCCATCAGTTTGTCGGCAGCAAGAATATTAACCACACCCTGACCGTTTTCGGTTTGTATCAGATCATCCAGATTCAGAGCTGGTTCGCCAAAGAAATGCTCGCCACCCTGTGACTCGAGAGTGAGGAGCGCACGCTGAATGGCGCCGATGCTGGTGGCAGAAACGTTGCCATATTCAGTCGTAAATTCCTTGCTGTTGTCGCCCAGAAACTGCAACATGGCGCGCAGATCTTTCAGATCGAGCAGCAGCAGGCCCTGATCATCGGCGATTTTGAAGGCCATGGTGAGCACGCCTTCCTGGGTATCATTCAGATTGAGCAACCGTGCCAGCAGTAACGGCCCCATTTCGGAAATGGTGGTGCGCACCGGGTGTCCCTGCTCACCAAATAAGTCCCAAAACCTCACCGGGCAACCTGTAAAGCTAAAGTCATTTAAGTTCAATAACTTGATGCGTTCATGGACTCGCGGCGTGGTGCTGCCGGGTTGGCCCATGCCCGACAGATCACCCTTCACATCGGCCATAAACACCGGTACACCCAGGCGGCTAAAGCCTTCCGCCAACCCTTGCAGGGTAATGGTTTTGCCGGTACCGGTAGCGCCTGCGATTAATCCATGCCGGTTAGCCATTTTTGGCAGCAGATAAAGCGCTTGAGTGGGGGTATTCCCTATGAAGATAGATTGATTCATTCTTGTTCCTTTTGAGTGGCAGATCAATTGTTAATGATTCTTACTTAGGAGATATGCTTGAGAATTATTATTACGCCTCATCGCTAAGCCTTTATGCTGCCTCATGTTTGCAGAATATACACAAATTCTGTGGATAACTCTGTGGATGAAACCTTCGCAAACGCTTCCAAGGCGCGCCATGAGTGGTTTCGTGACAAAATGGCTATAAATTGCTAAATCTTTTAACTATAAATATATCAATCACTTAATTAATATCATCGGACTCTTATGCACATCTGAATCAACGTGATGATTTTTTGTCCGATAAGTGCTGTGCTGTGTATAAAGGGTTTTATTCTTGACAAAATCTAAAATGGCTTCACCACTGCAAGAATAACAATGGCGAACAACAATATGACCGAAGCTTCATTAAACCAGCGATAAAAAACATGGCTGCGCTGGTTACGGTCATGCTGAAAATCCAACATTAGCTTGCCGCAATACGCGTAATAGGCCACTAATATCACCACTAATAATAGCTTTAAATGCAACCAGCCGCTTTGAGAATAGGCCTGCCAAGCATATGCAATGAGCATCCAGATACCAAAAGCCAGCGTTAGAATAGCCCACGGCAGCACAAAAAAGAATAATTTGCGTTCCATGATTTTAAGTCGATCATGGGTGGCTTTATCCTGGGCGAGTGCGTGGTGTACAAACAGTCGCGGTAAATAAAAAAGCCCCGCAAACCATGCCGTCATAAAAATTATATGAAATGCCTTGACCCACAGCATAAATATTCCTTCACTATTCGAGAAAAGATTGTCATTTCCACCCAAGGGAGAAATCTATACAGCACCGAACAGGATGCCTCAGTGTCGCGCACGCAAGGATGCGCAGGAGCGACCTCAACACAGGCTAGATTTCTCCCTTGGGTCGAAATGACAGAATGGGTAAGTATTTTACTAAAATGCACTACTAGTCTGGCACTACCCTATCCAGCCGGGCACCCAATGATGTGTGTTGCGCAATTGCACGTCCAGCGCTGAATAATCAGGCTGCATTTTTTTCATCAGTGCCCAGAATTTTGTTGAATGATCCATGTGTATGGTATGGCATAGCTCATGCACTAACACGCACTGTACTAGCGTCGCAGGCAGAAATAATAATTTACAGTTGATGTTAATATTTTTCTGGCGGCTGCAACTTCCCCATCGGGTTTTTTGGGAGCGCATCCGTACCTGATTAAAGGGCAGATTCTTTTCGATGCTTAATTTTTCCAGCCAGGGAGCAAGATGATGCCGTGCCTTGCATAGCAACCAGCGGCGCAACGCCGCTTTGCATAAGTGTGCGGAGTTGATGCTACCGCGTAGTACTAATCGGGTATGTGCGTCATCTATTGTGAGGGTGATGCGCGGCTTGGCGGCTCCTGTGCCTCCCTGCAGTCGCCCCACTTGGGCGGCCTGCCCGGCGTCTGTTGCTGTGTAAATAACTTCCCAGCGCTCAGCAATCGCTGGTAATGTAATGGTGTCAGGCAAGGCATCGCTTGCGCTGCAGTTCACGTTTTCACTGCTTATGGCATTGCGCCGTAGTGACATTTGTTGCAAATTTGATTCTATCCAGGCTTGTTTCCTGCGCACCAGCACGGCAATGCGTCGTGGGTCGAAACCGT
>JBKJTS010000256.1:0-6442 GCA_046590885.1 Gammaproteobacteria bacterium
GTACTGTCTTTTTTAGCGTGATTACCAAAGCCTGCTTCGGTGGCGAGGCGGCGTATTTCGGGCTTGATAATATCCCCTACTGGAAAAATAGTTTTCGCCAGTTGTGTTTGCCCCAAGGTATAAAGGAAATAAGTTTGGTCTTTGTTGGTATCGCGTGCTTTAAGCAGCCGATAGTAGCCGTTCGCGTGAGTAATACGTGCGTAATGGCCGGTAGCGATACTATCAGCCCCCTGGGTAAGGGCGTAATCCAGAAACGCTTTGAATTTTATTTCTTTGTTGCACAAGATATCGGGATTCGGGGTACGACCACAGCGATATTCATCGAGAAAATAACGAAATACCCGATCCCAATACTCGGCTGAGAAATTGACGGCATCCAAGGCAATACCTAAACGGTCACATACATCCAGGGCATCCCGCGCATCTTCCGCCGCAGAGCAGTGGCGGTTGGGATCTTTTTCTTCCCAGTTTTTCATAAACAGACCGCTCACATTATATCCCTGCTGTTGAAGCAGCAGAGCCGTGACGGATGAATCCACCCCACCCGACATGCCCACAATGACACGGTTAGAGCGGTTAGACATGAAGGGTAGGAGTACAGTTGGATAGGGTAGTAGAAGCGATAAACATGCGCTAATTATATCAAAATAAGGTTATGATATCTTACGTTTTTTAGTGGCGTGATCAGTGGCCGGTAAATCCTAGGGTTTTGGGCGCCACTTGGCCGCTTGTGTCGTCTTGTACGTAGATATTTGAATATTAAGGATATATATTATGAACACTAAGGTAACGTTGGGTCACACTGTGCCTGATTTTGAACTTCCAGCCACAGGAGGACAGACTATCAGTCTTGCCGGTCTCAGAGGGAGAAATGTCGTGATTTATTTTTACCCCAAGGATAATACCCCAGGGTGTACGCTGGAAGGGCAGGATTTTCGCGATCAATATGAAGAATTCGCAAAATTCAATACGGTGATACTTGGTGTTTCACGCGATAACCTGAGTTCGCATGAGAAATTTAAAAAAGAACAAAATTTTTCCTTTGATTTGCTTTCTGATACAGATGAGATATTAAGTAAGTTGTTTGATGTAATAAAGCTTAAAAACATGTATGGCAAAGACGTGATGGGCATTGAACGCAGCACTTTTGTCATCGATAAACACGGGGTATTGCGCCAGGAATGGCGCAAAGTAAAAGTAGAAGGGCATGTGGCTGATGTATTGGAAGTAATCAAAGCTTTATAAAACGCCGTGGGCAACATGTACCACGCAAGTTCCTATAGACCGCAACGGAAATCATTTGACTGTTTTCAGGTTTAATCCATCAAAATATTTCTCGAAATAAGGATTCATCAATGAAAAAAACCTGTGGATCGCTCATGGGTCTCTGTTTAGTCGTGATTTTGACGGGGTGTGGGAAAAAGGCCGAAGATCAGAAAACTGGCGGCTCGCCCGCGAGTAGAGGCACATTGATTACGGTGACTACCGTACAAAAACAGGCGATGGAGCGGGTACAGGAGTCCATTGGTCGGATAGAAAGTGATTCATCTCCCTCTATAGCGGCCGAAGCCTCGGGTCGCGTGGTGAAAATCATGGCTGAACCCGGGCAACACGTGAGTAAAGGTCAAGTATTGGCTGAGATGGATGCGCAGGATGCAATAATCATCCGCGACACTTCGCGGGCAGAAACGCAACGTTTACAGACGTTAATTGCTAATCAGGAACGTCTGTTACAGCGTTATGAAAAACTAGTGGTGGATAAGTTCATATCGGCCATTCAGATGGATGATGCAACTGCACAACTGGGCACCCTGCGTGAGCAATTGGCGGGTGCACGTGCACAATTGGCGGGTGCAAAACTCAATGTGGAAAAAACACGGATCACCTCACCGGTTACCGGCGAAATAGAGCAGCGTCTGGTCTCTGTTGGTGATTATGTTGAGCGTGGCAAGCCCCTGTTTCATATTACCGCGAATCAGAAATTACGCATTCATTTGCCGTTTCCCGAAGATATGGCGTCGCTGTTACGTCGTGGTATGCCAATACGCTTGACGAGCGCCACGGCCCCTGAAAAAAGCATTGAAAGTACCATAACTGATATTCAGCCCGCAGTAAACGCAAACAGCCATGCGCTGGAAGCCCTGATAGAAATCAGTAATCCGGGCGGCTGGAAGCCGGGCGGCAGCGTTAAAGGCGTGCTGGTGCTGGAAAGAAAAACCCAAGCGATTATTGTGCCTGAGCAAAGTGTAGTGCTACGTCCCGCAGGGGAAGTGGTGTATGTCATTAAGGAAGGCGTCGCTGAGCAACATGTAGTTAAAACCGGCCATAAATCTGCGGGTAATGTCGAGATCGTGTCAGGCGTGGTGCCCGGTCAGATAGTCGCGTTTGATGGCGCTGCTTTCCTTACCGACAAAGCCAAGGTCAACATCAAGAAAGATGTTGTTATTAAAAAAGACAAGATGGAATGAGCCTACCAGCCCTCTCGATCAAGAGACATGTGCTGGCCTATATGTTGTCAGCCGTGTTGGTGTTATTTGGTGTGATCAGCTATGAGCGCTTGGGCATAGATCGCCTGCCACGCGTTGAGTTTCCGGTGCTGACGGTCACGACGGTATTGCGCGGTGCGAATCCTGACATTGTTGATGCCAGCATTACCAATGTTATCGAGTCACAACTTAATACGGTTTCCGGCATTGAACATATTCAGTCGGCCTCATCCCCAGGTGTATCTGTTATTTCACTAACATTTGAGCTGGAAAAAGATATTAATGTAGCTTTTGATGAGGTGCAAACCAAAGTCAATCAGGTGTTACGGCAGTTGCCTGCGGATATTGATCCCCCGATTGTTTCAAAAGTAGAAACCAATGCGCAGCCCGTGATGTGGCTATCGTTACGCGGTGATCGGACCCTACAACAGCTTAATCAATACGCTCGCAATGTGGTCAAGAAACGCCTGGAAACTATTGATGGCGTAGGTGAAGTCCGGCTGGGCGGCAAGCGTGATCGTAATATCCGCGTTAACATCAAGCCAGAACGCATGGCCGCTTTACATGTTACTACGCAGGATATTATTAATGCCTTTCGTGATGAGCACGTGCAGGTGCCGGGAGGATTTCTGGTAAGTGATAAGACTGAGAGTCTGCTAAAGCTTGACTTTGAGTCTCACTCTCTCAATGAACTGCAACATATGATTATCGCATACCGTGAAAATGCTCCAGTACGTTTACAGGATGTTGCCAGCATTGAAGATGGGCTGGAAGACTTTCGGCAACTTGCCCATTTTAATGGTCAATCCTCTATCGGTTTGGGGATTGTGAAAATTTCCAATACTAATACCGTGGAAATTATTGCCGAAGTAAAAAGACGCCTGGAAAAAGATATTACTCCACAGTTGCCGGCTGGCATGACAGTTACGGTTTCGTCAGACGATTCTATTTTTATTATGGAAATGGTGAAAACTCTTAAAGAGCACCTGCTCTTGGGCACCTTGCTGGCAGCATTGGTAGTATGGATTTTTTTGCGCAGTATACGTTCTACTCTGATTATTGCTGTCGCTATTCCGGTATCTTTAATGGGTGCCGTTGCGGCAATTTATTTTGCCGGCTACACATTTAACTCTATGACATTGTTGGCCATGCTATTACTGGTCGGTGTGGTAGTGGATGATGCAATTGTGGTGCTGGAAAATATTTTCCGTCACCGTGAAGCGGGAGATACGAACCCGGTGAATGCTGCCATAACCGGAGCCAGTCAAGTGCAGTTTGCAGTGCTGGCATCTTCATTGACACTGGTCTCCATTTTTGCCCCGGTAGTATTCATGGGTGGCATTATTGGACGATTTTTTGAAGCATTTTCCGTGGTTGTCACTATTGGTGTATTAGTGTCACTGCTTGTTTCCTTAACTTTAACCCCGATGTTATGTTCACGTCACCTTAAAATATCACGGCAAACATCGCAGCGTTATGGCGGTGTCTCCCACAGCCTGGGAAACATGTTGAAAAAGCTGGATAATGCCTATCGCAGATTATTGGATCTTGCGCTGCGATTCCGCTGGAGTGTGGTATTTGTTACATTAGTGATGATGATTTGCAGTACCTGGTTTTTTGTAAATGTGGGCAAAAGCTTTGTGCCGGAAGAAGATGAAGGCCGGTTTATGGTGTTTATTAAAACTCCGTTAGGTTCAAATATCGAATACACTAACAGTCGTCTCGAGAAAATCGAAGCTGTACTCGGTAGTCACAAAGAAATTGCGACGTATTTTACTGCGGTGGGATTAGGTCAGGCGGGCCAAGTCAACCAAGGGTTGGCCTTTGTGCGGTTAGTGTCGCGTGATCAGCGCTCTATCAAGCAATCGGAACTAGTGGCTACAGTACGTAAGGAACTGATGCAAATTCCTGGGGTACGCGCTTTCGCAACCTCGGTGCCACCCATTGGCGGGATGCGTGGCGAACCATTGCAGTTTGTAGTGACAGGGCCAAATCTCACAGAAATAGGTAGATTGTCCACCTTAATTCAAGAGAAACTTTCTGTGCAGCCGGGGTTAGGTCGCCTCGATGTTGACTTGCAATTGGATTTGCCGCAAATCGAGATGACGTTGGATAAAGTGCGTGTGATTGAACTTGGTCTGAACAGTAGGGATATTGCCCAGGCTGTGAATGTGATGGCGGGGGGATTAGACGTGGCTCGCTATAATGACGTACCAGGTGATGGTGAACGTTACGATATTCGCCTCAAGGCGGCAGAAGGTGAATTCAAGCAGCTCTCGGATTTCAGCAAGATTTATTTGCGCGGGCGCGAAGGTCAGATGGTACGTCTGGACGTAGTTGCGAAATTTCAGAAAATTCTCGGCCCCGCTATTATCAGCCGTTATGATATGCAATACGCAGCAAATTTTGCGGGTTCTCCTTCAGTCCCATTGGGGGATGCCGTAAAGAGTGTACAGCAGGCCGCAGCAGAAATTTTACCGGCGGGTTATACCATCAAGTTTACGGGGCAGGCTGAGCAGTTTGGCAAAACTATTGAGTATGCAATATTTGCTTTTGGATTGGCCCTGGTACTGGTTTATATCGTGCTTGCCAGCCAGTTCAATTCATTTATTCAGCCTGTCATGATCATGATCGCCCAACCGTTAGCAATTATTGGCGGGGTTGCTGCATTGTGGTTATTCGATCACACACTGAATATTTATTCCATGATTGGTTTGATTTTGCTGATTGGTCTGGTAGCGAAAAATTCTATTTTGCTAATTGATCTCACCAATCAATTGCGGAATGGCTATAAAAATCCTGGGCAAACTGCAGATCAGAATCCCGGTGAGTATGCTTATCAGAATGTGGATGCGGCTCTCAGGGAGGCCTGTCCGGTGCGTATGCGCCCGGTATTGATGACATCACTGACCATTATTCTAGCTTTGCTGCCCGCGGCGTTAGGCATTGGTGCGGGTTCTGATACTAACGGCCCTTTGGCCATGGCAGTTATTGGTGGCATGGTCAGTTCAACATTGTTGACACTATTGGTTGTGCCCGCCGTATATTCTCTGGTTGAAAATGCGTTGGTGCAGTGGCATGTAAAACGTGCAGATGTTGCATCTTCTGTGGCCTGATGGGGCAGGCTGCTAGATGCGTATCGCATTAGGTGTTGAATACGATGGGGCTAATTTTTGTGGCTGGCAACGCCAGAATGATGCGCGTACCGTGCAATCCTGTGTAGAAGCAGCATTATCGAAAGTAGCTGATCATCCCGTTATGGTGATGTGTGCGGGACGTACTGATGCGGGTGTGCATGCGCGCGGCCAGGTTATACACTTTGAAACACAAGTGATACGTCCCGCACGCTCCTGGGTATTTGGTGCCAATGCCAATCTACCCAAAGATGTAAGTATGCTATGGGCACAATCTGTGAGTGATGATTTTCATGCGCGCTTTTCCGCGCGCCGCCGCCGTTACCGTTATGTTATTTTGAGTCGGCCTGTGCGCCCCACATTTCTTGCTGGACGTGTGTCATGGGATTACCGTGCGTTCGATGAAGTCAGCATGGCAGTGGCGGCATCCTGTTTGGTGGGGCAGCATGACTTCACCTCTTATCGCACACTTGCCTGTCAGGCAAAAACACCGATACGCACACTCTATCATCTCGATATTACTCGCCAGGACGATCTTATTTTTATTGATATTGCTGCTAATGGTTTTTTACATCATATGGTGCGAAATATTGCAGGTGTATTGATGGCAATCGGAGCAGGTGAGCGTGAGCCGGGATGGGCGCGCCAAATACTTGATATGCGAGATCGTACCATGGGAGGTGTTACCGCACCGCCTGATGGTTTATATCTGATGGAAGTACATTACCCTGAAAATTTTGCTATACCCGCTCTTGAGCAGAGCTCCATGGTTTGGTAATCTTTTGACTACAAGTACTATGAAAATTCAATCTCTTCGGGTTT
>JBKJTS010000257.1:0-3168 GCA_046590885.1 Gammaproteobacteria bacterium
TAGCGCACCGGTGGAGGTTTCGGCATGAACAAAAGCAAGAATCCTGACATCAGGGTTAGCTTTGAAGGCATCTTCGACCTTGGCGGGATCCACTGCTGTACCCCAGGCATCTTCAACGACAATCGCTATGCCGCCACAGCGCCGCACATTCTCGATCATACGTCCACCAAATACACCATTACGGCAAACGATCACTTTATCGCCTGGTTCCATAAGATTCACAAAACAGGTTTCCATACCAACCGAGCCTGGCCCAGACACAGGGAACGTAAGAGCGTTTTCGGTCTGGAAAGCATAACGTAACAGGGTTTTCAACTCTTCCATCATGCCCACAAACGCCGGATCAAGATGCCCAATGGTGGGTCGCGCCATGGCAGCCAGTATGCGCGGATGTACATCCGAAGGTCCTGGCCCCATCAGCGTGCGAGCGGGCGGCAGAAAAGAAACAATATTTTTATAGGCTGGTGTAGTCACGTATGTCCCCGCTGTAATTTTATTAATATAAAGGTGCTGGAAACATTCTAGCAGGCTAAAGCTTTTGTGGCAGCAACCGTTATTTAGACTGTATGCGTTTTTGCACAATAGTGCGCGAGACCCTACAAAAATACGGTCACCTCAGAGTGGTGGCATAAAATAACGTCCAATCCAGGAATAAAAAATGTTTAATAATCAACATTATAAATCTATTCAGCGCAAGATCGTTGGCGGCTATGCCATAGTGACAAGCTTGGTGCTACTAATGACAAGCGGGACGCTGCTGGCATCCGAAGAAGATAAAATTGCTACTGATCGGCCAGATTTCGTTGAATCCAGCGCCACAGTGGGCATGAACCGCTTTCAGGTTGAAACCAGTATTGCCTTCGACACTGAAAAAGCCGATGGGTTGGAAGAAGACTCTTACACTACACCCACCCTGCTTCGTTACGGTTTTGCCGATGTGTGGGAAGCGCGCCTGGAAACCGACGGCGCCATTCACTATGAAACGCGCGAGCTAACTTCTGGTATCACCACCTTGGAACGCGGCGCTACCGATCTTTCCATCGGGGTGAAATGGCACACACAGGACGCAGCCGAGACTGGCATTAGCCCCGCCGTTGCCTGGCTATTTCATGTCGACGTGCCGTCAGGATCGGATAACTTTCATGGCAGCGGCATGCGTCCCTCGTTGCGCGCAGTAATGGAATGGGAGTTTTCCGAAGTTTACTCTCTAGGTATCATGCCGGGCATCATCCATGACAAATATGTAACAGGCGAACGCTTCACCGCCGGTATTCTTGGCATTGTCACGGGCCGCGCCTGGACGGAGAAGTTCCGCACCTTCCTTGAGATTGCCGCCTCACAAATCACAGAAAAAAAATATGGTGGCTCGGTGGTCACCTATGATATCGGCGGAGCTTATCTGATCACTGACATGATCCAGGCAGACATGGCGATGTCGTGGGGCGCTACCGATGCCGCCCCCGATTTTAGCTGGACCTTGGGATTATCGGCTAAATTCTAACTCTTAGAGGTCTTACTCTTATGTTTAATCTAACTATCAAACAAAAGCTGCTGGCTTTCAGTCTCTTTGCGCTAGTATTTGTGATAGGTGTGGCAGGCAGCGGTTATTGGGGTAATCGAGAGTTAAGCCATGCGTTAAGCTACGTTACCATTAAATTCACTGTGTTAAAAAATCACCTTGAAGCAGATATGATGCACGATGCTATTCGTGCAGATGTAATATCTGCGCTGTATGCCAGTAAAGATAGTAATCCTACTAATTATCAGGTAGCAGCCGAAGACTTAAAAGAACATGCGATGCAATTGCGGGCGCGTGTGGAAGATAATGCCGCACTCCCAATCCCTGCCGAAATCAGAAGTGCCATCGACCAAGTAAAACCAGCATTAGAAAATTACATACGCGATGCCGAGCTTATCGTGGCAGCCGCCTCCAAAGATCATGCATCTGCAGAGGCAAAATTACCACTTTTTGTAACAAGTTTCCAAAATCTTGAAAAGGAAATGTCCATATTGAGTGACCTAGTGGAAAAAAGTACCCAACAAGCCCAGCAAGACGGAGAAGCTGCAGCTCAGCATGCAGATAACTTATTAATATTAACCACCCTCATTTCCTTCATTGCGCTGCTAGTCGTATCCTGGTTATTGACACAAGGAATCACCAACCGCCTGGAGGAATTCAAAAAATACATTCAAGAAATTGCCGGCCAGGGTGATTTGACCAAACGCGTACCGCAATCAGGAAACGATGAGGTGACCAGTATTGTCATCACATTCAATGAATTTATCGACAGATTGCATAGCACTATGCAGCGCTTCAAAGGGGCGGCTCAATCCATGAGAGATTCTTCAGAAGATCTCTCACAACAAGCTAATCTGGCACAAACCAATGCGAGCTCACAAAATGATCGTGTTCTGCAAACCAGTGCAGCTATGGAACAAATGAGCGTCTCCATTCGCGGGGTTGCTACTAGCAGCCAGACTGCCACTGAAACCGCCAAGCACACACGTTCCGTTGCGCAAACAGGTCGCGAAGCCATGGTGAAAAGTTTTGAAGTGACGCAACATATGACAGGCACAGTGCAGGCTTCGGCATCACAGATAGATGAGCTCAGCAAGGTAGTACAAAAAATTGGCGCAATCGCCAGTGTCATTAAAGGGATTGCTGATCAAACCAATTTGCTGGCACTCAACGCGGCTATTGAAGCGGCACGCGCGGGTGAACAGGGTCGCGGCTTCGCGGTGGTGGCTGATGAAGTAAGAACACTGGCAGCACGCACTGCCGCCAGCACCACAGATATTACGCAAATGATCACACTCATAGAAGGTGCCACCAGTGCTTCGGTATCATCCATGGGGCATGTTGCCACTGAAGTAGCCGCCAGCTTGGAATATGCCCAGAAAACCCAGGAAACATTGGAACAAATCGTTAACGCAGCAGGCAAGGTCACAGAACAATCTCTCGACATTGCCACTGCAACGCAAGAGCAATCCCACGCCGTACAAAGCGCAGCCCGCAACATGGAAGAGATCGCGACATCAATGGAACAAAATATGCACGCCTTTAAGGCCGTCGATAATACGGCGGATTCCTTGAAAGAAAATGCGGAGATACTATTCCACTTAATTGATCAGTTCAAGGTGGATGCACGGATGTAAAGGCAGGGCGGA
>JBKJTS010000268.1:0-19733 GCA_046590885.1 Gammaproteobacteria bacterium
GAGGAATTTGCGTGTGCTCGTAAGCGCAGGGCGCCTACAACCATTACTACAGCGGCCATGTCCATGGCGAAATCCCCCAGACTCATGGTTCGGCCAGCAAGAAAGGTCTGGCGCCACTCATCCAGGGCACCGACACAACCCACCAGAAATATTATCAATAACGGCCATCGTCCCTGAAACCCCATCCACAGCATGAAAGCTAACATGCCAAACGCCGCGAAATGAACTACTTTGTCCCAGGGCGGCTGAAATAAACCTACCGCCACGGGCTGATTTCCTCCCCAAAAAAGCAAGGCGACAAAGATCATGGCTCCCATCAATGACATTTTACTCAACATACAACCTGACCAGCACGCACCCCAGCAGGTGATGCGGAGCAATCAACTCAAGCCTTGTTTTTCCGCCATGGTTCACATGCATTTTTCAGGATAAATGAATTATGGCACCATAACCTTCAACAATTCGACTTCAAAGATCAGCGTAGCGTTAGGGCCGATGGCGCCGCCTGCACCACTTTCGCCATAGGCAAGCTCTGGGGGGACAACAATCTGCCAATGCGCGCCTTCTTTCATGACTTGCAGTGCTTCCTGCCAACCCTTAATCACCCCGTTTACCGGGAAGCTGGCCGGCTGGCCACGGCTGTATGAGCTGTCGAACTCTGTGCCATCAATCAACGTGCCACGATAATGCACTTCAACCGTATTGCTCGCCTTAGGTGATGGGCCTGTGCCAGGTTTGATGACTTTATATTGCACACCACTAGGCAAGGTTTTTACGCCAGTCTTACCCTTGTTGGCGGCAAGAAATTTCTGTCCCGCAGTCTGATTGCTCTCGGCAAGTTTAGCGATCTCGATCTCGCGCTGCTTCTGGATACGGGTCAATGTCGCTTGAATATCTGCCGGGTTGATTTGCAACTTAGCACCGGCTACAGTGTCTTTAATGGCCGCCATGAACGCTGCCTCGTCCAGATCAATATTGTCCCCCTTGATTTGCTGACCGACCTGCATGCCGACGATGTAGCTGAAGCGTTTCCTGTCGGTATCAAGATCGAGAGCCAGTACTTGAACTGCCCAAAGGCTTGTAAAGGAAACCACGGAAGCCATTGCTAAATATTTTTTCATTAATCTAAGTTCCTTCGTTAAATATAGAAAATCATGGTTTCAGAATAAATGTTTTACTTCTGCGGTTTGAAAAAATTCAATCGCGCGCGTAACTGACGGAGGGTAGTAGCATCGGCGCTGTCTTTAGCGAGTACGATGGAGCGGCGCCTGGTACCAAACAGGTAGCCACGCGGTGAACCGACGGCGGGAGCTTCAAGTTCGAAGTTGAGGATGACCAGCAGGGGGTGCACGTAGCTGCCTGGCAATAAGCGCACTGACAGTTGCTCGCCGCTGGCGGCGTGCAACGACCAGTCGTTTTCGCTGTCCCAAACCACGCGTCGAATGGTGAGTGGGCCGCGTAACATGGCATGGGTCTTGAGGGTATAGACCAGACTGCCGGTAATTACTCCCACCAGGGGCGTGAGCGCCCATATTGGCAGGGTGAGGGGTCCTAATACGGCAAGCGCACCGCCGTGCGCGAGTAGGATTAAGCTGGCCAGCCACTGCGACGGGCGCAATTCAACTTTCAAAGGGGGCGCGGATTTTGGTGACGACATTGGCAATACTCTGGTTTGTGGGACTCATCCGCCCGAGCATGTATTCTAGCAAAACAGCATCGGGGTAATCTAATAACTCACCAAAGGCCTGTTGCTCTGCGGTGGCGAGTGCATCAAAATTTGTGTCGAGAAAACCCTGGAGCAGGATATCAAGCTCCAGCATGCCACGTCGGCATTGCCAGTATAGGCGAGAGCGGTTCAGCATTAGGAGCATCTCCATGTTGTCATATCGACCGCAGCGACAAATCCTTGTCTCGAGTCTCTAAATAGATTAGAGAACTCTGAGAGATCTTCCAAGATTCCTCGCTACGCAAGACATAACAATATAAATTAAAATATTTTAAATCAAATGCTTGAGCATAATTTTCTTAATCTGTCCGATGGCTTTGGTGGGATTTAACCCTTTGGGGCAGACATCGACGCAGTTCATTACAGTGTGGCACCGGAACAGACGGTAGGGACCTTCCAACGCGTCAAGACGTTCGGCAGTGGCCTGATCACGACTATCGGCAATAAAGCGATAGGCTTGCAATAAAGCCGCCGGGCCACGAAATTTATCAGGGTTCCACCAGAAGGACGGGCATGCAGTAGAACAGCAGCCACATAAAATACATTCATACAACCCATCCAGCTTGTCACGTTGTTGTGGGGTTTGCAGATATTCCATTTCAGGCTCGGGATCATGCACTACAAGATAAGGCTTGATCGCACGGTATTGATGATAAAACTGGCTGAGATCCACTACCAGATCACGGATCACTGGCATGCCAGGCAGCGGGCGAATCGTAATCGGCTGTTTGAGATCCATCAACGGCGTAATGCACGCCAGTCCATTGCGCCCGTTAATATTCATGGCATCGGAGCCACACACGCCCTCACCGCAGGAGTGACGAAACGTCAGACTTTCATCATGCGCCTTGAGCAGGCGCAATGCTTCCAGCAACATCATATCGGGTGTTATATCATCGTCTGCCAACTCCATGATTTGCATGGCAGGCGCAGTGTCAGTTTCTGGATTATAGCGATAGATGGAGAAACGCATTTTAATACACCCTGGGCTTGGGGGAGAATCCTTCTACTGTTAGCGGCTTCATGCGCACCGGTTTGTAGTCCATGGAGCCGCCTTTGAAAAACAAACTGTGTTTGAGCCATTTCACGTCGTCACGCTGGGGATAATCCATGCGCATGTGCGCACCGCGACTCTCTTTGCGTGCCAGCGCGGAGGCCATGGTGGCCAAGGCAAGATCCACCAGGTTTTCCAGCTCAAACGCTTCGATGCGCGCGGTGTTAAATACTTTGCTGTGATCTTTAAGATACACATTCTGCAAACGCTGCTCGATGTGCAGCATTTTGTCCAAACCTACACGCAACACCTCTTCTGTACGAAACACACCGCAATAGTGATCCATGACGGCTTTTAATTCATTGCGCAGGCCATCCACCGTTTCGTCCAAATCGCCTTGGCTGCGCTGATCCCAACGCGCCAGATGCGCCAACGCAGCATCGATACTGGATGGCGCGAAGGTGCGGCTATAACGATTTTCCTTAAGGTAGTCGATGATGTGATTGCCCGCTGCACGGCCAAAAACCACAATGTCGAGTAGTGAATTACCACCCAGACGATTCGCGCCATGCACTGACACACACGCGCATTCGCCCACAGCATACAGCCCCGGTACCGCCTCTTCTGCGCCTTGCTGCTGCGGCACCACCACTTGTCCAAAACGGTTGGTGGGTATACCTCCCATGGTGTAATGCGCAGTGGGGAAGATCGGGATCGGCACATCAATCGGGTCGATGTGCAGAAACGTCATCACCATGTCGCGTATCCCGGGCAGACGTTTGCGTATTACATCCGCACCGAGATGATCGACCTTAAGCAGGATGTGATCTTTGTTGAGGCCACAACCGCGCCCTTCGTGAATTTCCGTGGCAACCGCGCGGCTGACTACGTCACGACTGGCCAAATCTTTGGCGTTAGGCGCGTAGCGTTCCATAAAGCGTTCGCCATTACCATTTACAAGATAACCCCCTTCGCCACGCACAGCTTCTGAAATCAACATACCCTTGCCCGCGATGCCCGTCGGATGGAATTGAAAAAATTCCATGTCTTGCAGTGGAATGCCGGCCCGCAGCGCCATCGCCATGCCGTCACCGGTATTGATGCGCGCGTTGGTGTTGGTGCGGAATAACTGCCCGGCACCTCCCGTGGCGATGAGCGTGGTCTTGGCTTGAATAATCAGTGCTTCGCCGGTTTCAATTTCCAGTACCAGCGCCCCAAGGATGTAACCCTCGTCATCCTTGATCAGGTCTATCGCAAAGTATTCATCAAAAAAATGGGTTTTGGCGCGGATATTTTGTTGATACAGGGCGTGCAGAATGGCGTGGCCGGTGCGGTCTGCCGCCGCACACGTGCGTGCCGCTTGTGCGCCACCAAAATCCTGGCTTTGCCCACCAAAGGGACGCTGATAAATTTTGCCGTTATCCAGGCGCGAAAACGGCACGCCAATGTGCTCCAGCTCCACCACCAGACGCGGTGCCGCACGGCACATGTATTCAATAGCATCCTGGTCACCGAGAAAATCACCGCCCTTCACGGTGTCGTACATATGCCAATGCCAGTCGTCCGGCAGCACATTGGCAAGCGCGGCATTCATTCCACCTTGCGCAGCTACGGTGTGCGAGCGCGTAGGAAACACTTTTGATACTACGGCAACATTAGCGTCGGCTTGTGCCAGTTGCAAGGCGGCGCGTAAACCGCCGCCGCCGGCACCAATCACCAACGTATCAAATTTACGGGTAGGAATCGTCATGTTGCTCCCGCCGTGCATGGATGCATAAGTGCTGCGAGGGGCAGGTCGAAAAAATGCTCCTGCATTTTCGACACTTCCGCCATCCATGGCGGTCTGATGTCGGAAGTGGCCATTATCATCGGCAAGGGCGTCAGCATAAGAATGCGTAACACCCACAATCCCAGCGCAAACAGTCCCAGTGCGACAGACACCAGTAAAATAAAACGCATCGCAGCTGGATGTACATAATCCATAATCACATCACGCAATCCCACCCATGCGTGCATCAATAGCGCGGCAAAAAAACCACTGGTGGCCACAGTGATAACCGGCCAGCCCATCCAGGCACGCCATGCCGAATACGAGACGGGCGCATCGAACAGCAGATACAAGCCGAACATTACAATATAAATGGCGAGGTATACTGCGCTAATGCGTTGCATCAACCACGCGCGCGAACCCTGAGCCCGCCAGCTCATAGCAGTACCAGCAACATAATGATAGGCGCGAGCAATCCACCCACGTTAATGATCCATGCGCTACGGCGCGCACTATCGCGCTCAACGCCGATATCGGCATCAATCAGCAAAAAACGGATGCCGGCCAGCATGTGGTGCGCCAATCCCCATACAACCACCACCGCCATAAACTTGACGAAAGGATGCCGCAAAATCTCCAATGCCTGTGCATACCCCTGTTCATTGCGTAAGGATAAATCAAGAAGGTAGATTAAAAACGGGATCAGCGCGCACATCATGACGCCGCTGAGCCGATGCGCAAACGACAGTACCGCCACTACCGGCATGCGGATTTGTAGCAGATTCAGAAAGATAGGACGGTTTTTTTTATTCATGCGGTAATTCATCGATGTTTAGTTTATCTGACACTCGCTGGTGAGTGTCTTGGACTTTAACAGTCAGTCGGCAACCTTGCGAGTGTTATAATGAAATTTTCGTGCCAACATCCACAGGTTATAATACGACCATGAACACTGACTGGAACAATTTTTTGCAACAGGCCGGGGCCGTCATTACCAATGGAACTGGCCCGGAGATTACGGCGGGGCGTGTCTGGAACTTTGGCCAGCCAGCCCACGAGCTTCAGGCGCTGGATAACGGCAATATCCTCGCCGACGTGTCGCATCTAGGCTTGATTGCTGTCCAGGGCGCGGATGCCGCCACTTTTCTACAGGGCCAGCTTACGAATGACATTCGCACCGTATCCGTAACATGCAGCCAGATCAGCGCCTATTGCAGCCCGAAGGGGCGCATGCTGGCCTGCATGCGCATCTTTATGCGTGAGGACATTTATTACCTGAGCCTGCCGCGCGACATTCTCAACGCCACTTTACAGCGTTTGCGCATGTTCGTGCTGCGCGCCAAGGTATCACTGAATGATGTCAGTGATACCTTGGTGTATGTCGGGTATGCCGGTGAGCACACTGCCGCGACACTGAGCGCCACTCTGGGTACCCTCCCTAAAGCCCCCAATGAAGTCGTCTCTGTTAATGGCTTGACGCTGCTACGCCTGCCGCATAGAGAGGCGCACGTAGCGCGCTTTGGCATCATCGGCGACGCAGGTACGGTGCAATCTCTGTGGAACACCTTGGCCGCACCCGGCATCCTGCCTCCCACGGCACTCGTGCATCCATGCACATCGCCCGCTCCCGTCCGCTCAGCCCAGCCGGTGGGGGGGAACGTGTGGGATCTGCTCGACATTCGTGCCGGCATTCCCACTGTCTACACCGCCACCCGCGATGCGTTTGTGCCACAGATGGCGAATCTCGACACAATTGGCGGCATCAGTTTCAAAAAAGGCTGTTACACCGGCCAGGAAATTGTGGCGCGCATGCACTATCTGGGCACCCTCAAGCGCCGTATGATGCTAGCGAAAATTATAGCTGAAGTGGTCCCCCAACCGGGTGACGCGCTGTACTCATTGGGCGCGTCGACCGCTGTCGGCACGATGGAAAACCGGCAAAGCATCGGCACTATCGTCGCCGCCCAGCCTGCCCCGCAGGGGGGGTACGAAGCATTGGCAGTAGTGGACATTAAAAGCGGAGCAGCGGGTCAGATTCACTTGCATACAGTGACGGGCCCCGTACTCACTTTTATTCCCTTGCCTTATACGCTTGACTAGCCGTCACACGCTAAAGTATTCCTGAAATCTGCCGAAAACAACACACGGACATTTCCCCGCCACGAGTCGCCCATGGTCATAAATCCATCTCAAAACCCAGACCCTGAAGGCAAGTTCATTGCCATGTTGATGGATGGCATCCGCAACAAGCGCATTAGCTTGCCGACCATGCCCGAAGTCGCTATTAAAGTGCGCGATGCTGCTGCCTCACCCGCTACCACGGCGGCACAACTTGCAAAACTTGTGGCCCTTGATCCAGCATTGTCGGCCCGCCTGCTGCAAGTCGCCAATAGCGCTATGTTCCGTGGCAACGGCACGATTTCCAGCATCCAGAATGCTATCGCACGCCTTGGCAACGCCCTGGTCCGCAATATTATTGCGAGTGTAGTAGTAAGCCAGCTTTTTCAGGCGCGAGTACCAGCTACTATTAAAGTCCACTTAAAATTAACATGGCAACACACTATTAAAACTGCCGCCATCAGTCACGTGTTGGCACGCAAATTCACCCGCTTACCCCCGGAGCAAGCCATGCTGGCGGGACTGGTGCACGACATCGGCAAACTACCTATCCTTACCCAGTTGGAGGATTTTCCTGAGTTACTCGAAAACCCAGAAACCGTGGATCAACTACTGACATTACTCCACCCCCAAATCGGCAGGATGATTCTTGAAGCCTGGCAGTTCCCCCCCGAGATGGTATCGGTGGCCGCAGAACACGAAGATTTGCAACGTAACAGCGGCCCCGAAGCAGATTTCACTGATATCGTAATGATTGCCAATCTGCAGGCACATCTTGGTGAAGAAGGGCATGCCAGCTTCGCAGAGTGGTTAACTATTCCCGCCTACGCCAAACTCAATCTTACCCCCGAACAATATCTAGCCGCGCTGAGCGATATCCAGCACGAAATACTGGAAATCCAGAAGCTACTGACGGCATAATAAGCATAAGCTCCGTCGGATAGCGCTATTGTCATAGGCGCTGCAAGCGCATTGCGGTGTTAGAATCGGCTCAAGACGCTCATTTGGCTCCGTGTAAACTCCACTTTTCGCTCCAATTCCCTAAGTCAGACAGGCTGCTAATTATTATGCAATTCAATCTGGAGCGCGACCCGCGCACCCATACCATTATTTCCTATGCCCCAGGACAGGTGATAGTGACTATTCCCTGGGCTGCAGCGGCCGACGATAATGCTCCGCTGCACCTCGATCGCGATGGCGAATTGCGCGGCCGCATTCATCATGAAACACTCACTCGCAGTGTCATCATTATGCCCGAGAAAATAGTAAAAGACTGGCCGCCGCAACAGCGTGATGACCTCACTATCGAACATTTTGACACTGTTATCGACATGCAACCCGAAGTCGTGCTCTTCGGCACGGGTCTACGCTTGTGGTGGCCATCATCGACAATACGCTTGGCATTCGCGAAACAACACATCGGCTTTGAAGTCATGGACACGGCCGCCGCCTGCCGTACCTATAACATTCTGGTATATGAAGGGCGCAATGTGGCCGCCGCGTTATTGATGATTTAATGGATTACTTTCCTTGATAAATCAGGACAAGAGATGACAACCAATACTAATTATCGCAGTGAAAAAGACAGCCTCGGCGCACTCAATGTCCCCGCCGACGCATGGTATGGCATTCAGACTGCACGTGCCGTCATTAACTTCCCGATCAGTGGGCGTGGCCCGGACCGTGATTTTGTCATGGCCCACGTGCGCATCAAGCGCGCTGCTGCCACCGCCAACCACACAGTCGGCTGGCTGGATGACACGTTGACTACCGCTATCATCAACGCCTGTGACAAAATTTTGCAAGGGGATTATCTTGATCAATTCGTAGTGGATCGCTTTCAGGCCGGCGCGGGCACCAGCCATAACATGAACAGCAACGAAGTCATCGCCAACCTTGCCAATGTAGCATTGGGCGGCGCGCGTGGCGCATATAAACCCATCAACCCCAATGACCACGTCAACATGGGGCAGAGCACCAACGACACCATTCCTACCGCAATACGCCTGACTGCACTCGCCAAGCTACCCCGTCTGCTGACCGCCGTGCGCAAAATGGCCGATGAATATGCACGCATCGGCGCCGCCGAAATTGACACCGTGAAAAGTGGTCGTACCCATCTGCAAGACGCCGTACCCACCACGATTGGCCGTGAATTTAATGCTTATGCATGGACGCTGCACCGCTGCGCCACGCACTTGCAGAACTGCCGCGCCGCACTGTGCGACATCGGTCTGGGTGGCAGCGCGGCGGGCACTGGCCTTAACACCGCACCAGATTATGCGCAAAACGCCGCCGCAGAACTGGCCCGACTCACCGGCGAACCGATTCGGCCCGCCACGGACCTTGCCGCGCAAATGCAGTCCATGCACGATATTCAAGCGCTGTCATCCGCCATCCGCGACCTCACGCTTGAAGTTATCCGCATCGCCAACGACATGCGCCTGCTGGCCTCAGGCCCGCGCACAGGTCTCGGTGAAATTTTATTACCTGCCGTACAACCCGGCTCCAGCATCATGCCCGGCAAGGTTAATCCAGTGATGTTCGAAATGCTTAACCAGGTGTGCTACCAAGTGTTGGGACAAGACGCAGCGATTGCCGCCATGACGCAAGCCGGTCAACTGGAATTAAACGTGATGATGCCAGGGCTAGGTTCCGCGCTGTTTGATGCCATGGACTGGCTCACCAACGCCCTTAACGCCACCACTGAATTCAATCTCAAGGGCTTGCAGGTAGACCGCGCACGCTGCAAGGAATTTCTGCATACCAGTGTGGCGCTGGCCACTTTGCTTAACACCCGCATCGGCTACGCCGCCGCCGCTGAAATCGCCAAAGCTTCCGAAAAATCCGGTCGACCGGTGCGTGATATTGTTGCAGAAAAAAATCTGATGACCGCAGAAGAATTTGATGCACTGGTGTTGCAAGCGGCTAAAGAAGGATGCGGTGGGTGATGCTGATGTCAGTGCGACGGCAGGGACTACTGCATGCGACCGCCATGGGGCGGTTGCCGAGAAATCCTGGAAGCTCCATCAAAGATCTCTCGCATTCGTTCGTGACTTGCGACAAGGATTTCTCCCTGCGGTCGAAGTGACATGGTTTGCGTAGCAGGAGCACCTCTGCAAACATTTTCGAACTTATTTGCCTGGATCCTTAATTACCAGGATCTGACCCGGATAAATAACATTGGCATTTTTGATATGGTGTCGATTGGCCTTATAAATTACCGACCAGCGCAAGGGATTCCCGTAAATCCCAGACTGCGCAGCGATCTTCCATAAACTGTCACCCCGCCGCACAGTGTACTGAGTTGCGCTGACAGAATTAAAGGCAGAAGGCGCAGAGTCAGACATAGAATCAGACGGCGCCACCTCTTCAGAAGCAGGTGGCCGCGCCGTAACAATCATTTGCCGCTTACGTTGCGCCTCACGCAATTCATCTACTAGAAGCCGCGCTGCGGTATAAGCGGCTTTGCCTTCCTGGCGCTGATACGCCGCTTCAATGGTAGCCATTTCTATCTGTTGTGCGTTTGTAAATGGGGACATATTACGCGCCTCAACCATCAAAGCATGGGCTTCACCCAGTAAAATTCGCGTTCGAACCAGTAAGGCCTGATTCACATCGCGCTCGGCATGCTGAGTAGCCTCACGCGCTAATCGCACTGTGGCTTCCTCATCATCAATTAACGCCGCCGCCTCAGCCTGCCGCAATAGCCCCATCGCACCGCCAGACAATCCGTCCATAGCCTCAGCCTCTTGCAATGCGGCTTTCGCCTCGCTAATTGCTGATGCCATGGTGCGCGCCTTGGTAGCCCCGGCTTTGGCCGCTAAAGCATTGTTCTGCGCTTGCTCGAACGCACCTGCGCTCAATTTTGCTTCGGCTTTGGCTAACAGGCTTTGCGCATCCTGCAACGTCTCGGGCACGTGGCTGGCGGCATTAACTTGACGTGCCGCATCCAACGCCTGACGGGCATCGCTCATTTCCTGAGTAGGCGGGCCAGAAGTAGCACAGCCCTGCAACAACAGCGTTGCTGCCACACCCAGGCATCCTATCCACTGAAAAATCCATGAGTGGTTCATTGTGCAAACCAGAAAGTGACGTTATACAATGGGCGGCAACCGAAGCGTATTTTCATTATCTTACAAATCATATCATTGAATTGCAAACTATCACACTGGCGTAGCAGAGAACCAAGATTAATAAAGAGTTTTCCCAGCCCCCTGATTTTAGGATTATAATTTGGGTGTATTACTCAGCACAGAACGATTGCTACGAGTATAACCAACCTGTAGTCAACAGAACCATGACAGATATACTGATTCTTTATTACAGCCGTTATGGTGCAGTGGCCAACATGGCGCACGCAATTGCGCATGGCGTGGAAGAAGTACCCGGCATGCAGGCGCGCTTACGCACCGTACCTGAAGTATCGACAGTATGCGAAGCCCTGCAAGACAGCATTCCCCAACATGGCGCGCCCTATGTCACGCTGGATGACCTGCACCACTGCGCCGGACTGGCGCTGGGCAGCCCCACCCGCTTTGGCAACATGGCCGCCCCGCTCAAATACTTTCTCGACAGCACCAGCCCACTGTGGCTGTCCGGCGTGCTCATTGGCAAACCCGCTGCGGTATTCACGTCCACATCAACGCTGCATGGCGGTCAGGAAAGCACTCTGCTCTCGATGATGTTGCCCTTGCTCCACCATGGCATGCTGATGATGGGTATCCCGTATAGCGAACCCGACCTGTTGAATACTACCACCGGCGGCACACCTTACGGCGCCAGCCACCTGGCTGGCCTGGACAGCAAAAAGCCACTAAGTGAAGAGGAAAAACGCCTGTGCCGCGCATTGGGGAGGCGGTTAGCAGAAACAGCGCAGCGGCTGTCGGGAAGAGCAGATCTCTGATTAAGTTTTCATTCAAACATAGAGAGTTACTAGAATCCTGAACTTAGTGAGGGATCTTACAGGTCTCTCAAAAACACCTTCGTTCAATACTCGGTAAAAGGATTTCTCCCGACAACCCCCATGAATGGGGGTTGTCGGGAGAAATAACAGCGTGGGAAGGGTTAATGTAATTGCACAAAGCGAATAGCCGTTGACGCCCGCCCGTATTTATCAGGTTTAGGCCATGGTTGTTCCCGGCGCACCCTACGCTCTAATTTTACGACGACGTAACAGCAGTGCGCCGGGCAAGCCTAGCAAGAGTAATTCCAGAGGACCAAACGCCCCCCCACCGCCATCATTAGAACCAAAGTTATTATTTGGAGGAACTACGGCGGTCACCACGCAGGCGCCAGTTACGCAAGAATCGAGTGAACCGTTATTGCCCATTCGCCAATCGTTGGGTGAACCTGAACCCACATCTACCCGGGCGCGAATCTCCATAGAGGTGCCATTCAAGACAGCGCTTACCGGCGTAACATTAATAAATACCGTAAAGTTTGCGCCACTTGGCAAATTAGATGATGGCTTGCAACTGACTTGACTGCCAGACGGGGTGCATAAAACGCCTAACGAATTAGCACCCGCTACTGAAAAAGTTGCATTAGTGCCCAAAGGCAGTTGCGCCGTTACCGTCACACCTACTGCTGTGCCTGGACCGTTATTGGTGACCAGAAGGGTGTAGGTGACTGGGTTATTTAATGATACCGACGATACACTTCCAGTCAAGTTCACTTCCAAATCGACTTTACTTACTGCTGGGTCACCATCTGTTTCCACTGCGCCGATATCACATGCGGCTCCACTCGCACCCGGGCGACCAAATAAGCGTTGGTCAAACTTATTGGTACATGCTCCATTAGCAATGGCCGCACTGCCTGTCAGCGGTACAAACACTGGCGGACGGGTTAGATCCAGCAACCGCGTTTCGTCAGCACTCCCACTTTGTACCAACGCATCCAAGCTTGGCGACGTATTGACAAGATCACCGGAACCCCGCAAACCACAGGAATCGCCATTCTCTAGATTATTGCCCCCGGACACCATCTTAGCAGTGGCAGTAATAGCCGTTGGGGTTGTGCTGTCATGGCCACTCATGCAGTTGAGCTGGCCAGCCAACTGTGCAGCATTGCCACCGATAATAGTATTATTAATTGCATTCTTCAGCTTCACTGCATTGACAGGATCTGGATCTACACTCACAAACAGCTCTTCGCCAGAGCCCTCCGCCGAATTTCCGCTGAGGGTGACATTGGACAATGTTAGGGTACGCCCATTGAAAATTCCGCCACCACTCCTGAAGGCGCTGTTGCCGGTAATGGTGCTATTGGTCACTACGACATCGCCCGGGGCACGGTTATATATACCACCACCATCCGCACTCGCGCCATTACCAGCGGCTTTATTGCCACTGATGGTGCTGTAGCTAATGTCCGCGCCGCCCTGGTTGAGGATACCACCCCCGGTATTGTTATCCACTACGCTGGAAATTACGCGCAAGCTGCCGTTCACGCTGCCCTGACCCGCGCCAGCCAGATTGGAAATGCCGCCGCCATCCAGCGACGAATTAGCGCGGATAATGGTACGCGTGAGCGTGACCGCGCCGCCATGATTGCTGATGCCGCCGCCGCTGCTGCTTCCCGTATTGGTGTTGCCGCGCACTATGCTTTCATTGAGAGCAAGCTTGCCGGTACCCGTCAACGCACCGTTACTGTTTTGAATGCCGCCACCAAAGGGGCGGCCCTTATTGTTCTCGACAATGGTTTTGTTAAGCGTCATGATGCCGCTGTTGAAAATACCGCCACCACCGATGAACGCCCCTACGGCCTGTGCATTAAGATTCAATACTTCATTGGCACTGATGGTGCAGTTATTCACCACCATCTGGGCATTCTCACCATTAAAAAGACCGCCGCCGCTGTAACTGCCACCGATGCCAGCGTGACCCACCTTATTGCTGGTAATGGTGCAATTTTCCAGCGTCAGCCAGCCGTTAGTATTTTTGATGGCGCCACCGCTTTCCTGATTGGCTAAGCCATTCTGGATAGTTACATTGTTAATCTTGACGGTATTCCGGCCCACGAGATGAAACACCCGATCCACAAAGTCACCATTAATGATTGTACCCGCCGCACTATTACCATTAATGGTCAGGCAGGGCGTGTTTATGCTGGTGCTAGGACAGGTGCCCAGGATATCCAGGTCACCACTGGCAGCGTTATCCTCATTAGCCGCGCCTGTCAAAGTGAATGTTCCCGGCGGCAAGGCAATAGTGATGTTGGTGTCAGGCGTGGCGGCGGTGATCAAAGCATTGGCCTCTTGCACTGCAGCACGCAGGGTGCAACCCATGGTGCCACCACCAATGGGCGCAACACACGAACCATCACCGGGGCTAGTATCAGCCGCATCAACTACAGAATTCACGCTAAAGATATGCGCAGCCTGCACTGGCGCGGCAAGGAATAACCCTGCCAGAAACACAGGTAACATGAATGTGGGATGGTAACCACGTAGTAATATGTTGTAATTAAACATTGCTTGCTCTCCTCACGGCGGCGTGCTGTGGCAGGCCGCATTACCTATTCCTGTCAGAATGGTGTTTTTATGAATATTCCTGTCATTCCAACTGCAGGCGTTTGCTGTCATTCCGAAAGTACGGCCAAGGCATGATTAACAGTCCTACCAGGCTAATCATCCCTTATAACAGGGGGTGATTGCAAGTCATCCAACTCAGATGGATCGTATATAAAGTCCATCCTAGATTTGGTTCCATGCAGCAACTGTGTTGATTCACCCATACTATACATAAGTAACGATCAATAATGTACAAATATTGGGCGTTCGCCCTTTTTTTGCCCATAAATACAATTAAAATCAATTATTTATATTTTCTCATGCTAAATGCCTCCTAACCTGACGGACACAGGCCCTGATTTGCACGCATTAACGACAACACAACAATGACAGTGCAGACATGGCCATTCCCTACTTATCAGTTTTTGAAACGCTGTCATTGGTCACGCATCGCTCGTGAAAACGGGGCCAGAGTCACCTATTTGATGCAGCGAGGATATCGCGAGTGATGAACGAGTAATTTTTCCAGGTTAAGCAATATTAATCTTCCTGCCGATATACATAGGGGAATACACGAATAACCCAATACTTCTTTTCACCGTTCGTGGTGAGCCCTGTCGAACTACCAGCCACGCATACTGATGCCCTTCGACAGGATTAGGACGAACCGAAATGTATCAAGGTACAACCCTAGAACAATCAGGATAAAGCATACATCTCCATGAGCATTACCGGCATCGCATCGTGGATCATCGTCATTATGGGCTGGACGGCTGGTTTAGTGATGCTGGCTCTGGTTCTGATGTTTCTTCAGGATATCTCGCAAACAGAACACGCGGTGCGGCGTAATTTTCCGATCATTGGCCGGTTGCGTTATTTTTTGGAGCGGCAAGGCGAATATTTCCGTCAATATTTTTTCGCTCACGACCGCCAGGAGCTGCCTTTCAATCGCGCTACACGCACATGGGTATATCGCACCGCAAAAAACCTGGGAGGTATCATTGGCTTTGGTTCTACCAATGACTTACGCGAACCGGGGTCACTGATTTTCGTTAATGCGCCGTACGCGGTGCTGGAAGAAGAGCGTCACACTACCCCACCCTTGATTATCGGCCCGCAATGCAACAAACCCTTTACTGCATCGAAAATCATTAACATCTCCGGCATGAGTTATGGCGCAATATCTACTCCAGCGGTACGTGCCCTGTCATACGGCGCAGCAAAAGCCGGCGTGTGGCTGAATACTGGCGAAGGGGGCCTGGCGCCTTACCATCTCGAGGGGGGGTGCGATGTCATTTTTCAGCTTGGCACCGCTAAATACGGGGTGCGCGATCTGCAAGGTAATCTCAGTGACACTCACTTGCGTGACATCGCACAACATGTGCGCGCCTTTGAAATAAAATTGGCGCAAGGCGCGAAACCCGGGCGCGGCGGGGTGCTGCCTGCTATCAAAGTTACAGAAGAAGTAGCGCGCATTCGCGGCATACCGTTAGGCCAACCTTCCGACAGCCCGAATCGTCACTATGATATCAAAAATGATAATGAACTGCTGGATATGATCGTCCGCATCCGCGATGTCACTGGATTGCCGGTAGGTATTAAAACCGTGCTGGGATCGGAAACAGCGATTCTGCGCCTCTGTGAAGCCATTTTGCGCCGGGGTGTAGATAGCGCCCCTGATTTTATCAGCTTGGATGGCGGCGACGGCGGCTCGGGCGCAGCGCCACAGGTACTTGCTGATCATGTCGGCCTGCCACTCAATGAATCATTGCCGATGCTGGTAGATGCACTCATTGCCAGCGGCCTGCGTGAACACGTGCGTGTGATCGCCTCGGGCAAGCTGGTAACCTCGGCACGCGTAGCCTGGGCACTGTGCATGGGCGCTGATTTCACCGTAACCGCGCGTGGCTTCATGTTCGCACTGGGCTGCATACAATCTTTGCAATGTCACCAGAACACCTGCCCTACCGGCATCACCACACACAACAGAAAACTGCAACGTGGCCTGGTAGTGGAAGATAAAGCCACGCGTGTCGCAAACTATGCCTACTGGAACAACATTGAAGTTGACAAGTTAGCACACGCCTGCGGCCTCACCCATGCCCGCGAATTCCGTCGCGAACATGCCCGCATCGTACAGACTGCCGGACATAGCGTGCCATTGGATGAGCTGTTTCCGTATCCGGTTAAATTCAGCCGCTAACCATTCATGGCGCTGTATTGACACCCTGTATTACGTTAATGTAGTATGTATTACATAAATGTAATACATAGGATCGCGCCATGGCACTCAGCGTAAGGCTTGACATCCAGCTTGAAAAACAACTCGCCCGTTTAAGCAAACGCCTGCATATCAGCAAGAGCGAGATCGTTAAACGCAGCTTGAGCGAATATCTTAAATCACACCCTATGGAAGAAACGCCTTATAGTCTTGGCGCTGATTTGTTTGGCGCGGTTGGCAGCGGACGGCCCGATTTATCTGAACGCAGAAAAGAATATATAAAGGCGAAAATTCGTGCAAAAAACACTCGCTGACTCTGGACCACTGATTGCCGCGTTCGATAGAGATGATAAACACCATCCACAAGTGATCAACTTTATCAAAAGCTATAAGGGAAGTATTTTCACCTCATGGCCTGTTATTACTGAGGTATGCCATCTGCTCGGCGACGGGGTAGAAGGACAACTTGCCTTTCTTTCCTGGGTTAATCGTGGTGGGCTGACCATCCTGGAGCTGGCGCCTGACTCCCTGCAAGACATCATTAATCTGACTGCAAAATACCGGGATCGCCCCATGGACCTGGCCGACGCTTCGCTGGTGATATTAGCGCTGCAAACCGGCGTCAAAAATATTATCTCGCTGGACAGCGACTTCCATATCTATCGACTGCCGGATAAAGGCACCCTTAAAAATCTGTTAAATCAATCATAGATACAAAGACACCACTGCATCGCGCTTGAATCTGCCCCTTACCATCCCCATCTATGTGGAAAGCTAACTTTTAAACACGAGGATCCCCCGATGCGAATGGATAAATTGACCAGCAAATTCCAAATGGCGCTGGCGGACGCGCAAAGCCTGGCAGTGGGGCGCGATCATCAATTTATTGAACCGGCTCATGTCCTGGCGGCTCTGCTCGATCAGCAGGGTGGCACGGTACGCTCACTGCTGGGGCAATCAGACGTTAATGTGAGCCGCCTGCGCTCGCAATTGGGTGAAGCACTGGATGGCCTGCCGACCGTGGAAGGCAGCGCGGGCGAGGTGCATGTTTCCAATGACTTGACACGTCTGCTGAATCTTACCGACAAGCTGGCCCAGCAACGCAAAGATCAATTTATTTCCAGTGAATTATTCATACTGGCCGCACTGGAAGATAAAGGTGCGCTTGGTGAGCTACTGCGCAAAGCGGGCGCGGCCAAAGGCTCCATTGAGCAAGCTATCGAAAAAATGCGCGGCGGTCAAAAAATTAATGACGTCAATGCTGAGGAACAACGCCAGGCGTTGGAAAAATACACTATTGATCTCACCGAACGCGCTGAACAGGGCAAACTTGATCCTGTCATTGGTCGTGATGATGAGATTCGCCGCACCATCCAGGTATTACAGCGCCGCACTAAAAATAACCCGGTGTTGATTGGCGAACCCGGCGTGGGCAAGACGGCGATTGTGGAAGGCCTGGCACAGCGTATCATTAATGGTGAAGTGCCCGAAGGACTGAAGAATCGGCGCTTATTATCACTCGACATGGGCGCATTGATTGCGGGTGCAAAATTTCGCGGTGAATTTGAAGAACGCCTCAAAGCGGTATTGAATGATCTTGCCAAACAGGAAGGTCAAGTGATTTTATTCATTGATGAGTTACACACCATGGTCGGCGCTGGCAAGGCCGAAGGCTCGATGGATGCAGGCAATATGCTGAAACCGGCGCTGGCGCGGGGTGACCTGCACTGCGTGGGCGCGACGACCCTCAATGAATATCGCCAATACATCGAAAAAGATGCCGCGCTGGAACGCCGCTTTCAGAAAGTATTAGTCAATGAACCTTCTGTGGAAGACACTATCGCCATTCTGCGCGGCCTGAAGGAAAAATACGAAATTCATCATGGCGTGGAGATAACGGATCCGGCGATTGTTGCCGCCGCGATGCTGTCGCATCGCTATATCACAGACCGCAATCTGCCAGACAAAGCCATCGACCTGATTGATGAATCGGCCAGCCGCATTCGCATGGAAATTGATTCCAAGCCCGAAGTAATGGATCGTCTCGAACGCCGCATGATCCAGCTTAAAATCGAGCGTGAGGCACTGAAAAAAGAAACGGATGATGCGTCGAAAAAACGCCTTGGCAATTTGCAGACTGAGATCAGCAAGGCTGAACATGAATTTTCTGATCTGAATGAAATCTGGAAAGCAGAGAAAGCCGCATTGCAAGGCACGCAACATATCAAGGAAGCACTCGAACGTGCGCGCAGCGAACTTGAAACAGCACGGCGCGCGGGTGATTTAACCCGCATGTCCGAACTGCAATACGGGCGTATTCCTGAGCTGGAAAAACAGCTCGATATGGCCTCGCAGGCTGAAATGCACGAGATGAAGTTGCTGCGCAACAAAGTCACCGAAGAAGAAATCGCCGAAGTGGTTTCGAAATGGACTGGCATTCCGGTATCAAAAATGCTGGAAGGCGAGCGTGAAAAACTGTTACGCATGGAAGAAGCGTTAGGGGCACGTGTAGTGGGCCAAGTCGAAGCGGTAAAAGCGGTGTCGGATGCAATACGTCGCTCGCGCGCCGGGCTGTCTGATCCAAACCGCCCCAACGGTTCATTTCTGTTTCTCGGCCCCACTGGGGTGGGTAAAACAGAACTTACCAAAGCCCTGGCGGGATTCATGTTTGACACCGATGACGCCATGGTGCGCATTGATATGTCCGAATTCATGGAAAAGCATTCCGTGGCACGCCTGATCGGCGCGCCGCCCGGCTATGTGGGCTATGAAGAAGGAGGCTATCTGACGGAGGCGGTACGGCGTCGTCCCTATTCCGTCATTCTGTTCGATGAGGTGGAAAAAGCACATCCCGACGTATTTAATGTGTTGTTGCAAGTGCTGGATGACGGTCGCCTGACCGACGGCCAGGGACGCACCGTGGACTTTCGTAATACCGTGATTGTGATGACCTCGAATCTGGCTTCGCAACTGATTCAGGATCTGGGTGGAATAGAAGAAAATTATAGCGCGATGAAAGACGCCGTGATGGATGTAGTGGCACAACATTTTCGCCCGGAATTTATCAACCGCATTGATGACGTGGTAGTGTTTCACGCGCTGGGCCGTGAACAGATTCGCGCCATTACCCTGATTCAAACCGGGTATCTGCGTAAACGCCTGCGTGAACGTGACATGAATATTGAGCTGTCGGCGGCGGCGCTGGATAAATTGGGCGAAGCGGGCTTTGATCCGGTATATGGCGCACGGCCATTAAAACGTGCCATACAGCAGATGCTGGAAAATCCGCTGGCACAGGAAATCATCGCAGGCCGCTTTGCGCCCGGCGACGTGATTCATGCTGACGTGGTGGCCGAGCGCATGGTATTCAAGAAAGGGGGATTGCGAGGG
>JBKJTS010000279.1:0-11056 GCA_046590885.1 Gammaproteobacteria bacterium
GGTTTGTTGTTATTTGGTACCCATGATGCCGAAGTGCTGGCGTTGCGCATGGATGATGGCGTAATGGTATGGCGAAGCACCGTGTCCAGTGAAGTGCTGGCGCCGCCGCGTGCATCAGAGCATGGGATTGCAGTGCGGACTATCGACGATAAGCTAGTCATGCTTGACGCCGCAACGGGTAAGCGCATTTGGGTACATACGCAGAATGTACCCATATTAACTTTACGCGGCACCAGCTCACCTTTGCTGGCGGGTGAGAAGGTGGTGGTAGGTTTCGCTAATGGCATACTGGCCGCTTATAATGTGCGCGATGGTGGGTTGATTTGGGAATCGCGGGTGGGTGTGCCGCAAGGACGCTCTGAGCTTGAACAAATGATTGATGTGGATGCCGACCCGGTGCTAGTTGACGGGGTAATATACGCGGTATCATTTCAGGGGCGTTTGGTTGCTGTGGATCAGGACTCTGGACGTGTATTGTGGTCACGCGAAATGTCGGCTTATGAGGATTTCGTAATTGATAAAGGCAGAATTTATATCACTGATCATGAGGGTCATGTGTGGGCACTGGAAAGCAGCACCGGCACGGCGTTATGGAAGCAGGACAAGCTCCATGGACGAGGTGTCACTGCTCCCGCATTACAAGGCGATTTTCTGATAGTGGCAGACGGAGAAGGCTATGTGCATTGGCTGGCACGTGATGACGGTCGTTTTGTGGCGCGCTACCAAATGAGTGGGGAAACCGGGGCCACTCCCATCAGCATCATGCCAGTTGTCTCTAACGATATTGTATTTGTGCGTGGTAATAAAGGTAATTTAGAAGCGTTACAGCTTCGCAAATAACAGGAACGATAGCCAGTAACGTAATTTTGCATGACGAGGTGTGCAGTGACAATCAAACCTAAAATAAAAGCGGATGATGTATTATACCGATTGTTACGCGACGGTCATGTGGTCGAGTTCAATGAAAAAAAAGCGCAGGGCGTGACAACAGATTTGACTCACTGTGATTTCCGGGGTGTGGATCTGCGTGGGCTCGATGCAATGGGCCTCGATTTCAGTCACGCTTATTTTCGCCAAGCGGACTTACGCGGTATTGATTTTAGTACCAGCTGTCTTGTAGGGGCCAGCATTAACGCCGCTAAGATTTCCGGCGCGTATTTCCCTGTGGAGTTAACCGCAGAAGAGATTATGTTGTCACTGTTGCATGGGACGCGTTTGCGCCATTCGAAATAACGGATAAGATTGACAGTTCACTATCGTTTCTGCCACTTGCAGAACCTTTCCCCGGTGCCTTTCCCTAGGCTGCGACCGCTTCCGGCACCCTACCTATAGTGGCATTTTCACATCCATGTGTGGTGCAATATTATTCTGCAAAAAGTGATGAAATTCTGACAGTTCAGGGTGGCGACTGCTGACGTCGACCACATAGCTCAGGGTACGCGGTATGTCTTTCAGATAACCCGGTTTTCCGTCACGAATATTCAGGCGGGCGAAGATGCCGATGGCTTTGAGATGACGCTGTGCCCCCATTAAATCAAACCAGCGCAGTAATTGTGCCAGGCTGACGTTGCTGAGAATGCCGCTCTGCGTTGCTTGCGTATGATACTGTGCTACCCATCCTTCTACCTGTTCACGCGGCCAGGCGATATAGCAGTCACGTAGCAGTGACACCAGATCGTAGGTGACAGGGCCGATGACGGCGTCCTGAAAGTCGAGTACGCCGGGATTGTGATGCTCTGTGAGCATGAGATTGCGCGAGTGGTAATCGCGATGTACCCAGACTTGCGGTTGTTCGAGCGCAGCTTGAGCGAGGAAATGGAAGGTGTGATCGAGTGTGGCGGTGATGGCATCATCGGGTGTTATTTTCAGGTGTTGTGCCATGAACCAATCGCGAAACAGTGCCATTTCACGCATGAGAAGAGGTAAGTCATAAGGCGGCAACAAAATGGTGTTAGGCGTGTCTGGGCGTTGTAATCGCAACAGTGTGTCCAGTGCATCACCATAAAGTTGATCGGGGTTGGCGTGGGGGGCACTCAGTTCTTCCAGGTATTGGCGGTTCCCCAAATCAGTGAGAAGCAAAAATCCCCGTTCCAGATTGGCATGCAGTACGCGTGGAACATTTAGCCCGCGCTCGTGAAAGGCCTGAGCGACGTTGACGAAGGGGTGACAATTTTCTTTGTCGGGTGGGGCATCCATGACGATGTGGCTTTCCCCCACATGGCGCACACGAAAATAACGCCGAAAACTGGCATCGCTGGACGCGGGTGCGATGTCAAAGGTCGGCATGCCTACTTCCTGGCGCAGCCAGTCAGTCAGTTCATCAAAGCGGTTCTGCATGGTATTAGTGTTCCTGGCCACAGGGGGTTATAATCCTCATATGTTAAGCGATATACAGGGTAGTTTACCAACCCTAGTTCACCATACCTGTTTACTCTGCCCATTTATTTTAATAGCGTAACCGTGAATTATTCTTTATCGACACTATTGGGTCGCTGCTGTATCTTTTTTTGGTTATGGGTTTCCATGGCCGCAGCGTCTGCCGCCACTCCCCCGTCCACTGAAGCGCCATGGTCGCTGTGCCATACCCATGCTGTGGCCAAGCCCCGAATGGTGAATGCTGGTGTACCTGAAGAGTCCCCCACCGTAGTAGATGCCGATAACGCAGTGATGCGTGATAACAATATATCGGTATTCAGTGGCAATGTTTTACTGCGTCGTGCGGTAGAAAATCTGGCGGCGGATACGGTTATTTATGATGATGCCAACGATACCGCAGAGGCCAGGGGCAATGTTCACTATCAAAGTGATGCGCTGGCTGTAACTGGCGATGCGGGTTTTGTGGAGCTGGAAACCGAAAAAGGTCACTTTGATAATGCCCGGTTTCGTTTTGAAGAACAGCATGCACGCGGCAGTGCGCGAATTGTTATCAAGGACAATGCGAATGTAACGCGCCTGAAAGACGCCACCTATACCACCTGTGATCCGGACCGTGAAGCTTGGCTGCTAAAAGCATCGCGCGTGCGGATTGATCAGGGTCGCGGTATGGGTGAGGCTTACAATGCTACGGTGCGTTTTATGGGCGTGCCGTTTCTATACATTCCATATATTTCCTTTCCGATTACCAATGCGCGCAAAACCGGGTTTTTGATTCCGCAGATTGGCAGTTCACTATCAAGTATTGATATTCGCATTCCTTATTATGTGAACCTTGCGCCACACCGTGATGCCACTTTTACGCCTCGCCTTTTGACTGAGCGGGGTATGTTGGTAGATACCGAGTTTCGCTATATCAATCGTGCCAGTGGTGGGCAGATGAATATAGGATATTTGTCTGGCGACAAAGTGTATGGCAAAGATCGCCTGTCTGCTGCCTACCGGCACGTGGCTAATTTGGGGCTTTATTGGAACAGCGATTTGCAGTTTAATTATGTATCCGATAAAGACTACCTGAGTGATTTTGGCAGTGGCCTGAGTGTCGCCAGTGTTACCCATATGGAGCGGCGTCTGGATGTTACCTATCAACATGAGAATATTTATTTTCTGACGCGAGTGCAGGGGTTGCAGCCGGTGGACAATGCCGTGCCCTCAGCAGCACGTCCTTATCGCCGTGTGCCGCAGATGGTGTTTACTTTCGATCAGCCCCAGATTGATACTGGTGTGGCGTATCGCCTGCAAAGTGAATGGGTACGCTTCGATCAGGAAGATCGCCTTACCGGTTCACGCTTGGACCTACAGCCCGAGGTGAGCTGGCCGTTACAGCGTGAGGCGGGATTTGTGATACCTCGGTTGAGTCTGCGCTATACACGTTATGACCTGGATCCGTTGCCAGGTAGCCCTGCCGCTGCGTTGACACGCACCGTGCCCATCGTGACACTGGATAATGGGATTTATCTGGAGCGTGATATGGGGTG
The DNA here is from genome assembly GCA_046590885.1 of Gammaproteobacteria bacterium. Lineage (GTDB taxonomy): Bacteria > Pseudomonadota > Gammaproteobacteria > Ga007554. Next base: position 3,912 of record JBKJTS010000279.1, read on the forward strand.
GGGTCGGAGTTCACAAGCACCCGCGTTACTGCATACCCTGGAGCCACGCCTGTTTTATCTGTATGCGCCGTACCGTGATCAATCAGCGTTACCGGTGTTTGATAGCGGGGGCATGGATTTTAATTTTGCACAATTATTTCGCGACAACCGCTTTAGCGGTGTAGATCGTGTGGGTGATGCGAATCAGATCAGTGCCGCGCTCACCACGCGCGTGCTGGGGCGTGACAGCGGCGTGGAGTATATACGGCTCAGTCTTGGACAAATTTATTATTTGCAGGATCGCCGCGTGATGTTTCCGGGCGGCGCCGTAGAAACACGCCATAATTCAGATGTGGTGGCTGAGGCTGCAGCAGCGTTAGCGCCCACCTGGACAACCACGGCGGATGTATACTGGAATCCTGATCTGCAACAGATTGAACGCGGCTCGGTGCAGATTAAATATAATCCGCACCCAAACAACATTCTTAATATGGCTTACCGTTATCGTCGCAATTTTCCGCTTGTGCAAACCGATCAGATTGATATATCGACCTTTTTCCCATTGCATCGCCAGTGGAACTTCATTGGTCGCTGGTATTATTCCCTCCCGGATAACCGGATTTTAGAATCGCTGGCGGGATTAGAATACAATAGTTGCTGCTGGGCGTTTACAATAGTCAACCGCCGTAACCTTACTTCAACCGGGGATATGAGCAGCTCGCTGCTTATGCAATTGGAACTCAAAGGCCTGATGAGTGTCGGACCGTCAGTTCGAACGGTGCTGGAACGGGGTATTTTAGGCTATCAGAATGAGCGTTAATGAGTGTGCATCACGCCCTTGTCCCCCCTCTCGTTTCGCATGGCTGGAAGAGGGTTTGTTGTATGCGTAACCATCCGTTAGAGGATTAAAAGTAAATGATTCAGAAATTGTTTTTTGGCTTGGCGTTGATGTTAACACAGGTAGCGATAGCTGACGCTGTGCCATCTTCTTCGGGGGTGGAAATAGACAGTATAGTAGCCATCGTCAATGATGCGGTGATTACGCGCAGTGAACTGGATGACCAGACGCGCACTGTGAAGCAGCAATTGCGCCAGCAAAATACCCCAGTTCCGCCGGGGGCTGTATTACAAAAGCAGGTTCTGGAACGATTAATTACCAGTCGCTTGCAATTACAGTTGGCCGCCAATACTGGCATACGCGTGGATGATGACACGCTGAATCGGGCTATTAACAGAATTGCTGTGCAAAATAAACTGTCATTGACTGAGTTTCGTGCCGTACTTGAAAAAGATGGCTTCAGCTTTGATAAATTTCGCGAAGATATCCGTGATGAAATTATTATCACCCGGCTGCGGCAACGTCAGGTAGACAGCCGTATTACGGTGACTGATCAGGAAGTTGCGCAATTTCTTGTTGCCCAGGCACGTCAAGGAAAATCTGATGATGAGTACCGTATAGGCCATATTTTAATTGCTCTACCGGAAGCCCCATCACCTGAACAGATTCAGGCCGCGCGGCAAAAAGCTGAAAAAATCCTTGAAAAATTGCAAGCCAAAGTAGGGGGAAGCGCAGAAGGCGGTGCTGATTTCAAAGAAACAGCGATCGCCGTGTCGGATGGTCAGCAGGCGCTCGAAGGCGGCGATTTGGGATGGCGCAGCGCGGGTCAATTACCTTCACTATTTGCCTCTCAAACGCTGGCCATGAAGGTGGGAGAGTTAAGCAACATTATTCGTAGCTCGGGCGGTTTTCATATTATTAAGCTGCTCGATTACCGGGGCGGCAAACGCCATATGGTGACACAAACCCTGGCCCGGCATATTTTAATTCGTACCACTGAACTGATTACTGATGACGATGCCAGTATTCGTTTGGAGCAGTTGGCGCAACGTATCAAAAAAGGCGAGGATTTTGCAGAGTTAGCCCGCGCCAATTCCGATGACACACTCAGTGCCGCCAAAGGGGGTAGCCTGGATTGGGTCAGCCCAGGTGATATGGTGCCTGCCTTTGAACAGGTCATGAATGAATTACAGCCTGCACAGATCAGCGCCCCGTTCAAGAGCGAATTTGGCTGGCATATTGTGCAGGTACAAGAACGCCGTGAACATGACGATACTGAAGAATATACGCGTAGCCAAGCCCAGGAAGCACTACGCAGCCGCAAGATTGAAGAAGAATATCAAAACTGGCTGCGACGCCTGCGAGATGAGGCATATGTGGAATATCGCATTGATGGTGCAGCTTCGTAATTTCATTACATAGTCAACTAAGAATCAGTCACGTCCCTAGCTGCGCTTACGAGTGAGATTGGGGAGAGAATGTAATGAACCTTTGCGCCGGACCTGTCGGGCTAAAACCTAATCTGCGATAACAGCATTTCATGTGGATTGATTAGTATGATCCCCCGTATTGTTCTAACACCCGGTGAGCCCGCTGGTATTGGGCCCGACCTGTGCATACACATCGCCCAGCAGACATGGGATGCCGACCTCGTGGTAGTGGCCGACCCGGATTTGCTGATGCAACGTGCCCGGCAGTTGGGTGTGCCACTGCAATTGAAGTTGGTGGATGCCACTCCACGATCCCGCGCAGGGATTGGGAGCGTACACCGTGCGGGTACGCTTAAGGTATTGCCCGTGCCACTGACCGAGCCAGTGCAATCTGGTCGGTTAAATCGTGCCAATGCCGCTTACGTGCTGGAGACGTTGCGCGTTGCCACTGCCGCGTGTGTGAGTGGTCAGTACGATGCGCTGGTTACCGGCCCGGTGCAAAAAAGTATTATCAATGACGCCGGCATCGCGTTCACCGGCCATACTGAATTCCTGGCAGAGTTTACCCAGGCACCGCAGGTGGTTATGATGCTGGCTGTCCCAGGATTGCGAGTGGCACTGGCAACTACCCATCTGCCGTTACGGGAAGTCAGCGATGCCATCACCGCGCAGGGTCTGGAAGCGGTGTTGCGCGTGTTATACCATGATCTGTGTACGCGCTTCGGTGTGATTGATCCGCATATTTTAATATGTGGCCTCAATCCCCATGCAGGTGAGAGTGGCCATTTTGGTACCGAAGATGCAGAGGTTATAGTACCGGTCCTGGAAAAACTGCGTGCATCTGACAGTGGCCTGAATAACGGCTTGGGTATGCGCCTCACTGGCCCATTACCGGCGGATACCTTATTTATCCCCAAATATTTGAAAACGGCTGACGCAGTACTGGCTATGTATCACGATCAAGGTCTGCCGGTACTTAAATATGCCGGGTTTGGCCATGCTGTCAACATTACCCTGGGTTTGCCTATTATCCGCACCTCGGTGGATCATGGCACGGCGCTGGATCTGGCGGGAACAGGCGGCGCTGATGCTGGCAGCCTGGAAGCCGCTATCCAGACGGCACTGAACATGGTGAGTCACAATATCAAATAGGGTAGAATAGAGAATTATTCCCCCCTTTGCGTGGGGGTGTCTGAGCCCACAAAGAGATTCACTACAATACTTATATGGAAAATAAAACCCCTACCCGATCAATGAGCCTGTTACGCAGCTTCATTTTCTCAAGCCGCTGGCTTCAAGCCCCTTTATATGTGGGGTTGATCATAGCGCAAGCTGTGTATGTTTATCACTTCATGATAGAACTTGCCCACCTTGTGACCAAAACGGCCACTATTGGTGAGGCTGAAATCATGCTCATTGTATTGGGTCTGATTGATGTGGTGATGATCGCCAACCTATTGATTATGGTAATTATTGGCGGTTATGAAACGTTTGTTTCGCGGCTATACAAAGAAGAGCACCCCGATCACCCCGAATGGCTGGGTCACGTCAACGCCAGCACTATGAAGATCAAACTCTCCATGGCCTTGATTGGCATTTCATCCATCCACTTGCTCAAAAGTTTCATTAATGCGCCCCATCTTGATGAAAAAACCATGCAATGGCAGGTGATTATCCATCTAACCTTCGTGGTATCCGCTGTTGCCATGGCTTATACCGATAAATTAATGCAGAAACCTGCCGCGCACTGACCTAAGCCCTGCAGGCGGCTGATGCCGTCGATGGCAGAATCCTGTTCACGCCGCTCCCTCTACCCCTGCTGTCATACAGGGGTTGGGTGGTGGGCATATCCCCAAACTATGCACCCTCTTAAAGCCCCTCAAATTTTTGCCGCTATACCTGACAAGGGTATAAAAAAATAAATTTTTTTATGGAAAAGTAATGTCAGAGGACACCGGTACGGAAGACCGTTTTGCTGAAATTAAAGTCATGATAATAGATGCCAGCAAAACAATTCGTGATACTGCAGAACTGATATTGCAGAAAGCAGGTTGCAAAGTAATAACGGCAGTTGACGGTTTTGAATCCCTAGCACTGATTATTGACCAGAAGCCCGACATTATTTTTGTAGACACCATGATGCCCCGTCTTGATGGCTATCAGACCTGTGCCGTGATCAAGCACAACCTGGATTTTCACGCGATACCCATCATCATGATGCCCTGCAAAGATAGCGCGTTTGATAAGGTGCGTGCCCATACGGTGGGTGCAGATCACTACCTCCACAAACCCTTTATGGGAGATGAGTTACTAGGGATAATCAAGCGCTACGTGATAAGTCCTCAGAACAAATTAAACAAAGATAAGCACTCAACTCCTGCAGTAAACACTGCGATTAACAAAATTGCATTAACTGGATAATATTAAGAGACCGCCCGTGGCCCACATAATAATTGACGATACACCAACAGAGCTGCACATCTTGAAAGCCATTCTCGAAAAGGGCAGTTACCAAGCCAAAAGCCGAATTGCTGGCCAAGTTAAAGCCGCGATGCATCAGGGCTATATCTCATGGCGCCCTTAACAATCGCTAGAACCCCCTACGTGATATTGCTGGAGTTGGAATATCGCAGTCTTGCCGTGGAAACAGAAATGACCGAGGCAAAAGAGCCATCTTCATGGAGCGGCAGCCCATTCTCTGTAAGTAGTCATCTTGCGCTGGCTTCGTTAGGTGATGTGCAAGAAATAGTAGATTGCCCACTATTGACGCATATACCACGAAGCAAAAAATGATTACAAGGAATTGGCAATATCCAACGTAAGTTATTGTTAGCCAGCGAGCTGGTAATATATTTAGGCGGGGATGAAGAAGCCTCTGAATAAAATTCAAATCTATGACATGCATTGAATTATTGGATGTCAGGATTTTAAGGCAACAGCATTTATGGATAAAAATAGTTGTTGTTACCAATTCTTGAAGTGGGTGAAATGAAGAAATATACGGGCGGGTGAAGTTATGCCTTGGAAGGATTTACGACTAGGCCGGTGGCAGTTCAATTTTGGCAGAAGCCATAATATTTTCTACGGCGAATACTCCAGCAATTATGGCTCCACTTACAGAAACTAACACTTCAGATGTGTTGGCTGTTCGCATCTTGGCTAGCAACTTGCGGCCTGTTTATCAAGTAGGGTTGCTAGTATGGTACAGAGATGCCAACAACAAAGTGGCATTAAGCCGATTACTGAACGTAATGGTCCAACTTCAGCAAGTATCGCCCGATGAAGGTTTATGGTGCTCCGCAGCGGAAGTAATCGAAAAATTGTTAGAGGGCAAACTGGCATGCAGCACTTCCATTAAACTTCTACTCGGTCAGGTTGAGCGACAGATTCGCCGAGTTATGGATGCAGGGCCTGAAGCTTTGTTTTCCAATCCACCGATCGATTTAATTAAAAATCTTCTCCATTGTATAACGGTTTCGGAAAGTCATACAGCCTCAAATTTAGACAGCTCCTGTTCACATCAGGATTTATCGCTGACTAATAGCGCTGGGGAAGTCAAATCGACATTCTTGGATATGGCAACACAAACAATTAAACATGAGTTGATTTGGGCAAAGAAAAAATTAGAGGATTTTTCGCGATCAGATAGTCGTCATACATCTGATGAATTACGCACTATTATGGATGTTTTACGACAAATATCCAGTTCAACACACATGTTGGGTTGCTGGGAATCGCGTCAAATAGTTAGAAAACAGACTGGCATCCTGGAGTCCATGCTGGAGGGGGAAAGTATTGTAAATGACGCACGAATTCTAGAAGTTGCAAATGCCTTGTTATATGCGGAGTCTTTATTAGGGAATAAAAAACCCCCTGCTAAACCCGTGGTAAAACTGTTACAAAGTGATTCCCAGCCAGTGGGCGAAGAAGAGTTTCATGAGCTATGCCGAGCTATTATTCGTCAGGTTATAGTAGATCTTACACAGGTGAAAGATGCCATTGCTTCCTTCTCAAGGGAGCCTGGCCAAACCGATTTATTAATTCCTATTCCAGGTTTATTGCATCGAATTATTGGTGCGCTTACCATGTTGTCTTTGCATCGTCCTTGCATAGTTTTGAAAGTCATATCTCTTTATATAAACCATGAGTTACTGGCGGTAAAAATTGTTCCAACCCTGGCCGCATTAAATACTTTGGAGGATGCCCTTACCAGTGTTGAGTATTTTCTAGAGACAATGGTAGAAAGCCAGATGAACTTGGATTCCCTGCTAGATATGGCTGAATGTAATATCAAAGCTTTGGGTTATCTGGTCGATAACATTAATGACAGGGTCATTCAGTGCGATAGGTCAGAGCTGGCATTCCCCGAGCAAGACATCCCTATACCATTAGATATGTCTTCCATGCACGGCAAAGCCTTCCTGGGTGAAAAAATTGTTGTTGTTGATATTTCCGCCGACGTAGAACCTAGTGCAGTTTTATAAGTACCATGAAGTATTTCCGGAAGAAGCCTCACCATTATTTAAAATTCAGGAACAGCTCTTCCTCGAGGAAAAAGTTTTGTGATCACCCAGTGTGAATAGATGTAACTCTTGGAAAACAGTTCGTGGAAAATTAGACTCCTTGGCAGAGTTATTATGCCAATTTGAGTTGTCGGCATAACGGCCTGTTCATATTGGCCGCCTCTAAAATAAAGGAGAAAGTACATGGCTAGTGCATTAGATGTGATTCATAGCTTATTGTTGCCTGTGCATGGCATGATGTTGTTGCCACATGCGACCGTTGCAGAGATTGTTCCATATGATGTCGTTGAAGTGGTGCCGCGTACGCCTGCCTGGTTGGTTGGTATGCTAACGTGGCGAGGTACCAAAATCCCATTGGTGGTTTTTGAAGGTGCT
>JBKJTS010000176.1:0-5587 GCA_046590885.1 Gammaproteobacteria bacterium
ATATGGTATTTTGCCGCACCTGTTTAATGCAGGCGCGTAGCTCAGCTGGTTAGAGCACCACCTTGACATGGTGGGGGTCGTTGGTTCGAGTCCAATCGCGCCTACCAGATTTTTCCATAACCACTACTTTATGCCCACTTTAACCCTCCCAGACGGTAGCCAGCGCAGCTTTGAGCACCCTGTTACTGTGCGTGACGTGGCGGCTAATATCGGCACCGGTTTGGCCAAGGCCGCGCTGGCAGGGCGTGTGAATGGCGCGTTGGTGGACACTTCATTTGTTATTGACTGTGATGCGCAACTGGCGATTGTCACCGAAAAAAGTCCTGATGGACTTGATGTTATTCGTCATTCTTGCGCCCACCTGCTGGCACACGCCGTTAAAGAGCTGTTTCCTGACGCCCAGGTGACCATCGGCCCGGTAATTGAAGACGGTTTCTATTACGACTTTGCCTACAAGCGCCCGTTCACCCTGGAAGATTTGCAGGCCATTGAAGCTAAAATGGAGGCGCTTTCCGCCGAGAATCTGCCTGTAACGCGCTCGGTAATGCCGCGCGATGCTGCTGTAGACTTTTTCCGTGCCCTGGGTGAAGAATACAAAGCCAGAATTATCGAAGCCATCCCCGCTCATGAAGATCTGTCACTGTATAGCCAGGGCGGATTTACTGACTTGTGCCGTGGCCCGCATGTGCCCTCCACTGGCAAGATCAAAGCGTTTAAGTTGATGAAGGTGGCTGGCGCCTACTGGCGTGGTGATTCCAAAAACGAAATGCTGCAACGCATTTACGGCACCGCCTGGACGGACAAAAAGGCGCTGGATGCCTATCTGCACCGTCTCGAAGAAGCCGAAAAGCGCGACCATCGCAAGATCGGCAAGCATCAGGATCTGTTCCACACCCAGGAAGACGCGCCGGGGATGGTGTTCTGGCACCCCAACGGCTGGGCGATCTGGCAGGTGGTGGAGCAATACATGCGCCGCGTGTTCCGTGATAACGGTTACCAGGAGATTCGCACTCCGCAAGTGCTGGATCGCAGCCTGTGGGAAAAGTCTGGGCACTGGGAAAATTACCGTGAAAATATGTTCACCACAGCCTCTGAGGCGCGTGATTTTGCCGTTAAACCTATGAACTGTCCTGGCCATGTTCAAGTGTTTAATCAAGGGCTTAAAAGCTATCGCGAGCTGCCGTTGCGGCTCGCGGAGTTTGGCTCCTGTCACCGCAACGAGCCCTCCGGGTCGCTGCATGGCATTATGCGGGTGCGCGCCTTTACCCAGGATGACGCCCATATATTCTGCACCCATGCGCAGATTCAAGATGAAGTGTCTGCGTTTATTGACCTGGTGCATGCCGTTTATGCTGATTTTGGTTTCACTGACGTATTGGTCAAGCTCTCTACTCGCCCCGAAAAACGCGTTGGCGCAGATGAATTATGGGACAAAGCCGAGCACGCCTTGGAGAAGGCGCTTAACAGCAAGGGTCTGCAATGGGATTTGCAGCCGGGCGAAGGTGCGTTTTATGGCCCGAAAATCGAATTTTCGCTGAAAGATTCCATTGGCCGCGTCTGGCAGTGCGGCACCATCCAGCTTGATTTTGCCCTGCCGGAACGCCTCGACGCTTCGTATATCGGCGAAGACAGTGCTCGTCAGGTGCCGGTGATGTTGCACCGCGCCATTTTGGGTTCGCTGGAGCGATTTATCGGAATTTTGACCGAACACCACGCTGGCCTGTTTCCAGCCTGGCTGGCGCCGATACAGGTGGTTGTGTTGAATATTACCGACAAACAGGCCGATTATGCCAAGGAAGTTGCCGAATCCTTAAAAAAACTAGGGTTTAGGATCAAATCGGACTTGAGAAATGAGAAGATAGGCTTTAAAATTCGTGAGCACACGTTGCAACGTGTGCCGTATCTCCTCGTGATAGGAGATCGGGAAATGACTGATCGTACGCTGGCCGTGCGCGAGCGTAGTGGCAAAGACCTGGGTTCCATGTCATTGGAAACTTTTTTGGGTCATTTAAATGCCGCTATCGCAAGCCACGGTCTTACTGTTTTGGAGGATTAGAGTATCGCCGCTGAAAAAGAAGTTCGCCTCAACGAAGATATACGGGTGCCCCAGGTTCGCCTGATCGGTGCCGAGGGAGAAATGCTTGGAGTAGTGCCGATTCGCGAGGCGCAGCAGGCGGCTCTTGATGCCGAGCTGGATCTGGTGGAAATTGTTCCCAATGCCTCCCCACCCGTCTGTCGGGTGATGGACTACGGCAAGTATATTTTCGAAGAAAGCAAGAAGCGGCATGCTGCAAAGAAGAAACAGAAGCAAATCCAGGTTAAGGAGATCAAATTTCGCCCAGGGACGGACGAAGGGGATTATCAGGTAAAACTACGCAACCTGATACGTTTCCTGACAGAAGGGGACAAGGCCAAGGTAACCATACGGTTCCGGGGTCGTGAATTAATGCACCAGGAACTGGGGATGAAGGTGGTACAACGCCTTGAGACCGATCTGGTGGAGTACGGTGTTGTGGAACAACACCCGAAAATGGAAGGCCGTCAGTTAGTGATGGTGCTGTCCCCTAAAAAATAGTCGCGGCAATACTTGCCTTGTTTGTTGCAAGGTCGAGGTGGCCGTTTGTGTAATTTACTAAATGCGGAGTTTTTGAAATGCCTAAGTTAAAAACAAATAGCGGTGCCGCCAAGCGTTTTAAACGCACGGCATCGGGCGGCTTTAAGCACAAGCAGTCGTTCCGCAACCACATTCTCACCAAAAAAAGCACCAAGCGTAAGCGTCAATTGCGCCCCGGTAGCATGGTAGATAAATCTGATGTGCCAGGCCTGACCCGCCTGTTACCGTACAGTTAAGGAACGAGGAGCTAAGCTATGCCAAGAGTAAAACGTGGCGTCACTGCGCGCGCCAGACATAAAAAAGTTATCGATCAAGCCAAAGGCCACCGTGGCGCACGAAACAATGTGTTTCGCGTTGCGACCCAAAGCGTTATCAAAGCCGGTCAATATGCTTATCGTGACCGTCGCCAGAAAAAGCGTCAGTTCCGTGCCTTGTGGATCACCCGCATCAACGCCGCTGCGCGTGAATGTGGTTTGTCTTACAGCCGCATGATCAATGGTCTGCTGAAGGCCGCGATTGAAATTGATCGCAAGGTGTTGGCTGACATTGCGGTTTTCGACAAACCGGCGTTTGCCGTGTTGGCGGAAAAAGCCAAAGTCGGTCTGGCAGCTTGATAAACTAACCTGGTACCGGGTCATCTTTTGATGGCAGGGTACAGCTGTAAAAACAGGGGAAAGGCCAACTGCCTTTCCCCTGTTTTGTTTTTGTATCCTGAGAACGGGAATGTATTAAGTGCAAATGGGGATGTATAAGTGCAATTAACGGAACTCATACAACAAGCCGAAACCGAAATTGCGCAGGCGCAGAGTGTGTCGGATCTTGATCAGGTGCGCGTGCGCTATCTGGGTAAAAAAGGTCTGCTTACCGAGTATCTGAAAACACTTGGTGATCTCTCACCTGCTGAGCGGCCCAAGGCCGGGCAAGCGGTGAATGCTGCCAAGGAAAGCACGCAGGCGGCACTGGAAGGGCGGCGTGGGACTCTGGAGGACGCCGCACTGTTATCCAGGTTGGCGGCAGAATCGCTGGATATCACCTTGCCGGGTCGTGGTCAGGCGGCGGGCGGCTTGCACCCGATCACCCGTACCCTGGAGCGCATCGAGCGGCTGTTTGCGCAGGTGGGTTTTGAGGTGGCAGAAGGCCCGGAAGTGGAAAGCGATTATTATAATTTTGAAGCCTTGAATATTCCTGCCCATCATCCGGCGCGTGCCATGCACGATACTTTTTACTTCAACAGCAATACGGTGTTGCGCACGCATACCTCGCCGGTGCAGATTCGCGTCATGAAAGATCGTGAGCCACCGTTGCGTGTGATTGCGCCGGGGCGTGTGTATCGTTGTGATTCGGATCTAACACACACCCCAATGTTTCATCAGGTGGAGGGATTCATGATTGATGATAACGTCAGCTTCGCGGATCTTAAAGGCATGCTGGATGATTTTCTGCGCGCCTTCTTCGAGCGCGATCTGAAAGTGCGTTTTCGTCCGTCGTACTTTCCGTTTACCGAGCCTTCAGCCGAGGTGGATATTCAGTGCGTGATGTGCGGCGGCAAGGGGTGCCGCGTGTGTAAACACACCGGTTGGCTGGAAGTGCTGGGTTGCGGCATGATCCATCCCCAAGTGTTTGCCAATGTCGGCATCGACAACGAGCGTTATACCGGCTTTGCTTTTGGTATGGGCGTTGAGCGTCTTACCATGTTACGTTATGGGGTTAATGACTTGCGACTGTTCTTTGAGAATGATTTGAGGTTCCTCAGGCAGTTTGCTTAAGAAGCGGCTGACTAATTGTCTTTTCGAGCGTACATCCATGGCGGTCGCCTGCGGTCGAGATGACGCTCTAGATCAGAATGATACTCCGGGTCGAAATGACAATGGAATTGCAGTTAATGTTTTTACACGGTAAAGCCTCATGAAATTCAGTGAACATTGGTTACGCGAGTGGGTGAGCCCTGCCATTTCTACTGCGGAGTTATCCCATCAAATGACGATGGCGGGACTGGAAGTGGATGCGGTGATGCCCGTCGCCCCTGAGTTTAAGGGCGTAGTGGTGGGTGAAGTGCTAGCCGTCGCGCCGCATCCGGATGCTGAGCGCCTGCGCGTCTGTCAGGTGAATGTCGGAGATGAATCACAACCTTTGAGCATTGTGTGTGGCGCGACGAACGTACGTATCGGCTTGCGTGTGCCTGCCGCTTTGGTCGGTGCCACACTGCCGGGGGGTATGGAAATCAAGCGCGCCAAGTTACGCGGCGTGGAGTCTTTGGGGATGTTGTGTTCTGCCAAAGAGTTGGGATTGGCCACACTTGCGCATCCCTCCTCCCGCAGCATTGGGGCTTCCCCGGCAGCTGAGGTCTCGGAAGGCTTGATGGTGCTCCCTGCCGATGCACCGATTGGCATCGACATACGTAACTATCTGAATTTGAATGATGTCACTTTTGAGTTGGGCTTGACGCCAAATCGCGGTGATTGTCTGAGCCTAGGGGGCATTGCCCGTGAGGTAGCGGCATTGAACCGCTATGCAGTGACGGCTCCATTCATCGCTGATGTACCGGCTACCATTACCGATACCTTTACCATTACAGTGACCGCACCCGTCGCGTGTCCGCGCTATGTAGGGCGTGTTATCAAGGGTATTAACGCGCGCGCGGAAACACCGCTATGGCTGCGCGAACGCTTGCGTCGCAGTGGTGTGCGCAGCATCAGTGCGGTGGTGGATGTGACTAATTATGTGTTGCTGGAATTGGGCCAGCCGATGCACGCGTTTGATCTGGCGAAACTCAGCGGTGGTATTCAGGTCCGTCATGCAGAGGCTGGTGAACAGATCAGCCTGCTCGATGGGCAGTGCATGACCTTGCAGGCGGGGACGCTGCTGATCTGTGATGCGCGCCAGCCGCAGGCGATGGCCGGCATTATGGGTGGGAAAGATAGTGCCATTAGCGATGACACGGATACTTTATTTCTTGAGAGCGCGTTCTTCTCG
>JBKJTS010000274.1:0-7004 GCA_046590885.1 Gammaproteobacteria bacterium
GAAGGCGAACACTTTTATTGCATTGACTCACGCACCCAGCCTGCGCTTTTTGCGCAAATGCAGCGTAGCGGCAGATTATATGCTGCCACGGTTAATGCCGTATTAATTACTGAGAGCGGTTATCAGACGATAGCGAAAATGCTTGCAAACACTTATGATAATTGATGTAAGTACTCCCTTTGTTTGCTTGCGGGAGCGGTCAGCCTTTGAAAATATCTTGGTGTGGTTAATAAAAAATGGAAAAAAGCCAATTAAGGCAGCGTCTTATCGGAGCATTGGTGCTGGTGGCCCTGTTCGCAATTATGGTGCCATTTTTTTTGGGCGATCAGCCAGACACGTCGGCAGAACACATTGCCAGTATTCCACCTGCTTCGGAACAGATTTCTGGTGCGGATATTCCGATAGAAGAAGGTGCCCCAGAAACGCCTGTTGACGAAGTAACTGTTAACGAGTCCGTCATGTCGTCTGCTCCATCGGCCATTCCAAATCCAGATCCCCTTCCCGCTAAAGACCCGGTGAAGAATGAGATTGCAGCAACTGCCACCTCCCCTGATACGGCCAGCGCATCTGCTACTACGTCGGCCAAGCCACCCGCGCAGAAGTCAACGACCAGCCCAATAGTGTCATCCAAAGTGACGCGTAACCCATCTGATGCCCCTGCCCGCGCATGGGTAGTGCAGTTAGGGAGCTTTTCCAGCGAGAAAAATGCCTGGGCATTGCGCGATAAATTGCGCAATAAAGGCTATCATGCGTTTGTCGAGCGTATTTCTGAGGGGAGAAAAATGGTGATTCGTGTGCGTATCGGCCCTGAGACGCGGCGCGCAACAGCCCAGGCAGTGCAGCAGAAGTTAGAAAAGGAAATGAAGATCAAGGGTATCGTCATGCTTAAATAAATAGGAGCATGTCACAATACTGTTCACTTTTGTGCGAGTAATGTAATTCACAACGAGCTTTTTCATGCTGTCATTTCGGCCGAAAGGACGCTTGCAGGAATGAGATAGTGCAATGCGTCGGTAGGCCGGTTCTCCTCCCTCTGTTGGCACTTGTGTGTCCTCCCCGGCGGCCGTCCAAGTGAGGTAAGCGTAGGCGACCGCCATGGATGGCGGAAGGGAGAGCAACGCAGAAAGCAGTTGCCGAATGTGTAAGAACCCCCACTGTACCCCGCCTATAACTAATCAGACAAAAAAAGGGGCGGTTAAATACCGCCCCTTTTTGTTAACAATAACCCGGTTCTCTAGAAACCAGGCTTGCTGTCCCGTGGTCCCGTCTTGCGCACAGGGCGAGAGAACGAGATTTTCGGGCGGTTTTCACCAGTCCGGGGAGCAGATGGCCGCTGATAAGTGCTATCGCTGCGTGGTGTTGAGTTGTCATTGCCACGGCTGCTGTAGCTTTCCTTGCGCTGCGCTTGTGCATACGGAGATGGTGCGCGGGCTGGGCGATCACTTGGAGCGAAAGACGCGTCCCGACCACGGGGAGCATGGTCACGTTGGCCGGAGGGCGCGTGTGACGACTCGGAACGAGGACGGTCAGGTCGGAACGAGTTTGCACGCGGTGCATCCGAGCGATCAAAACGATCGGAACGGGGTGCGCCTTGACCCTGACGGGGTGCGCCAGGACGTGAAGACCCTCCACCTGGACGACGACCTGCGCCGCTGCGGGGAGATGAAGACCGTTCACCTGGCTTGGGGGCAGGACGGCGTGGTTCCAGGCCAGGGATCACGGTGCGATCCAGGCGATTGCCGGTAAGGCGTTCAATTTGTGCCAGTTTGCTCCAGTCATCTGGGCCAATCAACGACACAGCAATGCCGAACGCGCCACCACGGCCGGTACGGCCAATGCGATGCACATAATCTTCCGCGACCATTGGTAGATCAAAGTTGATCACGTGGGTCACGCCGGTGATGTCCAGGCCGCGTGCTGCCACGTCGGTGGCCACCAGCACTTTTACATCGCCACGGCGCATGCGCTGCACAGTGCGGTTACGCGCGCTCTGCTTCATGTCACCATGTAATGCGGCACATGGGTAGCCCTGTTCGCCCAGATCTTCAGCCAGTTTGTCGGCCCCACGCTTGGTGGCGGTGAAAATAATCGCCTGGGTCATATCCTGGCCATTCAGCAGATGCTGTAACAATTGGTTCTTGTGCTTGAAATCATCGGCCTGATGAATGCGCTGTTCGATATTGGCGTGTTTTTCTTTCACGCCCGATATTTGAATGCGCAACGGATCGTTGAGCAGGCGACGTGCCAGTTTTTCCACATTGCCTTCCAGTGTGGCGGAAAACAACAGGGTTTGACGGTTGGCGGGGGTGGCGGCGCTGATTTCTTCAACAGGCTCGATAAAGCCCATATCCAGCATGCGATCGGCTTCGTCCAGCACCAGTAATTCCATGCGTGAAAAATCCACGCGGCCACGTTCCATGTGATCCATCAGACGGCCGGGAGTGGCAACCAACAGATCCAAGGGCATGCGCAGCAGCTTTTCCTGAGGGGGGTAAGGCGCGCCGCCCACGATGGCGCCGGACCGCAGCTTGGTAAAGCGTGAATAGCGCGCAATAGCTTCCTGAATCTGGGTAGCCAATTCACGGGTAGGGGTAAGAATCAATACGCGAGGGCCGCGACCCTGCACCGCAGCGGGCTGTTGCAGGCGCTCCAGGGCGGGCAGTACAAAGGCGGCGGTTTTGCCCGTGCCGGTCTGAGCTGAAGCCATCAGATCGCGGCCTGCAAGCGCCACTGGAATGGCTTGGCGCTGAATTTCAGTGGGGATGGTGTAGCCGCTGGCTTCAATGGCGCGCAGCAGGGGTTCGCTTAAGTTTAGTTCTGTAAAAGACAAAATAGTATCCTCTTCCGCTGGCCACCGCGGATTTTAAGTGAAATTACCTGTTTATAACAGGAGGTATAAAGGGGCGGAAACCGCTATGGCTGGGGGCGACCGCGCTGGAAATAACCGCCACCAACCAGGAGAATACTGCGAGTACAGCAGGAGAGGTTAGGGACGACAGTGTCTAAATGCTTCAGTAATACTTTAATGACACGCCGCACACTATACACAAGCATGTTAGTAAAAGCTAATAATATTTTTAAGTGATTTGTTGGGTAATTATATAAGCTAATAAAATATATGAAATTTTATTTTTTGATGAGTTATTAAGTGCCCCAAGCCAATTTCCCCGCTCGCTACGGTGAGGTTTTGCAAGTTAAGGCGTAAATTAACCGGAAGTAACTTTAATACAGCTTTCCTGTCCAATCGGTGAATGTCCTCTATTCACCACCTTTACGCACACTGTATGAGTTCCCGAGGGCAAGGGATCCAGGCTAAAGCTGCTTTTCAGTTTGCGCAAGATGCCCGCTTCTTTATCATTAACGTAAATATGGGCATGATCACCCCCAGGCGCGGGTGTAATATCATATATGACATTTACTGGCTCATTGATTTTAACCTTACCACCATCGGCAGGGGAGGTGATTTTAACGTTGGCATCAGCCAGCGCAGTAGCGCCTCCGAAAGCGATGCCGAGCATGAGCATAATATTATATGAGCGACGCATAAATTTATTGTGCATGGGGACTGCCTCCGTAATTATATTTAGTTTTAAACGTGAGGGAAGGTAAATAAAATAACCCAGTAAAACACTAGCACATAGATAGGGTGAATGTGAAGTGCTTGTCGTGTTATTGCAACAAATTCTGATGGGCAAGGACGGCGGGATGTTTTATCCTTATTAAAGTTGATTGAATTAGTGGGACAATCAGGGTAATTAAGGCTGAATGGAGCGTATGAGACGCAGATTAGGATTGCCGGGTTTGATTTGGGCAGCCGCATGGGTGATGGTGAGTGGTGTTGGAATGGCACAGAATCCATTGCGAACACCTGCCATGCGCGTGCATTTGGTTCATACCCCGCTGCGTTCGGCCGCTTCCGGTACCGGGCTTTTTGCGGCACTAACCCTTTCCAATAGGTCGTTTTCGGAAATGGGCCAATGTTCTCAATGCCATCAACATGTGGCACGTTCGGTTTCTCAAAAAGTGCTCACCCGCGTGTGTCTGACCTGCCATAGTGCCGGGTTGCCTGACGGGGTGCTGGGTACATTGCAAAAGGCGGCACAGCGTACCCGTGCCAAGCAAAAAACGACGACGGAGGGAAGGGCCGTACCAGCAGTGCCATCCTTCCCCAAGGCAGAAGGGCAGGGACCGGGTATGAATGCGCCCATGTATTATGAGGAGACGCGCGTTGGCGCGGAACCCAATGCAATGATCCTGATTCCTCCCGGCGAGTTTATTCGTGGCACAGATCAGCGCTTGTCAGATGAAGGGCCGCAACACAACGTATGGTTGGGCAATTTTTATATAGACAAATATGAAGTGACTAATCTGCAATACCAGCAGTTCATCAATACTACGCATCGCAAATCTCC
Source organism: Gammaproteobacteria bacterium (assembly GCA_046590885.1). Taxonomy (GTDB): domain Bacteria; phylum Pseudomonadota; class Gammaproteobacteria; family Ga007554. The sequence continues at coordinate 4,413 of JBKJTS010000274.1, forward strand.
GGATCATTTCGAAAACCGTACTTTTCCGGAAGGCAAAGCTGATCATCCTGTCACGTTTGTGTCATGGCATGATGCCAAGGCATATTGCGACGCCTCAGGCAAGCGCTTACCCACTGATAAGGAATGGGAAAAAGCTGCTCGCGGCACAGATGGTCGCACTTATCCATGGGGTGAAGTGTTTGATATTAACAAAGTGAACAGTCCGGTGCGCTGGGGTAACTTAAAACTGCAAGGTGATACCACGCCTGTGGGGGCGTTTGATGAAGGTGTGAGTCCGTATGGTGTGCATGATATGGCGGGCAACGTATGGGAGTGGACAGACTCCTGGTATTTACCTTACCCGGGTAACACCAAAATTACAGAGAATTACGGCGAAAAATACAAAACACTCAAGGGGGGCTCCTGGTGGGATTGCTCGTTTTATAAATGTGGGATTTCCTCGCCCGTTTATAACCGTTCATTTTTCTTGAGAAATACCAAAAACAAAAGTTTTGGATTCAGGTGCGCGAAAGACTTCAGCGCGTCCCCAATTATTAGGGAGTCTTTATGAAACGCTTTAAAATAATGCTGGTATTGGCCTGGTGTATGCCGATGTTGCCGGTTGCTGCTGAAGACGCGCATACCGCTATGCATAGTGCTAATGCAGATATGGTGCGGATTGATGCAGGTGCATTCATTATGGGTAGCAATAAGGTTGACCGCTCGAAAAAATCCGGTGAATTTGGTGCCACCAAACCGTGGTATCAAGACGAGCACCCAGAGCGTAAGGTGAAGCTCAAGGCGTTTATGCTCGACAAATATGAGGTTACCAACAGCCAATACAAAGAGTTCATGGCAAAAAATAATGTACCGCCGCCAGATCGCTGGATGGAAACTGGCTACATCATCAGCATGAAAAAAGACAAACTGCTGGCGTTAGACGTGGAAGCATTGCGCAAGGCCGCCGTAAAGGTATTTCATATTGATATGGATACTCGTACCATGAGCAAAGAAGACCTGCTCAAAGAGATTGACAAGAAATTTGTTGTTATTGATATCTTGCCAGTCACAACCGTGTCGTGGCATGACGCGGATGCGTACTGCAAATGGGTGGGTAAGCGTCTGCCGACTGAAGCTGAGTGGGAAAAAGCCGCACGGGGGACGAAAGCGCTGGAATTTCCATGGGGAGATGAATGGAAAGCGGGATTGTCTAATACCGGGGAAGAATCCTGGGAATACGGCGCCGCACCCATTGGGTCATATAAAACTGACAAGTCGCCTTACGATGTCTACGACATGGCGGGCAACGTGCGTGAGTGGGTTGCAGACTGGTATAAGCCGTACCCCGGGGCAGTCTACAAAAGCGCTGATTTTGGCCAAAAAAACAAAGTAGTACGTGGCGCCGGGTCGGGTGGTCAGGGGCATTATGCGTTGAGCCTGTTTCAACGCACCGCCTACCGTGGCTATCTTGATCCCAATGCCAGCTTTACGGATGTGGGCTTCCGCTGCGCCAAATAAGTTGTTGAAGTTATGCCAAAAGAATGTGTAGTGCTTCTGCATGGGCTTGGCCGCACCTGCTTGTCGATGTATGCGTTGCAACGCGATTTAGAAAGCAGCGGGTTTTGTGTCTGGAATAAAAGCTACCCCTCGACAAAAAAATCCATTGCAGAATTGTCGGGTGTCGTGGGCCTGGCGATTGCGCAATGCGTTGAGAAAAATGCAACGCCTATCCATTTTGTAACACATTCGCTGGGCGGTATTCTGGTGCGGGATTATTTTCAGCATCATGGCCTCGAAAATATTGGCAGGGTGGTGATGTTGGGGCCGCCGAATCATGGCAGTGAAATTGTCGATCATTGTCGTGATAAATGGTGGTTTAAGTGGGCTGTCGGCCCGTCAGGTCAGGAGCTCGGCACCGAATCTACCAGTCTTCCTAACGCACTTAAGCCCCTCAACCTTGAAGTGGGAATTATTGCCGGCTGCAAAAGCAGGGATCCGTGGTTTTCACGCTTATTTTCAACTGAGAACGATGGCAAGGTGTCAGTTACCAGCGCCCAGCTCGCTGGCATGAAAGATTTTCGGGTGGTCAACCGTGGACATACGTTCATGGCAAATTCCCGGGAAGTTAGGCGACAAGTGGAGTCGTTTCTGAAAACGGGCATGTTTGAAAAAGTTTAACTGTGCCAGAATAGCGTCACAATCGTCATTCAATGGACTTGGATGCCCCGCATGAACCGGTCAATGGTATAATGGCGATGGTATAGCCACTTGCCGGAAAGAAGCATCTATGAAAACGCCCACAAGAATTGCATCATTGGTTGAGGAAGGTCTCGTCGATAGCGTGATCCGTCAGCTCATGAGCGGCAAAGAGGCCATGGTCTACGTGGTGCGTTGTGGCGAGGATATTCGTTGCGCCAAGGTTTATAAAGAGGCGAACAAGCGAGGCTTTCGCCAGACTGTCAATTACACCGAAGGCCGCAAGGTGAGAAACAGCCGCCGCGCCCGCGCCATGGAAAAGGGCAGTCGCCATGGTCGTGAGACCCAGGAGGAGGCTTGGCAAAGCGCGGAGGTGGCTGCGCTTTACCGTCTTGCGGCTGCGGGTGTGCGTGTTCC
>JBKJTS010000108.1:0-12685 GCA_046590885.1 Gammaproteobacteria bacterium
TGATTGTTTTTGTCAGTGATAAAAAATACATCTTCCACGCGTGCGCCAAAGGTGGCAATTTTAGCGTTTTGCAGACGGGCGCCCGATTCGCGCAGTGCTTGTCCTACGCGAGATAGCAAGCCGGGGCGGTCGGTAGTGATTAATTCCATCACGGTGCGCTGATTACGTACATCATTGCTGAAGGTGATTTCCGTGGGTGTGGGAAAATATTTCAACTGTCGAGGGGGGCGGCGTGTGCCAGAGGCCAGTTTTTGTCCGTGATTTTGTAAATGTTGCTTCAGTGTTTTAGGAATTTCGTGCAGGCGGTATTCGTTAGTAATCGGTTCGCCTGAAGCTTCCAGAACAATATACGTATCTAACGTAAAGCCATTGTTTGTCGTAATAATGCGTGCATCAAGAATGGTTAGCCCTAATTGATCCAGCGTTTGAGTGATGGTGGCAAACAGATGCTCCTGATCATGAGTATAGATAAATATTTCAGTGCCACCACGCTGCGATTGCTGGCGCACCAAAACCAGCGGTAGATCAGCCGCAGTGGATTGCAAAATTGCCAGGGTATGCCAGGCAATTTCATCGGCGGAATGGCGCAGAAAATAATCGTCACCCCAATCGCGCCAACAGTTCTCAATGGCGGTCACATCCATCGTCTGTTGCTGAACTACGGTCAGCGCCTGTTGTTTAATTTCTGTAAGCCGCTCAGTGCGATCAATAACGTGCTCCAGGCCGCGCCGCAAGGCACGTTTTGTGGTGTTGTAAAGCTCGGCCAACAGTGAATCTTTCCAGCTATTCCATAGCGTAGGATTAGTGCCACGAATGTCAGAGACGGTGAGCAAATAAAGATAGTCGAGGTGAACCTGATCTCCCACAATCGCTGCAAAATCAGCAATCACCTGCGGGTCACTGATATCCTTGCGCTGTGCGGTACTTGACATCATCAGGTGAGTTTTAACCAGCCAGCTGACAAAACGGGCATCATACTGGCTCAAGCCATGATGCAGGCAAAATGCCATGGCATCGTATGCGCCAAGTTCAGAGTGATCACCGCCGCGTCCTTTGGCGATATCATGGAACAGGCTCGCCAGATAAAGAACTTCGGGTTTGGGAATGCGCTGTATAAGTTCGCTGCACATGGGTAGTTCATGTGAAAATTCTGGCACGGTTAAACGCCGCAAGTTGCGCAGCACCATCAACGTATGTTCATCCACTGTGTATACATGAAATAAATCATATTGCATTTGACCGACAATGGCGCCGAATACCGGCAAATAAGCCGCCAGCAGACCATACCGGTTCATACGACGCAACTCGTGAGTGACGCCATGAGGTTGTCGCAGCATTTCCATAAACAGACTGCGGTTGCGCAGATCGTCGCGGAATTTATCATTAATCAGATAACGGTGATCTCGAATCAACCGAATGGTGGTAGCGCGTACCCCTTTTAATTCCGGGTGCTGCTGAAGCAACAGAAAAATTTCCAGAAGTGCAAACGGATAACGCTTGAAAATGCCGCTATTCTTCGCTTCAATAAAACCATTGCATGATTGAAAGCGGCTATTGATAGGCGTTACAGTGGCGGTTGTTCCCGTGCATTCTGCGCCCACGGCACTTGCACGTCCATGTATGGTGGGGTTGTCTGCATACAGAATGGCTTCCTGAAATAACTGCAGCAGCATTTCATTAAGTCGGCTCAGCTCCATAATGGTGCGGTAATACTCCTTCATGAATTGCTCAACCGCCAGTCGATGCTCTTCATTACGATAGCCAAGCTGTTGGGCGATAGCCTGTTGGTGGTCGAAGAGTAACCGATCTTCGCGCCGCCCGGCGAGTATGTGCAGCGCCATTCTTACTTTCCAGAGAAAATTTTGACCCGCTATGAGAGCCTCATATTCTATTTCGGTCAAGAAATCGTGTGTGACCAGATCATGTAATGTAGTAGCGCCAAAATGGCGTTTCGCCACCCAACCAATCATCTGAATATCACGCAATCCTCCCGGCCCCTCCTTGACATTGGGTTCCAGGTTATAGGCAGTGTCGTGATATTTAGCGTGACGAACAATCTGTTCTTGCCATTTCGCCTCGAAGAACTGGCGACTAGGCCAGATGTGAGCTGATCCCGTCGCGTTACGCAGGGTTTCATACAATATCTGTGGCCCCATCAACAGACGTGATTCCATGAGATTAGTGGCGATGGTGATGTCACTTTGTGCTTCGGTAATGCATTCCTGCAGCGACCGTACGCTGTGGCCTACCTCCAGGCCCATATCCCAGAGAAACATGAGAAACTGTTCAAGACGGGCCTGATAATGCGCGTGATTATCATTTTGCAGCAGTATCAACAGATCAATATCCGAACAGGGATGCAGTTCACCGCGTCCGTAACCGCCTACGGCAATCAAAGCGATATCGTTGGTTGTAGGTTTATGCTCAGGGGTGGAAACAACTAGCTGCTGCCACACCCGAATCAGCAATTGGTCGATTACTTGTGCGCGGCCATGGACTAATTCTGGAGCGGGTGTCTTATCAAAAAATTGTTCTTTGAGTTGTTGTTGAGACACTTGCAAAGCGGCACGGAACAGCGCCAAGGCGGATGCAGATCTCATTCCGTTGCTTTGCGTGTCAGCCCCTTGTGCGGCCAGAGCGGCATCCAGGGTGGAGCTGTCCAGCAGATCGCGCCGCTGTGACAGCGGCGGGTTAGAGTCCATCCTCAGGCCGTTTGGTCAAAACTTCAAATCCATCGTCAGTCACCAGAATGGTATGTTCCCATTGTGCAGACAGGCTGTGGTCTTTAGTCACCACCGTCCACTCGTCCGGCAGCAGTTTCACATGCCGCTTACCTGCATTAATCATCGGCTCGATGGTAAATGTCATCCCCGGTTCCAGCACCAGTCCGGTACCCGGTGTACCGTAATGCAAAACCTGTGGTTCCTCATGAAATACCTGGCCAATACCGTGACCGCAATATTCACGTACCACCGAGCACCCATGGGTCTCGGCATGCTGTTGAATCACATGCCCAATATCTCCCAGCCGCACCCCCGGTTTAACTATTTGAATCCCCAAACACATACACTCGTAGCTAATGCGGGTCACACGTTTGCCAATAATTGAAGCATCGCCAACCAGAAACATTTTACTGGTATCACCATGATAAGCATCTTTAATCACAGTAATATCTATATTGATAATATCGCCGTTTTTCAGTATCTTATTTCCAGGAATTCCGTGGCATACCTGATGGTTCACCGATGTGCAGATCGACTTGGGAAAGCCATGATAATTGAGAGGTGCCGGGATAGCTTGCTGGACATTTACAATATATTCATGACAAATTCGATTCAGCTCATCGGTTGTAACGCCCGCTTTCACTTGGGGACGGATCATGTGCAACACTTCTGCCGCCAACCTGCCTGCGACCCGCATTTTTTCGATTTCTTCAGGAGTTTTGATGCTGATGCTCATTGGGTTTCACACTAGAAAAGAATGTCACACATATTACCGTTTATCGACGTTCAACAGCAATCAAAAAGCCTCATTTGTGTATATTTTAACGTTGGTTTGGGTGAGTAATGACCTGGAGTGTGTTTGGCCACATACTGAAATCTCACTCGATTATCCAGCAGAACGCATTAATCAGTGGTACATGCTCAAGTGTAAACAATCATACTGTCGGCATATATTCTTATTCATGAAAAATTTACTCTATATTTAAATATGTCAAACAAGGGAGAATGTTTGGCAAGCTGAATATGTTAGGTACCGAACAGACCTAGTAGTTAATCGAAGGTATTGTATAAACTCATAACATCTTCAAGGAGAAATCAATCATGAGTTATTTAGATCGCGATACTTTTGGAATGTATAAATCTTATAATGATGATGGCCCTGGGCCAACGCTAATGGGTGCCAATACATTGATTGGAAATGATGTTTACAATCACAAGGATGAGGATCTAGGTGATATTAAGGAAATAATGCTCGACATGCGTACCGGCAGAGTAGCTTATGCCGTGTTATCGTTTAGCGGGTTTCTTGGCCTGAATGAAAAACTATTTGCCGTGCCATGGTCAGCTTTGACGTTGGATACTGATAATGAGCGCTTTATTTTAAATGTGGAAAAAGATCGTTTAATAGAGGCCCCTGGTTTCGACGAAGATAGCTGGCCAGATATGGCAGATTTATCATGGGCCACTAAAGTGCACACTTATTACGGCACGAAGCCATACTAATTATCCTAAGTGTTAAAAGCCGTTGGTTATTTGGCTTTTAACACTTTTTGGCATGGCAAAAAATCTTGTGATATATCTTCTAATTCCCGCGCATTCCCGTAAATGGTGATCTTCCCGTTTTGTATTATTTTTCGCCGTCGCCTTCCAGGCTTATGGCCATTTCGTATTTATTTATGGCGTAATTATATCGGTTGATTTGAGTTCAAGTGGCAGTTTGTGGTATAAAAGGAAGTCAATTCTAGAAGCCGACAAAGTCGGGAGTTGACAGCAGAGCCACCTTAATTTCATTATATTTTGTGTGGAATTTAAAATCACACATGCACCGTCACGTCTATCAGGGTGCCTGGTCCTAGTTTATGGCCGGGTTGATATATGGGGTGTGTGGAGGTTTAACCCTACCGATTGGAGTAATTCTTATGGCAGTTGTTTCTATGCGTCAAATGTTGGAAGCGGGCGTACACTTTGGCCACCAAACTCGTTACTGGCATCCCCGTATGGCGCCTTATATTTTTGGCGACCGTAACAAAATTCACATTATCAATCTTGAAAAAACTTTGCCACTATACAATGACGCTATGAATTTCATTGGTGGCATCGCTGCACGTAATGGCAATGTGTTGTTTGTGGGCACCAAGCGTGCTGCACAAGAAATTATTAAAGAACAAGCAAGCCGTTGTGAGATGCCGTATGTTGATCAGCGCTGGCTGGGTGGCATGCTCACGAATTTCAAAACCATCAAACAGTCTGTGAAACGCCTGAAAGAGCTTGAAGCCATGTCGCAAGACGGCACGTTGACGCGCTTTAATAAAAGAGAAGCGCTGGACTTGACGAGGGAGCTGGAAAAGCTGGAGCGCAGCCTGGGTGGGATTAAAAACATGCGTGGCATTCCTGATGCGGTGTTTGTTATTGATGTCGGCCATGAAAAAAATGCCGTTAGTGAAGCACGCAAGCTCAATATTCCAGTGATTGGTATTGTTGATACCAACAATGATCCGCAAGAAATCGAATACCCCATTCCTGGTAATGACGATTCTATTCGTGCTATCCAACTTTATGTAAGTGGGGTTGCCGATGCAGTGTTAGAAGGTCGTGCTACCCGTGCAGCCGGTGGTCCAGATGAGTTTATCGAAATGGATGATGAGGCAGCGCAGACACCTTCCAAGACGCCCCGAAAACCGGCTAAGGCTGCCCTGAAAAAGCCCGCGATGAAGAAGCAACCTGTAGCAAAAGCTGGCGACGCAGAGTAGCTTTCCGCGGCACGGAGACAGTGAGAGGGGGTTTTCCCTCCTCTCACTAACATTCAAAAAGTTTCTTGCGTTAATGGAATATGAATAAATTTGCTTTGTTATGTCTTGCTAAGCCAGCAATCTTTAGTTCGTCAACATAACATCTGTGAAAATATTCAATATATCTTTGCGCCAAGCAACTTGCAAAATAATACTTATTCAATGAGGTGATGTATGGAAATTACAGCGGCGCTGGTAAAAGAGCTGCGCGAACGTACTGGCTCGGGCATGATGGAATGCAAAAAAGCGCTGGTTGAAACCCAAGGTGACATCAATGCTGCTGTGGAATTGATGCGTAAAACCGGATTGGCAAAGGCCGACAAAAAAGCGGGTCGTGTCGCTGCAGAAGGTGCTGTTGTCATCCATCTCAGCGATGATGCAACGCAGGGAGTGATGGTGGAAATTAACAGCGAAACCGACTTTGTCTCTAAGGCTGATGATTTCCTGAATTTTGCTATGCAAGTGACCCAGCAGACGCTTTCTCATAAACCTGCAGATCTGAACGCATTGCTGGAATTGCCATTTCATAATGGTGATACAAAAACAATTAACACGCGGCGCCAGGAACTGGTTGCTAAGATTGGTGAAAACATAAACGTACGGCGCTTTGTAATGATTCAGTCTCCTGGCGGCGTGGTAGGTAGTTATTCGCATGGTGGTCGCATTGGCGTGCTGGTCGGGATGAAAGGCGGTAGTGCAGCACTTGCCAAGGACATCGCCATGCATGTGGCCGCCAACAAGCCGGTGTGTGTGTCAACTGAACAGGTGCCCTCTGATATTGTCGAGAAAGAAAAAAATATTTTCCGTGCCCAGGCTGCTGAGAGTGGCAAGCCGGCCGCCATCATTGAAAAAATGATCAGTGGTCGAGTCCAGAAATTCCTCGCGGAAATCACTCTGGTGGGTCAGCCGTTCGTAAAAAATCCTGAGATCTCAGTAGAAAAATTATTAGAGGAAGCCAAAGCCACAGTCAGTGGTTTTGAACGGTTCGAAGTTGGCGAGGGCATCGAAAAGAATCAGGGGAACTTTGCTGAAGAAGTAATGGCTCAGGTGCGTGGAGGTTAACGCATGACCCTTGCGAATGCGAAAAGTCAATCGTCGACCAAGACATCGGCGCCCGCGCCCACATACCAGCGGATTCTGCTGAAAATTAGCGGCGAAGCGTTAATGGGTGATGGCGAATATGGTATTAGTCCGGTAGTGATCAACCGCGTTGCCAATGAAGTTAAAGAGTTGATTGATCTTGGTGTGCAAGTCGGCATGGTGATCGGTGGTGGAAATATCTGTCGGGGTGCCGGTCTGTCAGCAGCTGGCATGGATCGCGTGACGGGTGATCACATGGGTATGCTGGCCACGGTACTGAATGCATTGGCAATGCAGGATGCGCTGGAACAAAAAAACGTATACACGCGTGTTATGTCGGCGGTCAAGATTAACCAGATCTGTGAAGACTACATTCGGCGTCGCGCCGTCCGGCATCTGGAAAAAGGCCGCGTGGTGATTTTTGCGGCCGGTACGGGTAATCCATTTTTCACTACCGATTCAGCTGCCAGTTTGCGGGCTATTGAAATAGGCGCAACCTTGTTGCTCAAAGCGACAAAGGTTGATGGCGTGTATTCTGCTGATCCTGTTAAAGACGCCACAGCGACACGTTATGAGCGCATGTCGTATGATGAAGTGTTGGAGCGCCGTTTAATGGTGATGGATCTCACCGCGATTGTGTTATGTCGAGATCATCACATGCCATTACGCGTTTTTGATATGAACAAACCGGGTGCTTTGCGCCGGATTGTGATGGGGGAGCACGAGGGTACTCTTATTCATGATGGAATATATGATGAAAGGCACGGAGAGATACCGTAATGATGGATAATCTTAAGAAAAATGCGTTGACCCGCATGACCAAAAGTATTGATGCATTAAAAGATGAGCTATCAAGGATTCGCACCGGGCGTGCCAGTCCAGGTATTCTGGATCTTGTCACTGTAGAGTATTTTGGTAATCAGGTACCCATCAGCCAGGTCGCCACCATTACTGTGGCAGATGCCCGTAATTTGCTTATTACACCATGGGATAAAAAGATGGTCCCACTGATTGAAAAGGCGATTTTGACCTCTAATCTGGGCCTGAATCCAGTGAGTGCGGGCGTTACATTGCGTGTGCCGTTGCCATCCATGACTGAAGATCGGCGTCGTGATTTGATCAAGCAGGCGCGTGCTACGGCTGAAAATGGCCGGATTGCAGTGCGGGGAGTGCGGCGTGATGCGAATAATGAGCTCAAGGATGCGTTGAAAAAGAAAGTTATTTCCGAAGATGACGAGCGGCACACTCAGGATGAAGTTCAAAAACTCACTGACAAGAATATTGCAGAAATCGAAAAACTTCTCACAGCAAAAGAAAAAGATTTAATGGAAATTTAAGATCAAATTCTCGTTATTAATTTATGTATTTTCTCACTTATACAGGTGTTGCTTAAATCGGCATGTCCACCTCGGGAAATAATGTCCGCTGCATAGAATCAGTGCCGCGCCATGTAGCAATGATCATGGATGGTAATGGTCGTTGGGCAAAAAAGCGTTTTTTACCGCGTATTGCTGGCCATCGTGCGGGCGTAGAAACTGTCCGTAATGCGGTGCAGGTCTGTGGTCAGCACGGCATTGAGGTGTTGAGCCTGTTTGCATTCAGCAGTGAAAACTGGCGCCGCCCCCCATCTGAAGTAAGTTTGCTGATGGATCTGTTCTTGACCGCGCTAGGACGTGAGTCCCGCCGATTGCATGATAACAATGTGCGCCTGAAAATTATTGGCGAGCGCAGTGGGTTTTCTGAGAAGCTGCAAGAAAAAATTATTGAAGCGGAACGGCTCACAGCCACTAATTCTGGTCTGACACTGGTGATTGCGGCCAATTATGGTGGGCGCTGGGATATCACACAAGCCGCCCGGGCAGTTGCGCTAAAGGTCCAAACGCAGCAAATGACAGTGTCACAGATCACTGAAGAGACTTTGGAACAACACTTGTCAATGGTTGGATTGCCAGAGCCTGATTTGTTTATCCGCACTGGCGGCGAAGAGCGCATCAGCAATTTTTTGTTGTGGCAACTTGCCTACACAGAATTTTATTTTACCGATACCCTATGGCCTGACTTTAGCGCCAGTCTTTTAGAAGATGCCTTGGTTTCCTTTTCAAAACGGCAACGCCGTTTTGGGCGTACCGGAGATCAAGTAGAGCTTGAAAAGCAGGCCACAATCATATCCCCGAATATTCATCCTGAAAAAGATACCCGTGCTTAAGCAACGTTTGTTGACGGCCGGCCTGCTGATCCCTCTCATGGTAGCTGCGATTCTTTTTCTGCCTAATGCTGTATTTGCCATTGTGTTGGGTTTAATTGCTGTAATTGGCCTGTGGGAATGGGCGGGGTTGATGGGTATTGAGCTCTTCTGGGATCGCTGGGTGTACGTCATGCTGGTGCTGCCCTTGATGTGGACAGCGGGCTTTGTACCCCAGGGTTTTTTGATCGTAACCTATGTGGGAGCAGCCGCATGGTTAGTGGGCTTGGTGATGGTGATATGGTTTAATTATCGCCCTTCAGCGATACCCTTTAATTTGGTGGTAGGAGGTATTTCCGGGGCATTCGTGGTGGTACCGGCATGGATGGCGTTAGTGATCCTGCATGGTGGTGAGGGCTTTGGACCGTATTATGTACTGTTTCTGATGGTGCTGGTGTGGCTGGCGGATACCGCCGCTTATTTTGCCGGGCGTTATCTGGGCACGCATAAACTGGCTGCGAATGTCAGTCCCGGTAAAACTTGGGAAGGGGTGTGGGGGGCGGTATCAATGGCGCTGATTCTCGCATTAACCGGGGGCCATTTACTGGGTATTACCCCTGAAAAATTGCCGATGTTTGTTTCGCTATGTGTGATCACGGTAGCATTCTCAGTGGTGGGTGATTTGTTTGAAAGTATGTTCAAGCGGCGGGTTGGCGTAAAAGACAGCAGTAATCTTTTGCCAGGACACGGAGGCATCTTGGATCGTATTGATAGCCTGACTGCGGCAACTCCTATTTTTGTTGTCGGGTTGATTTTGATGAGGTCCGTGGGTTGATCGGTGTTACTGTGCTGGGAGCGACAGGTTCGATCGGTGTCAGCACACTGGACGTTTTGGCACGTCACCCGGATCGCTACAGTATTGTTGCGCTGACTGGTAATACTGATGTCGATAGACTGTATCAGCAATGCCTGGCGCATCGCCCTGCCTATGCAGTGATGGCCGATGATGCTGCCTCACAACGTCTGCGAGCGCGGTTGCATTCACAGCATCCCGATATTGAAGTCTTGTCAGGCGTAACCGGTCTGGAAACCGTTGCCAGCTTGCCACAAGTGGATTACGTTATGGCAGCTATTGTGGGCGCGGCTGGCTTGTTACCGACCCTGGCAGCAGCGCGCGCGGGTAAGCGTGTAATGCTGGCGAACAAGGAAGCCCTGGTAATGGCGGGGCAGATTTTCATGGATGAAATCCGGCGCCATAACGCCGAGTTATTGCCGGTGGACAGTGAACACAATGCTATCTTTCAATCCATGCCCACCGACATCACCGCCGGTCTGGACGCCGTCGGTGTGCGGCGTATTCTGCTCACCGCTTCTGGCGGACCTTTTAGAACTCTTGCGTTGTCCAACCTTCAAGATGTAACTCCTGATCAGGCCTGCGCGCATCCGAACTGGGTAATGGGGCGTAAAATATCAGTCGATTCTGCAACGATGATGAACAAAGGTTTGGAGGTCATCGAGGCGTGCTGGTTATTTAATGCCACGCCTGACAGGATTCAAGTGGTGCTGCATCCGCAAAGTGTTGTTCATTCTATGGTTGAATATAAAGATGGTTCAATTCTGGCCCAGTTGGGTAGCCCGGATATGCGCACGCCGATTGCTTATGCGTTGGGGTGGCCACAACGTATTGAGTCAGGGGTGACGCCCTTAAATCTGTTTGACATTGGACGTCTGGATTTTGAGCGGCCAGACATGACACGTTTTCCCTGTTTGCGGCTGGCCTATGAGGCAATGCAGGCAGGCGGCACCGCCGCCGCGATTTTGAATGCGGCAAATGAGGTCGCGGTGGCGGCGTTTCTGGCAGGTAAATTAAAATTTACCGCTATTGCTGAAGTGATTGAAACCACTCTGGCGAATGTTTCCGCGCGTGCGGCAATTTCCCTGGAGACGGTCTTGGAAGATGACGCCGTAGCGCGCGAAAGCGCACAGCGTTATATCGCGAATGTGATGCAAGGGCACGGTGCGGCATGATGAATACTGTGTTGTCGTCAGTTTTTTTCTTCATCGTAGCGCTCGGCATACTGATCACCATTCACGAGTTCGGCCATTATTGGGTGGCGCGGAAAATGGGTGTGAAAGTGCTGCGCTTCTCGATCGGTTTTGGCAAACCCCTATGGACATATTACGGCAAAATCGATAACACCGAATTTGTCATTGCCGCCATTCCCCTGGGCGGCTATGTAAAAATGCTTGACGAGCGCGAAGCGCCAGTGGCAACGCATGAACTGGATCGTGCCTTTAATCGCCAGCCGTTACGCAGCCGCTTTGCGATTGTGTTTGCTGGCCCTCTGTTTAATTTTTTATTGGCTATCCTGGTTTATTGGGCGATTTTCATTATTGGCATTAGCGGTCTTAAGCCTGTTGTCGGTGTGGTTACACCTAATTCCATTGCGCACAGCAGCGGCTTGCAGGAGGGTGACATCATTGTCGAAGTGAATGGCAAAATCACACCCACTTGGGAAACTGTGGTATTGGCCATGCTGGATAGAGCGCTGGAGCAGCAGGCGGTGACGATCAAGGTGCGCCCTGACAATCAGCTTAATCAACCTGATGTGATACGTAACCTGAACTTGACTACTATCACCGGCAGCGATCTGGATCAGGGAAATCTGCTGGAAAGTATCGGCATTACCCCATCACGCCCGAGACTGCCCGCCGTGTTGGGGCAACTGGAGAAAGGTGGCCCCGCGCAACAGGCAGGCTTGCAGGTTGGAGACAAAATAATTGCTGTGGATGGGCACCCAGTTGCTGATTGGGATGCTTGGGTGGCGTATGTGCGTCCTCGTGCCAATCAGATGATGCAAGTCAATATTGAGCGAAGCCACGTTACAGCTTCAGGTACAGGCGGGTCGGTAGAGCAGCAGGTATTTCAAGTGCGTCCTGCTCCAGTGACGACAAAAGACGGCACTATTGGTCGCATTGGGGTGGGGGTGAAAGTGCCCGATGTATTACCCGCAGAATTACAGGCAATATTACGTTATTCACCCATTGAAGCTATTATTCCGGCGATAATAAAAACCTGGGATATGTCAGTGTTGACTCTGCGCATGTTATATAAAATGATCACTGGTATGTTATCCACCACCAATCTCAGTGGCCCTATCAGTATTGCGCAATATGCAGGCTCTTCTGCCAATGCCGGGTTCGTGGCGTTTCTCGGTTTTCTGGCGATTGTAAGCATTAGCTTGGGGGTGCTGAATTTGTTGCCGATCCCGCTCTTGGATGGAGGCCATCTTATGTACTATCTTATCGAAGCGGTAAAAGGTAGCCCGGTGTCAGAGAGTGCCCAGATATTAGGTCAACGTGTAGGTATTGCGTTGCTCGGAACGTTGATGATTTTTGCCTTTTATAATGATCTTACGCGTTTGTTTGGCCAGTAATAATCGCCAAAACCGTTCCTGGAACCGGCTGCGAGTGATAAATACGAATGAATTCAGTGTAATGACCACGAATCTGTTCCTGTTTACCCGGTTCTTTCCAAGGGATGCTATGGCTGTGGAAAATTGCGTGGTATTCTCACCCATCTTTAACTATTGACCTTTACATCCTAGGCGTGTGCCCAGCGATTCGGTCATCGTTTTCAGGATAATTCATCAAAAATTTTGGATAATTAAATGAGAGTTCGGACAAGAAGGATCTATTTTTTTTCGCTATCTATTAAACGCTGGTTTCAGAGTGTAGGTTTGCTATCAATACTGCTGGTATCGCCGCTGACCTGGGCCATTACTCCATTTGTTATCAAAGAGATCAGGCTGGATGGATTGCAACGAATTTCCCCGGGCACAGTATTTAATTATTTGCCGGTAAGCGTAGGCGAAATGCTGGATGATACCCGCTCTGCGGAAGCAATTCGC
>JBKJTS010000125.1:0-14188 GCA_046590885.1 Gammaproteobacteria bacterium
GCACGTGATTGATGCGAGCACTGAAAATCGTCATGGATGCATACAACAAGTAGACGAAGTACTAAAAGAAATTGGTGCCGATGAAATACCCCGAATTGAAGTCTACAATAAAATAGACATGTTGAATGATTGCGTGCCACATTTAGCCCGTGATGCTAACGGGCGTATACAACGGGTCTGGGTATCCGCTGCGACGGGGGCGGGTATGGATTTACTACGTCAAGCTCTGGCAGAGTATGCCTGGACAGAAAGCTCGCCGATCATGGATGATGTGCAAGTGTCGGCAGATGGCCGCCCTCGTTCCAGTGCATCCTGTAATTCTATGGACAGCGCAGGATGCTGGGAGCGGCCGCCCTTAAATGAACCGTATGCGGTTGTCGAGGAAGAAATTCCTTATACCATCTCTTAAAAAAGCATAATAATGAACATTCAATACAATGGAGTCGCTCATGGCCTGGAATGAACCGGGTGGCCCGCGGGATAATGATCCGTGGGGCAACCGCAGTAACAAGAATAAAAACACACCTCCTGACCTGGATGAAATGATCCGCAAGATGCAGAAAAAGCTCAGCGGCTTATTCGGCGGTAAAAGTGGCGGAGGGAGTGGCGGGGGTGGTGAGCGCGCAGCGGGATGGACGCCCTCCAACCCGTTAAAGCCCATCGGCATTCTGGCCGCGATTGGTGCGCTGGTGTGGCTTGCGACTGGCATCTACATTGTAGACGAAGGTACTCGTGGCGTAGTTACGCGGTTTGGTCAATATGTGGATACTACCTTGCCCGGCCCGCACTGGCACATCCCTACACCTATTGAGGCCGTGCAAAATGTCAATGTTGAGCAGATTCGTACCGCTGAAATTGGCTACCGGTCCGGTGGGGGCGGCGCGCAGGCTGGCGCCATCGCCAGCGAAGCCCTGATGCTTACCAAAGATGAAAACATCATCAGCGTTAAATTTGCCGTGCAATACAAAGTGAAAGATGCGCGTGACTACCTGTTCAACACCCGTGATCCGGATGGGTCCCTGCGTCAAGCCACGGAAAGCGCAGTGCGTGATGCTGTAGGCAAAAACAATATGGATTTCGTACTTAAGGAAGGCCGTACCGAAATTGCAGCGCGTGCCAGTGAGCTGATTCAGAAAACGCTGGATCGTTACGATGCCGGATTACAGGTCACCAGCGTGAACATGCAGGATGCACAGCCACCGGAAGAAGTGCAGGGCGCCTTTCTTGATGCTGTTAAATCGCGCGAAGATGAGCAGCGTCTGATTAACGAAGCAGAAGCGTATGCGAATGACGTTATCCCCAAGGCCCGCGGTGGCGCGGCTCGCCAGCTTGAAGAAGCTAATGGCTACAAAGCCCAGGTGATTGCACAGGCTAAAGGTGAAGCCAGCCGCTTTACACAGGTGTTAGCAGAATATGAAAAAGCACCTAAAGTCATGCGTGATCGTCTCTACATCGAAGCAATGGAGTCCGTCATGTCCAAGAGTAGCAAGGTCATGGTAGATGTCAAGGGTGGTAATAACATGCTGTACTTGCCTTTGGATCGCATTACTCAACGCCAGGCAACGGCAGGTAATCCGGCGGCAGGTGCCATACAACAAGATCAGATGATGGACAAACCAGCTACACTGCCGCAGACAGATAGTCGTGGGCGCGATAACGCGCGTGCGCGGGAGCAACGCTAATGGAACAGAAAAAAGTAATGGGTTTGGTGATTGTGCTGGTCGGCGTTGTGCTGGTTGTCGCATCGTCCGTGTTCACTGTAGCCGAACAACAGAAAGCCGTCTTGTTCCGTCTTGGAGAAGTTGTGCGTTCTGATTTTGCTCCAGGACTACACCTGAAAGTGCCCATTATCAATAATGTGCGTAAATTTGATGGGCGCATATTAACTTTAGAAGCTTCACCCGAGCGTTACCTCACTGCAGAAAAGAAAAACGTAGTCGTTGATTCTTTCGTAAAATGGAAAATCAAGGACGTATCACGTTATTACACCACCATGGGTGGTGACGAAGAACGTGCCAATGTGCGTCTGGCGCAGATCATAAAAAACGGTTTGCGTGATGAGTTTGGCAAGCGCACCATTCAGGAAGTGGTGTCTGGAGAGCGCGAGCAAATCATGGCGATTCTTACCACCAACGCCAACAAACAGGCTCATGAGTTTGGTATAGACGTGATAGACGTGCGCATCAAACGTATCGACCTGCCCGAAGAAGTAAGCTCCTCCGTATACCAGCGCATGGAAGCCGAGCGTTCACGGGTTGCCAAAGACCTGCGTTCACGCGGTGCGGAAGCCGCAGAACGTATTCGTGCAGATGCCGATCGCCAACGTTCCGTAACTATCGCCGAAGCCTACCGCGAAGCCGAGCGCATTCGCGGTGAAGGCGATGCCCAAGCTGCGGAAACCTACGCCCAGGCCTACAAGAAAAACCCGGAGTTTTATGCTTTTTACCGTAGCATTAACGCCTACCGATCTTCTTTCAAAGACCAGAGCGACATCGTCGTAGTTGACCCTGGCTCTGACTTCTTTAAATACTTCAAGAGCCCAAACGCACGGTAGCTGCCAGCTTATCTCAACTACATGCGGAAAAGGGGATCCGTACTAACCACGTAGGCCGAGGGGAAAAACAGAGAAGGGGTGGCAGAGCGTACGCTTGCCACCCCTTCCGCATTTTTGGCAATCAAGAATTTCAGGAAACCTATGTGGCAAGATTTTTTCGCAGCACTGGCGCTGGTGCTCGTCATTGAAGGTCTCATGCCCTTCCTTAACCCCCAAGGCTGGCGCCAAACAATGTCCAGCATTGCGCAAATGGATGACAAGACCTTACGCATTATTGGTTTGGTAAGCATGCTTGTGGGTGTAGTACTGCTTTATCTGGTGCGTTAATACCCCTGTTGTGGGAAACTCCAGCAGATCTGCCGCCGGTCGCGCCATTACCCCCAGCACAAAAAAATCAAGCAATCTTAACTGCTGTCTTTTTAATAATTTACAATGACTTATCTTCATACAACCAGCTTAACATTTAAGCTAATCTACCGTGGCCCGTAATTTTGCAGCCTGGAACTGGCCACCTCAACAGCAAATATGAGTAAGCCGTATCCGTATTAATTAGTGATGACTAGGGTTAGGTTCGGAAAGTGAAACACACTTTACCCCTTGATCCGAAGGTGGTTGTAAGGCCTTAAGTTATAGTATGCCAAAGAAATTTCTGCTATACTTATAGGCTGTTACGCAAGTATTTCTTTAACATACCCATGCCCTGTATTGAACGTTCAATTTTTACTTCCCCCGCGCGCCTGCGCGTTCGATATTTTCACATCTCTTTATAATGTCGTTCCCCAATGACTGATCGCACATTTTCCGGTAAAGACCGTTGGCTGTTACCAGAAGGAATTCAGGAGGTATTACCGCAACAGGCGGAATATCTGGAAAGATTGCGCCGAGATTTGCTCGACCTGTTTCACACTTGGGGTTATGAGCTGGTTATTCCACCGATTATCGAATATCTGGAGTCATTATTGATTGGCACCAGCGATGATCTGGATGTGCAGACGTTCAAGCTGATTGATCAATTGACTGGTCGTTTGATGGGCGTGCGCGCTGATATGACGCCGCAGGTGGCACGTATTGATGCGCACCGTCTCAAGCGTGAGGTGCCGACACGTTTGTGTTACATGGGCACGGTGTTGCGCACTTATCCTGATGGCTTTGCCCGTACGCGTAGTCCGATGCAGATTGGCGCTGAGTTGTATGGCCACGCCGGTATTGAAAGCGATGTTGAAGTGTTGCACCTGCTGGTAGAAACTCTGGCGCTGACGGGTGTTAAGCAAGTGCATATTGATCTGGGGCATGTGGGTATTTTCCGTGCCCTGGCGCATAATGCTGGTCTGGATGCACAAGAAGAAATGACGTTGTTTAATGCGCTGCAACGCAAAGCACGTCCCGAGATCGAAGATTTATTGGCACAGATAAAAACCAGTGCTGAGCATCGTCATTGGCTAACCTGTCTGGTGGATTTGAATGGCGGTGAAGAAGTGTTGAATGAAGCGCGTAGCTTGTTCAAAAAAGCCGGTGAGCCGGTGCGGGCGGCACTGGATAATTTGCAGCAAATTGCTGCGTTGGCACATCGCCGCATGCCATCTATTCCGCTACACTTTGATCTTGCTGAACTGCGTGGATATCATTATCAAACCGGTGTGGTATACGCGGCGTTTGTGCCCGGCCATGGCCAGGAAATCGCGCGCGGGGGGCGGTATGACGACATTGGTCGCGTATTCGGGCGGGCGCGTCCGGCCACTGGATTCAGTGCCGATTTGATTACCTTGATTTCTTTGAGCGCGGCGCAGGGTCCTTATCAGGTGCGTGCGATTTTTGCGCCGTGCATGGATGCTCAAGTATCGACAGCAGCAGGACAGCGAGAACAACCGCCAGCAGATGTTGATGGCGAATTGCTGCGTGCGGTACGTGATTTACGCGCTGCAGGTGAGCGGGTAATTTATGCGTTGCCCGGTGCGCGCGGTGATGCCGCCGAGATGGGCTGCGACCGTATGCTGGAACGCCGGAATGGACAGTGGATTGTGGTTAAGTTGATGGATGTGAGATAAAACATGGGCAAGAACATTGTTGTAATTGGAACGCAGTGGGGCGATGAAGGCAAAGGCAAGATCGTTGACCTGCTTACGGATCGTGTTAGTGCCGTGGTGCGCTTCCAGGGCGGGCATAATGCTGGTCATACCTTGGTGATTGATGGCAAAAAGACCGTGCTGCATCTGATTCCTTCGGGCATTTTGCGCGATAACGTATTATGTCTGATTGGTAATGGCGTGGTGTTATCGCCACAGGCACTGCGTGAAGAAATTGAAATGCTCGAAGGTAACGGCGTACCGGCGCGTGAACGTTTACGTATCAGCGAAGCCTGCCCATTAATTTTGTCTTATCATGTGGCGCTTGATCGCGCGCGCGAAGTGGCGCGCGGTAATGCGCCAATTGGTACTACCGGCCGTGGTATTGGCCCGGCATATGAAGACAAAGTGGCGCGCCGTGCATTGCGGCTAGGTGATTTGTTTTACCCCGAACGTTTTGCCGCTAAATTGGGCGAAGTGTTAGATTATCACAATTTTGTTTTGCAGCATTACTATAAGGTCGACCCAATTAATTTACAGCGGATCTTGGATGAGTCATTGGCGATGGCGCCTTACCTCAAACCCCTGGTGGCCGATGTACCCGAACTGCTGCACCAATATCGCAAGAGGGACGAGGGCTTGTTGTTTGAAGGGGCGCAGGGAACCTTGCTGGATGTTGACCATGGTACCTATCCGTATGTCACCTCCTCTAACACCACTGCCGGTGGTGCGGCTACAGGCAGTGGTATGGGCCCGGGTGCCTTTGATTACATCCTGGGCATTACCAAGGCTTATACTACGCGCGTTGGGTCAGGGCCCTTCCCAACAGAATTGTTTGATGAAATGGGTGAACACTTGTCTGCGCGGGGCCGTGAATTTGGTTCCACTACAGGTCGACGTCGCCGCTGTGGCTGGTTTGATGCCGTCGCATTGCGTCGTGCAATCCAGATCAACAGCGTGTCCGGACTGTGTATTACCAAGCTGGATGTACTGGATGGCTTGGACACTATTCGCCTGTGCGTAGGCTATCGCTACGACGGCGAAGAAAGACTTACGCCACCGGTGGGGGCAGAAGCATTTGCCAATTGTGAACCTGTTTATCTGGATATGCCGGGATGGAAGGAGTCTACTGTTGGTGTACGGTATTACGATGAGTTGCCTGCTCAGGCCCGTGCTTACCTGGCCCGCATTGAAGCGATTGTTGAAACACCGATTGATATTATTTCAACTGGACCGGATCGTGCGGATACGATTATATTGAGGAACCCTGCAGACTAAGACAGGTATTGTGGTCCATGGGGAAAGAAAGAAGCACCACACATATTTTCTGGCGAATAAAAGTGCAATCGCAAATGGGAAAATCAATGAAATGGTGCCGAGGAGAGGACTTGAACCTCCACAGGGTTGCCCCCGCTAGCACCTGAAGCTAGTGCGTCTACCAATTTCGCCACCTCGGCAAGGTGTTTCCGTTCAACTCAGTCACATGAGTCGAGCCAGCAGTCATACTCTTAGTATAACATGAAATCATATAGAGATTTTCTCTATATTTTTCATTTAGTTATTAGATAGATATATTTGTTTAGTCAAACCTTACTTAAGCCCCCCAGAATTCCGGGGGCAGTAGTTATACATAAATACCTAAGGTGCGCACTTTAACCGTAGCATGTTTTATTGTCAATATTTTACTGAACAGCGTTGAGTTACACAGCGTTGACACCCAGAATGTTTTATTTGTCGAATCAAGTCACTTTAAATTTAAGGATTACATAGTTGAACAATTTTTCTTTTGCCCCGCTGCTGCTGCAGCCTATTATACGGCGCCAGAATATCTTTGCGCCTTCTGTTACCCCACTACACGGAAGTAAATACTGATGGCGAAGCATCGTAACTCAGACCCGCATGCTGATCGTGAGGCGCAGAAATATGAAAACCCGATTCCCAGCCGCGAATTTATTCTGGAATATCTGCAAGAGCGTGGGGAGTTGCTTACCTACGAAGAGCTGGTTACTTCATTAGGATTGCACGGCGAAGAAGATTTGGAGGCACTGCGCCGCCGTTTAAATGCCATGGAACGCGATGGCCAGGTGATGCGTAATCGCCGCAATGGGTATGGCCTGGTGGACAAGATGGATCTGGTGCCGGGCAAGGTGATTGGTCACCCCGATGGCTTTGGTTTTCTGGTGCCCGATGAAGGAGGCGAGGATCTTTTTCTGTCACCCCGTCAAATGACGTTTTGCATGCATGGTGATCGTGCTGTGGCGCGTGTCGCCGGTGTGGATCGCCGGGGCCGCCGCGAAGGTGTGCTGGTGGAAATTCTGGAGCGCAATACTACTCAGGTGGTGGGTCGTTTCCGTACGCAGGAAGGTAATGTTGGATTTGTTACTCCCGATAATAAGCGCATTACCCACGATATCATGATTCCCGCCAATTATCAGGCGGGTGCAACGCATAACCAGATTGTGGTGGCCGAGCTGATTGAGCAGCCCAGTAAATACGCCAAACCTCTGGGACGCATTGTTGAAATTCTGGGTGACCATATGGCACCAGGTCTGGAAATTGAAGTGGCGATTCGCGCCCATGAAATTCCACTGGCGTGGCCACAACAAGTGCAGCAGGAAATCGCTACGCTGTCACATGAAGTGCCTGAGGCCGCTAAGCAGGGCCGCGAAGATGTGCGCGATTTGCCACTGGTGACGATTGATGGTGTGGATGCGCGTGATTTTGACGATGCAGTGTATTGTGAGCGCCAGAAGCGCGGCGGCTGGCGTTTGCTGGTGGCGATCGCCGATGTGTCAAGTTACGTCAAATCTAATACGGCGCTGGATGTTGAGGCCCGTTCACGCGGCAATTCCGTGTATTTTCCACAACGTGTTATTCCCATGCTGCCGGAAATTTTATCGAATGGCTTGTGTTCGCTGAATCCGCAGGTTGATCGTTTATGCATGGTGTGCGACATGACTATTAATGCGGAGGGTGATATTACCCATTATCGTTTTTACGATGCGGTAATGCGCTCTGCAGCACGCCTGACGTACGACGAAATGGCCGCCATGGTAGTAGATAAAGACTCGCAGGTGCGTAGCAAATACCAGCATTTATTACCACACCTTGAAGAGCTGCATGCGCTATATCACACCATGATAGGCGCGCGTCAGCGACGCGGCGCTATTGATTTTGAAACTACTGAAACGCGTATTGTGTTTGGTGAAGACCGTAAAATAGAATGCATTGTTCCGGTAGTGCGCAACGATGCGCATCGTATTATCGAGGAATGCATGATCGCTGCGAATGTCGCGGCGGCATGGTTTTTAAGTAGCCGCAAAATACCGGTGGTATACCGCGTGCATGAAGGCCCTAACGAAACCAAGTTGACTGATCTACGCGAATTCCTGCGTGAATTAGGCCTGAATCTGCGTGGCGGGGATAAACCCCAAGCCCGCGATTATGCCGAATTATTAAATAAAATTCGGCCGCGTCCCGATTTTGGCTTGATACAAACGGTGATGTTACGTTCTTTGAGTCAGGCGACCTATACCCCGGTCAATGTTGGTCACTTCGGCCTGGCGCATGAGGCCTATACACACTTTACCTCGCCGATCCGCCGCTATCCTGATCTGTTAGTGCACCGGGCGATTCGTCATGCCCTGAGCGAGGGTACTGCCAAGAATTTTGCGTATGATGTGTCAGCGATGGAGAGTATGGGATTGCATTGCTCGGCCACCGAGCGGCGTGCTGATGAAGCGACGCGCGATGCGGTGGACTGGCTGAAATGTGAATTCATGATGGATAAAGTGGGCGAAGAGTTTGATGGTATTATCACTGGCGTGACAAACTTCGGTATCTTTGTCGAGTTGCGTGACATCTTTGTCGAGGGTCTGGTACATGTGACGGCTCTGAAAAATGATTATTACCATTTTGACAGCGCGCGTCACCGATTACAGGGTGAACGCACCGGCAAAAACTATCGCCTCGCTGATCCGGTGCGCATTAAGGTGATGCGTGTTGACCTTGACAGTAAGAAAATAGATTTTGAATTGGCAGGGGAATTGCCCAGAGAAGAAAAGCCAGCTCATACAATGGACGCGCGCGGTGCTGAAGAAAATATGTCTGCGGCACCCAAGGTCAAAGCCAAGCCTAAAAGAAAGTCCCGGACAAAAAAAACCACTAAAAAGAAAGCTGTGCACCAATGAAAACTATGCATCACATAATATACGGCATACATGCTGTGCAAGCCGCATTACAACGTGATGCGTTGAATATCATTGAGATAATGATTGAGTCAGGTCGTAAAGACACGCGTGTTCAGACGTTACTGGATAAAGTCGCGGCTCAACATACGGAAGTGCGGCGTGTCACTGGCAAAGAGCTGGATGCGCTGGTGCCTGATGCACGTCATCAGGGCGTCGTGGCACGTTGCCGGGCAGTCACCGTGTGGCAGGAAGATGATCTGGACCAATTACTGGAAGGACTATCGGTGCCACCTTTGCTGTTGGTGCTGGATGGCGTGCAAGACCCGCATAATCTCGGTGCTTGTTTGCGCAGTGCCGATGCCGCGGGCGTACACGCGGTGATTGCACCACGTGACCGCGCCGTGGGTCTCACACCGGTAGTGCGTAAAGTCGCCAGCGGTGCGGCAGAAACGGTGCCATTTATTCAAGTCACTAATCTTGCGCGCACGCTGCGGATGCTCAAAGATAAAGGACTTTGGACAGTGGGTGCAGATGCCGAAGGTGGTGGCGATATATTCAGTGCCGATTTGCGCGGCCCGATGGTTTTAGTGATGGGTGCGGAAGGGCAGGGCATGCGACGTCTTACTAAAGAGCATTGCGATCTGCTGGTGCGCATCCCCATGCAAGGCACTGTGGAAAGCCTGAATGTATCTGTTGCGACAGGCATTTGCCTGTTTGAGGCAGTGCGGCAGCGCGTAGCACGTCTTACCTAAAAATGTATATGAAATCATATAATTATTAGGTTTTTGAAATCCTGTAAAAATTGTGTTATATTTATTTAATGAACGATTTTTGCCTTCAAGCCCCATTCGTTTTATCCGCTGTGAGCCATCCAGCGGCGTTGTGTGCGTCTTTGACTTCGTTTTACCCGCCCCTTTATCTAGTTGGCTTGCCTCTGCTGCCGTAAGGCAGACACCGTTACCTACAGGCTCCCTCCGCGGAGCCAAGCTATCCAAAACACTATGCTATAGCCCCAGCGACGGGTTCATTGCTGTGAATTGTTGCATTAAAGTATTATGGTGCTAATTCCAAGGAGTCTATCAATGAGTGATAAATTAATTATTTTCGACACCACTTTGCGTGATGGCGAGCAGAGTCCCGGCGCATCCATGACGCGCGATGAAAAAGTGCGCATTGCCAAGGCACTGGAGCGCATGCGCGTGGATGTCATCGAAGCGGGTTTTCCGGTGGCGAGTCCCGGAGATTTTGAGTCAGTGCAGGCGGTTGCAGAGGTGGTGAAAGACAGTCGTGTCTGCGCGCTGGCGCGCGCACTCGACAAAGACATCGACCGTGCCGGTGAAGCATTGCGCGGTGCCAATGCTGCGCGTATTCATACATTTATTGCTACCTCGCCGATACATATGCAAATGAAATTGCGCATGTCGCCCGATCAAGTAATGGAGCAGGCAGTGAAAGCGGTGAAGCGTGCCCGCCAGTATGTTGATGATGTGGAATTCTCACCGGAAGATGCGGGGCGTTCGGAAATTGATTTTCTGTGCCGTGTTGTTGAAGCGGTGATTAATGCGGGCGCGCGCACCGTGAATATTCCTGACACGGTAGGTTATAACCTGCCGCATCAATTTGGAAGCTTGATTCGGACTTTGCGCGAGCGTGTGCCAAATGCAGATAAGGTGGTGTTTTCAGTGCATTGCCACAATGATTTAGGTTTGGCAGTGGCGAATTCATTGTCTGCGGTGTTAAATGGCGCACGGCAAGTGGAATGTACTATTAATGGCTTGGGCGAACGTGCTGGTAATGCGGCGTTAGAAGAAATTGTCATGGCCGTACATACCCGCCAGGATATCTTTTCATGCAAGACTGATATTGATACCACGCAGATTGTGCCTTGCAGTCGTTTGGTATCAGGCATCACCGGCTTTGCGGTGCAGCCGAACAAAGCGATTGTGGGCGCAAATGCCTTTGCCCATGAGTCTGGTATTCATCAAGACGGTGTATTGAAGAGCCGCGAAACCTACGAAATCATGCATGCGCAGGACGTAGGCTGGGCGGCGAATCGCATGGTGTTGGGTAAGCACTCAGGGCGTAATGCATTCCGCACTCGCTTGCAGGAAATTGGCATTACATTGGGTTCAGATGAGGACGTGAATGCGGCGTTTGCGCGTTTTAAAGAGTTAGCAGATAAAAAGCATGAGATTTATGACGAGGATCTTCAGGCGTTAGTTACTGATGCTAATCTTGCTGCGGAAAATGAACGTATTAAATTAATTTATCTAAAAGCATCTTCAGAAACTGGCGAAATGCCAGGTGCTGATGTCACATTGTGGATTGATGGCGAAGAAAAGAAAGCCACCGCTAAGGGTGATGGCCCAGTAGATGCGGTGTTCAAGGCGATTGAACTACTGGTGGCCAGTGGCACACAGTTGACGCTGTATTCGGTGAATGCGATTACCAGCGGTACTGATTCGCAGGGCGAAGTAACTGTGCGTGTCGAAAAGGGTGGGCGCATTGTCAATGGGCAAGGTGCAGATACTGATATTGTGATTGCGTCGGCCAAGGCATATATCAATGGCCTTAACAAAATCATTGCACCTGAGCAACGCGCGCATCCACAATTGTAATCGGCAAGGAAGCAGGCTGTGAGCGATAGACGATTGGCATACCTTGATGCTATGGGGATACAGGCTTGGGAGCAGAGAATCCCCCCTGTCCCCCTTTTGCAAAATGAGGTTGAAGGTGATGGTGTTGATTCTAATCTTCCTTTGCAACATGGGGACAGGGGGGGATTAGACTCGCTACGCACCAGTGTCGCCAA
The DNA here is from genome assembly GCA_046590885.1 of Gammaproteobacteria bacterium. GTDB lineage: Bacteria > Pseudomonadota > Gammaproteobacteria > Ga007554. The sequence goes on from JBKJTS010000125.1 coordinate 11,620, forward strand.
TTGTACGGCGTGTAGCCTGCACCAAGGTCGCACGCAAACAGTGTTTGGTGTCGGTAGTCATGTTGCACAGTGGATGATTGTCGGCGAGGCGCCGGGTGCTGAAGAAGATCGGCTGGGTGAACCGTTTGTAGGGCGTGCGGGCCAGTTGCTGAACGCCATGTTGCTGGCGATTGGTTTGCCGCGTGAAGCTGTGTACATCGCCAATATCGTGAAGTGCCGCCCACCTGGCAATCGTGATCCTGCGCCAGAAGAAGCTGCTGCATGCGCGTCTTATCTGCAGCATCAGATTGCATTGATCAAGCCTAGGGTGATTCTGGTAGTGGGACGCATCGCTGCACATAACCTGCTTAAAACGGATGCTCCGCTCGGTACTTTGCGCGGCAAACGGTGGAATTATGCGGATACTGGCATTCCAGTGATCGTTACTTATCATCCCGCGTACTTATTGCGTGCACCGAAAGAAAAGCGTAAAGCCTGGGAGGACCTGCAGTTCGCGCAAAAGGTTTTTGCGGCTGTTCCTGCGCGCGCTGCTCCCACGGCACTTGCGCGTCCCTGCGTGGCGGAAACCCGCTGATTTATGCCGCAAACTGCGAATCCTAACAGGCAAAAATCTGGCACTTATCAGATTCGTCGCATGACACCAGCCGATATAGGCACTGTCATGATCATCGAAAACAGCGTTTACCCTTTCCCCTGGACAGAAGGCATTTTTCGCGATTGCTTACTTGTGGGTTATGGTTGTTGGATCATTGAACTTGATGCGGAAAATCATGGCTATTGCGTCATGATGGTGGGTGGGGGAGATGCGCATGTGCTGAATCTCTGCGTCAAACCCGAGTCGCGTGGCCAAGGCTTGGGACGCATCATGTTGGCACACATGATAGACAAGGCGCGCCGCCTTGCGGTGCAAACCCTATTACTGGAAGTGCGCCCTTCAAACCGCACTGCGATCCAGCTTTATCATTCCGTTGGTTTTAACGAAATCGGTATACGCAAAGATTACTATCCTGCAAAAAATGGCCGCGAGGATGCGCTGATTTTGGCGTTGCATTTGTAATGGATTGCCGATTGTGAGTGGTACTCATGGTTATTGATCAGAATGCGTTTCCTTGCGCATGCGAGCCAGAATATGTCTGGTCATACCCGTCGCCAGTTCATGTTCCCCCATAAATACCTTCCCGACATTTTCCTTTTGTAGTAATTCAGCTTCTTCCTCACTGTGAGTGCGCAGCACGGCTTCAATTGTTGGGTTAAGTGTGTGGGCGATCTCCACCATTTTACGCACATGAAAAGTATCCGGAGTGGCGATAACCAATAGGCTGGCTCTTGCGATGTGCGCCTGAATCAGTACCGCAGGGTCGGATGCGTCTCCATAGACAGCCGGGATGTTCTGTGCACGCAGTTGTTCAACCAGTTCGCGGTTCTGCTCAGCAACCACATAAGGTATATTCTTTTCGCTAAGTGCCTGGGCGATCCGACGGCCGACGCGCCCATATCCAACCAGAACAACCTGACCGGCCAAAAATGATTGGTCGACTGACATCGGGAGCAGAGCAAGTGGATCATCTTTTCGTTCCAGTCGTCGTGCAAGGCGGGATCGTGTGCGTATCCATTTTTGCGCTGGCTCGATGGCCTTGAAGACCAGAGAATTGAGCGCGATGGATATCAATGCTCCGGCAAGAATTAGGGTCTGGCCTTCCGTGTGCAGCAATCCTACTGCGACACCGAGTCCGGCCAGAATAAAGGAGAATTCACCGATTTGTGCCAGACTCGCTCCGACCGTGAGCGCGGTGTTAAGCGGGTAACGGAACGCCAGCACCAATGCGATGGCGGCGAGGGTTTTACCCACCATAACGATGGCTATCACCACTAGCACTTTAACGGGTTGCTCAATCAGGACCTGAGGATCAAACAGCATGCCGACCGACACGAAGAATAGCACCGAAAATGCGTCGCGTAATGGCAAGGATTCGGCGGCGGCACGGTGACTGAACTCCGACTCGCGCATCATCATTCCGGCAAAGAACGCGCCCAGTGCAAATGACACGTCGAACAGCAAAGCCGAACCATAGGCCACCCCAACGGCCACGGCAATTACGCACAACGTGAATAGCTCTCGTGAGCCGGTGTGCGCAACTAGCCAGAGCACTCGAGGGAACACCCGTCGTCCCACTACCAGCATCAGCGCAATGAATGCAGCGACTTTGGCGAGCGTGATTCCCAAGGTTATCCATAGACCGCCAGAGGCGGGATCTGCCTTCCCGCCAAGCAGGCTGGCGAGCGGAGGCAACAGTACCAGCACCAGCACCATCACCAGATCTTCGACGACCAGCCAGCCTACAGCAATGCGGCCATTGACTGATTCCAGTACGCCTTGGGCCTCCAGGGCGCGCAATAACACCACCGTGCTGGCAACCGACAAGGCGAGGCCGAAGACCAGCGCTGCACCGATATCCCATCCCCAGAAAGTAGCGGCCGCCATCCCCAACACTGTGGCCACGGCGATTTGTACTATGGCTCCCGGGACTGCGATGTGCCGGACAGCAAGCAAGTCGTCCAGCGAGAAATG
>JBKJTS010000158.1:0-3410 GCA_046590885.1 Gammaproteobacteria bacterium
GTCCATAAATCCACCAGGGCCTCGACAGGCACTTGCGGCGAGCCTATCGGTTTGCCCCGGTAGTTGCCATAATTATGTACGTCGAGGATCACGCACATGTTGCGGGCTTTGGCGAGCGCGACGGTTGCGGCAATATGCTGAAGTTCTGCGGGAGCCAGCGCGCCGAACAAAACCGGTTGGATGCGTTCCCAAAGGAACGGCAGGCGGATGGTGTTGGCGCCCAGTTTGCTGAAATACATAATTTCGTCAGCATTGGGGTAAATATAATCCTTAAATAACACGCCCGGCACTTGCTCGCCATTGAATTCGGCGCCAGCCAAGTTGACACCCTTCAATATCTTGTTGTCATCACAGCCTGCATGGCCCACAACGGGCGCCATCAGCATTAGCGCCAGCACTGCGACTAGCGCTCCACGTGTGGATGGGCAATGCAAGACGCGTCTCATGCACACCTCGCCTTGCGCAGGGGCTGGCCCGCCAGCCCGGTGTAGATATCGGCATATTTGTCGGCGATATGCTGCCAGCCATAACGCGCCGCAAAGGCTTTGGCTATCTCGCACCGCTGGGCATAGGCATAAGGCCCCTGCTCGTGCAGCGCTAACAAGCCAGACACGCTGTTTTCAGTACCCTCCTTGCATAGCACGCCGACGCCCGACTGCTCGATCAAATTTCGGAAGGGCGGAATGTCGCTTAACAGTGGCGTCAAACCGGCGCTCATCGCTTCTATCGGTGCGATGCCAAAACCTTCATGGCGCGACAGGCAGATGAAATAGCTCGCCTGTCCGATCAGATCGGTAAGCGCCTGATCCGTCGGGTTGGGCACCAGTTGCACCTGCCCGATAAGGCCGTATTTTTCCAGCTCGGCCGCCAAGCTATGGCGGGTGTGGTCGTATTCTCTTCCGGCGATGATTAGCTTCCATCCGGGTTGGCGCGACAAGAGATGCCGGAAAAACGCGATGGTTTCAAGTAAGCCTTTGTTCTCCGACCAGCGCCCGAAATAAATCAGCGTGGGTGTCAGTTGCGTCGCTGACTTGCCGCTGTACTTTTCAACATTGACGCCATTCTCAATCACGGTCAATTTGGGCGTCTTGACGATCTTGCCAAAAATATCGCCATCGTTGTGGCTGGTGGCAATCACTCTCGCATAGGCTCGGGAGGATGCGCGGGTCACGGTGTTGAAATAGATTTTTTTGAACGCCGAGGCAAAACCGGTATGGAAAAATCCGCCATGCGTTGAAGCCACCATGGGGCGCCGGTGCAGCGGCCAGGCGGCAGCGAGATAATCAAAAAAGAAATCGATGCCGTGTACATGAATCACATCCGCATCGCGTACATGTTGCAGGACGCTCGGGCAAAGCGGATAACGGCTCGAACCATAATACGGTAAACGGGTGATGGCAATCCCATGCAATTCGGCCTGCGCTTCGAGCCGCATATTGGTGTTGCGGAACAAGCGGTCCAGTGTGACGATATACGGAATATGGCCATGCCGTTCGCGTTGCTGGCGCGCGATGTTTTGCACCACTTCCTCCATGCCACCGACTGAAGGATGGTATTGGCGCACCACGTGTGCAACTTTAATGGGCACTATTTGGCTCCCTGCCTGCGGCATTTAGCCGTGACGCAAAACCCTGTGTATTAAGTGTTTTACTATCATTCCGATGCGCACAACTTCCCATTAAAAACCAGAGTAAACCAGCCGTTTTAAGCGCAAAAAAAGACGTCCCGCTTATGGCAAGGATTAAGGTGATGTACAAAACCACATACGCTCTGAAACGCTGGCCCTGTTCATCCTGCATCCTGATCATCCAAAGTGCGCCCCACAGCGTAATACACAACAGCACGCCCCAGCGCGATAGAAGATAGGCATAGCCCATATCGGCATAAGGATTATCGATTCCCGCGATTCCAAATATCTTTGCTATATTGAACTCTAGTAAGGTTATTCCGGTCCAGGATAAACGCCCCATGGTGTCATCGGTGATCGGACCATGGAAATAAAAGCCGATCAAGATAAGACTGAGAATGGAGATAAGGGGCAAGAAGATGAGCGCGCCATTGAAACGATGGGCGGCTACAAGCTTCATTACCATCAGCAAGGCAACAGCGCCCAATCCAAAGCGTGAATCACTAAGCGAAATGAGGATGATTGCCGCGACCACAAAGAACAGCGCTTGTTTATATTCCTCGCGTCCCTTGGACAAACCCCAAGCGGCAACAGTCACCGCAAAGTTACCTAAGGAAACGGGCTCCAGGAATATTGAAGATATCCGATGACTGCCCAGTAGGTCGGGCAAAATGGTCCGGCCTATACCTTCCGGACGTAATCCGTTTAAATTAAGCAAGCTCCCAGTATTAAAATTTATGGGAAGAGCTATCGTGCCCGTGCTCATATAATAAGAAAAAATATTCAGCAGATAGGTGTACCCATCCAGAAAAAATAATTCAAAGAATCCAAACAACAACACTACGACAACCAACACTTTCAATATCCTGTCGGCATAGTGCATGTTCCCCACTTGACGTCCCAACCAGTAAAAAAGGAGAGGGATTATCACGTCCCTGAACCCCTTTAATTCGATCTCGGTGCGGAAAATGGATAAAAGTACCAGGTAGGCTAAAACCAGTACCGTTATTGTGACAAATTCGAGACGTATGTGTTTGGCCAAAACCCACACGCAAGCAAGATAAATAACAAACTCAGCTCCTCCCACAGTTGTTGCAGACACAGAATGGATGTGGGTATGAATCAGGGCCAGTAATCCCTGAGAAGCTGTGCTCGCGATCAAAATGGCCGAAACCAATCTGGTCGAGGTCAGCGCACCTTGCCGCGGCAAGGTGCTTCCGGAAATAACTGAGGAAAATCGCATGATCTGGATGCCTAGAATTGATCTAACATGGCGCTTAACTGCACTTGCTCTTAAAGTAGGTACTCTTCCTTCCTGGCTGTGAGCACAAGCTTAGGCAGATGCAGTTCGATCCCATAAAATCCCGGCGGCGGCGATCAATGTGACCGATGTTGGACATTGGCCTCAGCACTTGCTGCGGTGCAGCGTGAAATATTTGTTCATCATACTTCACTAGGTGAACCTAACTTGTTTGCTCTTAGAGTTTAATATGCGGGTTACGGCGCTTCGCGCCTAACCTATATATGGTCAACCAGCATTTTCCGTCAAACAATATGATAACGTGGTTGTTCGCTAAGCGTTGCGGGAGCATCCAAACGCGCTTCCAAAGAGTGCAAATAATTTTTGAAATCCTGGCCTAGTTCTGGGTGTTTCAGAGCGTATTGTACGGTTGCTTCAAGATAACCGAGTTTGCTGCCGCAATCGTAGCGCTTACCTTCAAAACGATAAGCCAGTACCAGCGATTCTTTCAACAATCTGGCAATAGCGTCGGTTAACTGAATC
>JBKJTS010000060.1:0-9345 GCA_046590885.1 Gammaproteobacteria bacterium
GCGCATTAATTCGCGTAATGGATATTTTGGCTCAGTCTCGTGGTGGAGATTCGTCACAACCTGAGTTTCTTAGCACCCATCCGGACCCGGGCAATCGTACGCAACGCATTGAACAAGAAATTGCAGCTAAATACCCTGGTGGCATTCCTAATAACTTATCGCTTGGTAATACCCGGAATTTCGAGCAAGCACGCGCTCAACTCTAATTATTGATTATGATTTTTTTGAAAACCCGGTAAGTCACCGGGAAAAAATTTATCCAGCACCCGTTAGTGATTTCTAGTTTTGGTAGTAGGCTGAAATCCGAGGATATTTATTGCCTCTTTAAGCCCCTGAGCAGCATTCAAATAATTTTTCCATGGGTTGTTTCCAATCTCTAGTCTGGATTCGATATTTGCAATTGTCCAATGGGCACTGCTCGTAATAGTGCCTAATTCCTGCCACTCAATGGGGACCGAAACCCCCAGTCCCGGACGGGCGCGAATTGACCAGGCCGAAACGGTAGTAGCCCCAAACCCATTACGTAAATAATCGATAAAGATTTTCCCAATCCGGTTTATGGGGGCCGCTTTTGGCGGTAAACCGTTGGGGTAATGTTTTTGCCAAATGCTTAACGATTGCCTGAGAGAAATCTTTCACTATATCCCACCCATATAAGCGTTTTAAAGGTATTACAATATGTACCCCCTTGCCGCCACTGGTTTTTATAAACGAAGTGAACCCCAGCTGGTTTAAAAATTCCCGTACTAAATAGGCTGACTCCTGCAATACAGGCCATGTCACGCCTGTGCCTGGATCCAGGTCAAATGTCATGCGATCCGGTTTTCCGATATTGGTTTTGATCGCGTTCCAGGTATGAAATTCAATTACATTCATTTGCGCAGCGGACCACAGGCCTTCCGGTTTTGCAACTTCCAGCAACGGCGCATGACCCGGATCCAATCCCGGATCAAGCAACTTGATGCCCTGCATTTGGGTAGATTCCAGATGCTTTTGAAAAAACAACGGGCCATTGATACCCTCTGGGGCGCGTACCAAGGATACTGGACGGCCCTTTAAATGTTCCATTATCAATGGGGCCACGCGAATATAAAACTCAATCAAATCTTGTTTGGTGGTGTGCGTGGTAGCATCCACCACACGATCGGGGTGGGTAATTTTAAAGGATCTGGGAAGAGAGGTTAGCTTAGTTTTTGATAAAAAAACGGGTTGTTCACGAATAATATCTTTTGCTGGTTTATCAACCCTCAAACCATGAAACACAGAATGCCGTATGTGGCCGCTTTTGGTCCATTCCCTGAAGGACACTTCTGCTATCAGTTCTGGCCTCACCCAGTGTGCATTATTATCGAGGCCAGTTTTGTCGGCAAATGGACTATGATTGATAATGATGGGTGTAAGCTTTTTTTTCACGCTGCTCAACGTTTGGATATCAAAACCGGTTCCGACCTTGCCGCAGAAATGCAGGTTTTGCTTTTCATCGTAAACGCCGAGCAAAAGTGCACCAAGCCCGGTGCGTGAACCTTGTGGGTCGGTATAGCCGCCAATTACAAACTCCTGCCGCTGGGTACACTTCAGCTTGATCCAATCGGTCGAACGGCGTGATACATAGCTTGATGCTTTGCGCTTACCGACCACACCTTCCATGCCCAAACGACAGGCGGAGTCCAGGACATCCCGCGATGACACATCGAAGGTATTGCTGAAGCGAGCCGCATTAGAAGCTGGTTTTGCCAGAATTGCTTCGAGTAATTGCTTGCGTTCAATGAGTGGTGTGGCACGTAAATCAAAGCCATTGTAAAACGGTAAATCAAACAAATAATAAATAATATTTCCGGTACGGTCTTGATCAAACGTGCCTTGCAGGGCTTGGAAATCAGGAATACCTTGCTCGTTCAAGACCACAATTTCGCCGTCCAACCACCCAGGTGCCAGCGCTAACTCTTTGAGCGCCGCAAGCAGTAATGGAAGTTTATGACTCCAGTCATGACCGTTACGGGTAAACAATTGAATCTTTTTGGCATCGACCCGGGTAAGCAAACGGTAACCATCAAATTTAATTTCATAAAGCCATTCTTGGGAGTTTGTGGGTGAATCAGGGGGCGGCTTATCTACGAGTGTTGCGAGTTGAGGCTTAAGCAGCGCAGGTAACGGCGCTTTGATTGCGCCAGTCAGTGTGGTTCCATATTTTTTCCGTGGCGATGTTTTTTTTTCAGGGGCGGATATTTTCATTGCCTTCAGTTTTGCGACACTGTCAGGAAGGGCATCGATAATGCTGTATTGCTCAGCGGCCTGTGCTTTGTCATCTTTTTCTTTAATAAGAAGCCAAGTCTCATTTTTCTCGTCTTTTCCTTTTATCCGAATCAATGCCCATTTTCCTTGAAGTTTATAGCCATGCAAGACAAATTTTAAATTACCCTCTTGGTAGCCCTTATGTGGATCGCCGACGGGCAACCAGATTCCTTTATCCCAGATTATCACCTTGCCTGCGCCATACTGATTAGGTGGGATGTTGCCTTCAAATTTATTGTATGCAATTGGGTGATCTTCGACGTGAATCGCCATGCGTTTGTCCCGGGGGTCAAGGCTTGGCCCTTTGGGTATCGCCCAGCTTTTCATACTCCCATCCAGTTCCAATCTGAAATCGTAATGAAGGCGTTTTGCCCAATGTTTCTGCACCACAAATGAGCGGTGGGCTTCGTTGGCTTTGCCGCCACCTGCTGGTTCGGACGTAACCGTAAAATCACGTTTAACTTTGTAAAGTTTTAGCGAATCTGATGTCGCCATTGCTACTAGAGCACTCTTTTCTTGACCGCTACTTTTCGCACGGGGCGGGAAGCTGCTTGGGTTTTAGTTAACTTAGGGTGTGTAATGGCTTTATGATCCTTGCGGCCCTTATTAAGACTCTGCTGTAGCAATTCAGTGAGGTCATAGATAGTAGCGCTGGTGGGCGTCGTTTCAAGAGACTCTATCGTGGTAACAGATTCAGTTTGGCCGGCTTTCACTTTTTCTTTGACCAACTTCATGATCTGCTGCTTGAACGAATCATTGTAAGCTTGCGGATTCCACTGGGTACTCATATCCGCCACCAATTGTTCGCCCATTTTCATTTCTTTGGCCGTCAGATTTGTTGCTTTCACTGCTTCGGTGGAAGGTGACAATTCTTCAAACGAGCGAATCTCATCACTCCAGCGCAGTAGATTCAATACGAGCATGGGGCCAACCGGCATCAATGCGGCCAAATGTTGTTTGGTTTGAATCACTACACGGGCAATACCCGCTTTGCCCGTTTTATGCAGGATTTCGCGCAACAAGGCATACACTTTGGCCCCCTTATTAATGGGAGATACGTAATAGGGACGATCAAAATAAATAAACGGAATATCGGCTGCGGGTACAAAGGCTTCGAGTTCTATGGTCTGGGTGGTTTTCGGGTAGGCCGCTGCAATTTCCTCATCTGACAGGATAACGTATTGGCCATCCTCATACGCGATGCCTTTAACAATATTTTCTTTTTCTATTTCCTTGCCAGTTTGCTTGTTGATGCGCTTATATCCCACAGGATCCATGCTACGCTTGTCAAGCCAATCGAAATCCAAGCCTTGTTGTACAGTAGCCGGATGCAAGCCAATCGGAATGTGAACCAGCCCAAATGAAATAGCACCTTTCCAGAGCGTCCGTTTACTCGTTATTGCCATGGATATCATCCTGCATTTGAGTTTGTAAAATGTACGGTTGTCGTAAATTAAAATAAACGCGAAAGTAGTATTTGTCTGTTTCCTGGCGTACAGAACTGATTGCACGATGAATAGTATTAAGGGTCATATGCTTTGTCCGAGCCGCATAACTTTCATGCTAATTAAAGGAGTTTTAATATGAAACATTCTATTTTTCTCGCAGCAGTACTCGGTATCGCGTCCGTTGCAGCCACCGCAGCAGATGCTCCGGCGGCCAAATTCGATGCAGCAAGCGTCACGTCCATGACGTCCGGATGGCCCGACATGACCAAGGAAGTTATCAAAAAGACAATGGCAAAGTACGGTGCGCCCCACGAGGCTACAGCGAGCATGCTCGTGTGGCATAACAACGCACCTTGGAAACGTACGATCATTTATAAAGAAGAGGTCCCACACAATTTTCCGATGCCCCACGTCGACGTCCTGCAGCAGTTTATCGATTTCCGCGTCAATCCCGATCGGTATGATGAGATGGCGAAATACGATGGCAGCGTCGTCCTCGAGCGAACGAACGGCGAAATGTCTGCGCGTTGCGACAAGGAAGAGGCCAACTTCCTGGCGATTAATCTTGCTCACGACGTAGCCAATGGTAAGCGAACTCCGGAAGCAGCCCGCAAATATTATGCTGACGCGATCAAGCAAAGCATGGCGGGGAAGATGGATCCTTATATGCAGAAGCTGCAGTTCGAAGTGACAGGTGGGAATACCGCGGATAAGGATATGCCCGCCAGGTAAGCTGCTAATCGTTCCGTTTCCTTAGGCAAGCCGCTATGCAAGCTTGCGGGAACAACTAGCCTGACATGGGGGGCGTGGGCATGAGTTGCTAAATTGGCAAGGGCAGGAGGGCGGGGATACATACGCAAAGGACAATGAGTATTTCTGCCATGGTGGACTCTCGGTGGTCAAGTTGTCGCAATACGACCAGACAATGGCATCTGAAAAGATTCCTACAGTTCCCTGACACTCGCAACAAGCTGATCAAGCGCCTTACCCCATCCGTCGTAGAAGCCCATATCTGCGTGCCGCTTGCGGGAATCTTCATCGCTGTGAATGACGAGGGCAGTGTATTTCGTGCCATTGCCGTGAGGCGCAAGGGAAATTACTGCCGTGAAAGAAAATTCATCGCAGGCCAGGCCCGACGATGACTTGGTGGGTCGGTAACCCGGGGCAAGCACATTTGTCCAAACCAGTTTTTCGTTTTCGACGATTTCAAGGTAACAACCTACATTGGGAAATTCCTGGCCTTCGGGTGAGCGCATTGTAGTTCTGAAGACACCCCCGGGGCGCAAGTCGATTTCACAATCCACGGTTTGCCACGGCACGGGTGTGAACCACTTCTTGAGATGCTCGGGTGTCGTCCAAGCCATCCACACCAGCGCTGGGCGAACGTCGACAATGCGTTCCAAAATCAGGTCTAATTTAGGGTCGGGTTGATGTTGCATCGGTTGTGTCACGGTTTTTGCTCCTTAAGGTTGGAAAGATAAAAATCCAGTTGATTGAGACGAAGTTGCCAGTTTGCGCGTTGCGTTACCAGCCAGTCCTGCGCGCCCTGCAACGGTTCTGGCGTGAGTTGATAGGTACGTACCCGTCCTGATTTGCGGGAATTAACCAATTCACATCTTTCAAGTACATTGAGGTGTTGTGAGAAGGAAGGAAGTGTCATCGAGAAAGGTTGCGCCAACTCGCTCATGGCTACGGAGCCGTAACTTAGACGTTCAAGAATCGCCCGTCTGGTGGGGTCGGCCAGCGCTTGAAATACGCGATCAATCTGGTTTATTTGATTAGTCATATACCTAAACTATAAGGTGCCTTAATACTTAGGTCAATGCCTTTCTTTTGATTATATTTCGAGTATTCGCTCACAGTTTATTCGTTGCGTTTCGTTCTCAGTCATTGCTGAAAAAGCAACTTACTTCCAGCCCAAGCTGCAAACACGTAATTATGAAATTGAGCGCGAACTCTCGCAAGCAACCAGAGAGTAGAGGGAAAAGCAGGCGCAAAGTAACCAAAAGGAGTCGGCAGTTGAGCGCTCGCGGAAAAAGGCCCGGAACCGCGCCACACTGGGTTTCCGGGCAAAAAAAAATCCCAACCGATTAAGGGTTGGGATTTCAAATATTGGTGGAGGCGGCGACTATTGAAATAGTACGACAAGTAATTGTTAATACTATATTTATAAATTTTAATATTTAATGTTACTGTAAATGTTACTGCACCTCTGTTATGGTGCCTCCCACAAAAACCCGGCCTCTGGTAGTGCGGTTACTCGCCCGTATCATTGAATTTAGTCGATAACCCCGCCGAAAGCAAGGCTTCCGGTCAACGCGGGGAAACTTCGCTTAGTTTGATCCCAGGGAAACCTGGCTGCTATCGCATCCTGGTTGGCGAGTCACTCTGGCGCGCAGCTCAAGTGGTCGGCGTTCATTGTCTGCCGGTTTATGTGCAAACGCTATTAGCGGAGGAGGGCGCTTTTGAAAACATTCGCAACCCGATACTGTGCGCACGGGCCATGATGCGTTTGTTACAGGCCGACCCCCAGCTGACACGTTCCGCATTGGCTGCCCGTACTGGTATGACCCTATCGAGTGTGAATCTGGTTAGTGCTTTTCCGTACCAGCGCCTGTCAATATCTTCGCGTACCCTAAAGATATTTTTTGTAGAAGGCCACTACGCCTCGCAAAAAGCAGCCAAAAAAGAGTGCGGCAGGGAGTATTACCCAGCGCGGGTCGAGGGGGTAAGGCCAGCACAGGTAGAAGGCGCAAGCCCCAATAATGACGAAGGCCAGGAGACGTTTGAAGGTGTGATAGAGATCGGTTGACTCAATGCCGCCCCCGCCCCGGCGTAAAATACGGGCGGCGCCGCCATCCACGACTGCGGCAGCGCCGATCAGCAGGAACAGCGGCAACGACAGTACGAGTACACCCAGTCGCAGGGCGTATAGCGCCAGCCCCATCATTGACGTAATGATAACGGGCCAGCAGACTTTGACCATCTCGCGCACAAAGTCAGGTTCCTGTATTTGCGCCGACGGTGCAGGAGCGGCATAGCCGCGCAGCGCGGCATCCGCGCCGGTGGCGCCGAATAGCCCATCATAGAGGGCGTCACGCACTTTGATCGGTAGCGCTAACCGGATGCCGGAGGCCGAGATACGCGCTATGTCATCACTGACTAATTTCTCCATCCGTGAGACACCCTGGGGACCCCACAACCAGAGGGCGCAGGTCAGATCGATGAGCAGCGCTAACAGGGGTATCCACAATAGAAACCACTTTGTTGTGACCCAGGTGAGGCTGGGGTCGCGGCGCGGAGGGAGCATGAACATGGGTCATTCCCTCTTATACCGCAGACTCATCATCGTAGGACCGACGCGCTGCCAATTCCGCCGCCATTGCGGCTAATGACCCCGGAAAGCACGGGTCATTGCTGGCATCAATCAGCGGAAACCGCAGTTTTCGCAAGCGTTGACCGCTAATCAAGGCAAAAGCCTGCCCCTTGGGTAGATTCACCAGATCGGCGGGGGACACCATCTCGATCTCAACTTCTTTGATAATGTCCTTAGTTTGTGAGGTGAACTGCGAACTGCTGCCGGGGTCGTTGCGATCTGAAGTACCGGAATCGGTCATCTTGTACCGCGCGCGTACTTTTTGCAGCCGATCCGTGAGGATGCGCGCGGTTTCGATGTTTTGCACGCGCAGCACGATGAGGGTGTTCAGGTTGCCGATCACCTGGCCGGCCTTGGCTCTGGAGCCGAACTTGGCCTCGATGTCAGAGATAGTCTGGGTGTACACCGTCACCTGGTAGCCCGCGCCGCCCGCCTTGTTGACCATGGGGACAAATTCGTCACCGACCAGCTGGTTAAACTCGTCGGCATGAATCGCCAGTCGCGGCAGGGGATCGGGCGCACCCGAAGGCGCTTTGGGTAACCCGTAGTCCACGCCGAATTTGTAGATCTGGCCGGCGACTGAAGTCAAATCCGCGAACATCGCACTGCCCACCGCCGCAGCAACCTCGGGATCAGACATCGCATCCAGTCCCACATAGACAATCCCGCCCCGGCGAATGATCTTGAGCCAGTCGATGACGGGGCGCGTATCGGCCAGGTCGCTGTAATCCGGCGACAGCAACTGGCCGACCCTGCCGGTGGTGAGTTTTTCCAGCAGCGGCAAGAGCGATGCCGTGATTTTGTCGAAATAGGTACGGTCGTAGGTAAATGCCCCGCGCAGGCTGTCCACCACCGGATCGTAGATATTATATTGGAGCAGGGTCTCGGCCAGGGCTATTGCATGATAACCGCGCCCCTTATAGGTCATTTGCAAGGTTTTGTTGCCATTAACGCCGCCCTCGATGCGTTGCACGGTCTGTTGCCAGCCGGCCGGGCCGTGGCGTGCGAGCCAGTGCTCGGTATATTCGATAAACAGCGCCTCGATATTCGTCACATAGCGCTGAATGGAGGTGAAGTCCGGTTTACGGCCCAGTGCCACCAACGCGCGGGCCACCGAGTTGGAGAAGCGCCAGGCGAATTCCCGGAACGCGGCCGAATTACCCTGATCAGGTAACTGCCCCGCGATGCGCCCCGCGACCTCGGTAATGCGGCTGAAACTGCCGATCGGGTTGTAGCGCGCGGAAATGTCCGGGTGGCCGAGGTTGAAAATGGTGAACTCGTCCAGACGCCCGGCGCGTTTGGCTTCGGCGTACATGCGCCGTAATAACGCTTCGTCACCCTTGGGGTCGAAAACAATGGTCACATCGCCGCGCCGGATGTCGGCGGCGGCCAGCAGTTCCAGGACCCGGGTTTTGCCTACGCGCGTGGTGCCGAGTACCAGCGTATGCCCGACCCGTTCGCCGAGATCCATAAATTCGTTTTGTTCGTGATCGGCGCCCACGCCGTGCAGCACGCTATCTTCACCGACCGGGGGATGGGGTCTGAGCGGATTGAGCGGATGATCCCAGCCGAGCGCCCGCGTCAGCGGCCGCAACAGCGGTCGGTGTTCGGCCGCGTTTTCCAGGGCGCGAGCGCTGCGATAGAGCCTGCTGGGAGTGAGAAAGCGGGCACGCGTTTTCGGATCGCGCGCCTCGAACACGCGCTGGGTGTGCTCTGGTCCCCAGGTGAAACCGCGCCCCAAAAACAGGCGGCGATCCGAGACGGGGATCGCCTCGGGCCGTAGCACATAACGCGGCATGCGCCGCAGATGACCCCGGTAACGCAGTACCTGCGCTCCTTGCCAGGCGCGCCACAGCGCCAGGGTAGAGAAGCCCGCTGCCGCGCCGAGCGCGATGGGCGGGGGCAGAAAAAACAACTGGGGCGCCGCCACGCAAGCGGCGGCGCACAGCGTCATCACGGCCGCCGGGGCTAACTCCACGGCGGAGCGTAACCGATTCTCCAGCGGATGATCGCCGTTCATGAATCCACTGCGCGCAGAAAGGGGTTGGGGGCCGGCGGTGGACCCGAAAAGAGGGTTTTTATCTCGGGAATGAGGAGTCCTTTCAGGACCTGCGCGGTGCGATCGTGATTTCCGCCGGGCCGCTCGACGCGGTAGTGGTGGATGTTGGAGCCATCGCGCGCGGGTTGATGCAGCTTGAGGCCGCAGAATTGTTTCTGCAGCGCTTCCCA
>JBKJTS010000063.1:0-9314 GCA_046590885.1 Gammaproteobacteria bacterium
CCAGCATTGGCGCATGCAGCCACCAGCAACAACCAGATGCTCGTAACTTTAATCAATGGGATAAAAGAAAAATGATGCGATAGGACATTCACGATGAGGGCATTCCTTTAGAAACGGGTATTCGCTACGGGGCTAATGAAAACCTAGGTTGAACCTGAAAACGCAGGTTATGGTAACGCGCTTCAGGTAGTGGGTATTTTACTGCGGAATGGGTAGGTAAAAAACCCTTTGTAGGATTTAAATTGGCACCGCTAGTGTAAATAACCTGTGCGGTGAACGGCAATGATATTATTGACCAACTGGGATTAAATTTTTTCTTAAGCTTATTAATAGCTTAGATTAGCGGCGGCAAGGTGGCGCATCCTTGCACCAGGTTACTCTTTAAATACTAATGAAACACCCTGCGTATGAAACATGTCATGTCACGCGCTTAAATACTAAAGCCATACTTGATGCCAAACACAATGCCATCTTTTAAATCTGTGCCATTGCGCATTTCGCCGCCTTTCACATAGCTGATACTCATATCCGCACCGGTGGTGCCAATCGGGTGTGACAGGCTGAGGTTAAGGTGACGGAAAGCCGAGGTATGACGTGTGGCAGCCGCAGAAATATATTTGCCGTTTGAATCGTCATAGGTGTAATGTCCCAATGTCGCCCCAAACGAGAAATCTTTGGGTAATTTGGTGGAATAGCCTAATGTCCAATAAATATCACCGGCATTCCCCCAGGCAACATCGCCCGTAAGATATTGCATACGTCCCTTTACAGGGCCAAAACTGAGGCTGGCGTCTACTTCCAGGCCATCAGAATTATCAACATTCAGGTAATAGTACTGAATCAATCCTATCGAGTAGCATATATTTCCTGCTTTACCGCCGTATCCGCCGTAAAAATCATTTTCGAAACCGGTGTTGACATCATTACCGTAGCTTAAGTTAGAGCCCCAATACCCCGCATAAAAACCACTGGCGTGGCTATAATCCAAGCCCCCCTGCATGGCGGCACCATCATTTTCTGACGGGGTAGGCGCGGGGAATGTCATACCACGCAAAATATATTTTGAAAACACGCCGATATTACCCGTCATATTCGCATAGGCATTAGGCATCATTACCATACCTGCAGCCAGCGCCATTGCACATCCCAGCTTTAATGCTCTACTATTCACCTGCATTTGAAGTTCTCCGAGTTAACAATTATCAAGTAACGGCTTGCCTATCTTCATCTCAAGGCCGTATGTAATGATAAATGCATAAATCGTGCCTTTAAAAAATGTTTAATTAATACAAATTGTTATCTATTTAAAAACCTACTTTACAATTACCAATGCACCATGAGGCTTAGCAGTTGATCGCTGCCAGCCCCATTATGGTTCACTAATCACCCGCTCCATCCACGAATTATGTGTCGATGCGATCCCATCTTGCCGTGCGCTACTATGGTACCCAGCACATCAACAATCGCACGTGTCGCCATCAGCGAAGTAATATCAGACACATCATAGGGGGGAGATACTTCAACCACTTCCATGCCGCACAGCCCTTCCCGGGCAACCAGTTGCAGCAAATAAAGAATCTCTCGCGGTAAAAATCCACCCGGCTCGGGCCAGCCAGTGCCCGGCACAAAGCCTGCATCCACGCAGTCGATATCAAAGCTCAGATACACCGCATCAGCATCTTTCCAGGCAATTTCAAGCGCAATTTCCGCAACCTTGTCCAAACCCAGTTTCTCTACATCATTCATGGTAATAATAGTGGTGTTGCGCTTGCGCGCTTCCTTCACCGCCTGACGCGGCACCTGCCAGCCACCTATACCCACCTGCACCAGATTGGTAGCGGGCACATTCGGCAGATTGGTGGCATGAAACCACGGGGTAGTGTGCATGCGCTCATCCAGATCTTTTTCCTGGATGTCGGCATGGCGATCAAAATGCACAATGCCGATTCTCTTATCGGTCTGGCTGGCAATGCCGCGTAGCGTAGGAAAGCCGATGGAATGGTCACCGCCCAGAATCACCGGCATGGCGCCGCTGGCAAATACATGCGCGGTGGCTTTGGAAATCTGGTCAAAGGTTTTTTCAATATTGGCGGGAATGGTAAACACATCGCCGATATCGCACATGCTCATCTGCTCACGCAGGTCACAGCCAATTTCATAATTATAAGGTGTATAGAGCGCCGAGATGCGGCGTATGCCTTGCGGCCCAAAGCGCGTGCCGGGGCGATACGTCGTGCCGCCATCAAATGGCACACCCATAATCGCCACATCATAGGTGCCCACTTTTCTCACATCTTCAATATAGGGAGCTTTCATGAAGGTGTTGATGCCTGCAAAGTGTGGCAACTCGCCACGCGCAAACGTGGGGATGGATTTATCCTGAATGCTATCCGCACCCTGTAAACCTAATTCAAGGCAACGCTTCTCTTCTTCATCCCATTTGGTATGCGGCAGTTCGGCTTCTTTATGCATCATTTTCCAACCCTGCAACTGGGTTTTGTCAAATGATGGATGATGGGAACGGCGGGTCTGGTTGAATGCGGAAGTTTTGATGTCACGGTGTCGATGTAATTTCATAACGAACGGCCCTCTTCATTGATGATGATGCTTGGTTAATTTATCCAACAGACTTGCATCTGTATGTACTCGTGCTGTGGCCCGAATGCGCTGTAAAATATTTTTCTTAAGAGATAAAAATTCTGGTGCAAGTTTCATATCCAGATGACGCTGCCCGGCTGGCGGCAAAGGCACGTGGTAAATGCTATCGATACGACCCGGCTGCGGAGCCATCACCACAACACGATTAGCCAGATAAATTGCCTCTTCCACATCATGCGTAACAAACACAATGGTGCTGCGCTCCTTGGTGAAGAGATGTAATATCAACTCATGCATCACTTCGCGGGTCTGCGCATCCAGCGCACCAAACGGCTCGTCCATCAATAATATTTCTGGTGCGGACATTAACGCCCGGGCAATCGCTACACGTTGGCGCATGCCACCTGACAACTGGTTGGGATAAGCATTGTGGACATTATCCAATCCCATCAATTCCATTAACGCATGCGCACGACCGATGGCATGGTAGGTGGCGCGCAAGCTGTTATCCTGCTGGTGCGCCTTAAGTTCACGACAAAAACGGATGTTTTCTGCCACTGTAAGCCACGGATACAAACTGTAATCCTGGAATACCATGGCACGATCCAAACCCGGACCTGCCACTGGCGCCGCATCAACGCTCACATCACCGGCAGTAAAATTTTCCAGGCCACCGATTATGCGCAACAACGTCGACTTGCCACATCCGGATGCACCCACCAGTGTCACAAATTCGTTTTCATGAATTGATAAGTTAATATCATGCAGCGCATGTACAACGCTTTTTCCGCCATGGAAAACTTTTGATCCCTGACGTATATCAAGTTTAGGCATGTAACCACGGGAACCGACGCCGATGTACCCATCTGAACAATTGATCCATTACCAGTCCAATTAATCCAATCAAAAGAATGCCGACAAAAATCTTGTCCGTCTGCAAAAAGCGTTGCGCTTTCAAGATGGCGTAACCTAAGCCTGAATTTGCTGCGACCAGTTCTGCTACCACCAGATAAGTCCACGCCCACCCCATGGTAACCCGCAAACTGTCCACGATAGAGGGCAAGGCAGACTTGAGGATTACCCTAGTAATAATTTCCTCGCGCGTGGCACCCATGGTTTGTGCCGCTTCTATCTGCGCCTTGGGCACCCGGCGCACGTCTTCTGAGATCATCAACACCATTTGAAAAAAAGTGCCAATCCAGATAATCGCAATCTTTGAGCCTTCGTCGATTCCCACCCATAAGATCACCAGCGGCACAAAAGCTACCGCTGGCAAGTAGCGCGCAAACTCAATCACCGGCTCGAAAAATGCCTGTATCGGTCGAAACGTGCCGATCATCAACCCCAGCGGCAATGCCACTATCATCGCAAGCATAAAGCCACCCATCACGCGATAAATGCTGATCGACACATCCTTGAGAAGATCATCTTCCACCAGCCAGATGTAAAATCGTTGCGCTACATCCTGCGGTGCAGGCAAAAATACCTTGCTGAACCAGCCACTCTCTGCCAACCCCAACCACACCGCCAACACGCTACAGAATCCTAGCAACGCAAATATTACATGCGTCTTGCGATTCATTTCCCCGCGCACCGCCCATAACGGCGAATGACGCGGCGCGGGCGGCCTGGTGGATGATGGCGCGGCACTGTGTAGCGTGTCTGACATGGCACCCATCTCTTTCGATTACTTAATACCAGCCACTTCTTTTACCAGAGAAGCGTCTAAAATTTTTGTGGCGTCCAGCTTACCTTCAAGCAACTTATGATCACGCAAGAATTTTTCTATGGTGGGCGCGACTTTCAGTAACGACTCAACGTTGCCCGCATCAAAGGCTTTTAAATTTTCCTGCTGGCCAAAAAAGCGTGTCCCCGGCAAAAATACGGTGTATTCATCTTTATTCAGACCTACCACTTTGGACATGATCTTCACTGCTTCTTCAGGATGTTCACGGATGAATTTTTCAGTGTCGTACCATGCACGCACCATGGCGATTAAATCCTGGCGCTTATTCTTGATCGACTCGCTGCGCGCCACCAGCGCATCCGGAATCAGCCCGGGCATCTCTTTAGATGTAAACAGCGCCTTGCCCTTGCGGCTGCTGATAATCTTGTTGATCCAGGGATTCCATACCACGCACGCATCGACACGTTCCGCAAGAAAAGCGGCGGCGGCATCACCTGCGGTGAGGTTGACAATCTTGACATCGCGGGGACTCATGCCATGCTTGGCCAGTGCTACCATCAATACAAAATGTGACACGCTGAACTCTTCCAGCGCGATGGTTTTTCCTTTCAGATCTTTAATGGTATTAATGGCAGGTTTCGCCAGTAACGCATCGTTACCGGCGGAGTTATCATTGATTAAAACAAGCTTGAGGGGTATGCCCGCCGCCATGGGCGCCATGCTATCACCCAATGTTTGTGAATTAGCATCGAGCCGACCTGCGGAAAGCGCCTGAATTGAGTCGGTGTAATTTGGAAACCACACTAACTCTACATCGGCGCCGTATTTTTTGAAAAATCCCTGTTGTTCGGCAACGTACCACGCCACCCATCCTGGCCAATCGCTAACACCTATCTTGAGTGCCGCAAAGGCACTGGAAGAAAATCCGAACGAACCACATAGAATAATCACTGCGGAAATTTTTTTAAATGTGTAAAACCACATGGCGGTAACCTCCAAGGCTGAACAAAAAGACGCGCACAAGAGGCTAATGCTCTCCCGGGCTTTTGTCCCGCCGTGGATCCTGCCTGACATATAACTCATGTAGGCAGGCCGACAACCCTCGGACCAGCATCTGCCTGCAGCAAACCGGAACCCTAGTTGTCATCAAGATCAATGGATAATGATAGCTCCATAAACCTCTCAATCTTATTGATTGCAAATGATATGCCAATAATCTTCTGGCAAATACCTATCGTCCAAGGGAGTGATCTTTTTTACTATAAAAGGTTGTTTTATTTGGGTTATTTTATTGGGGTGTGTGGCGGAAACAACATGGATGGTAATAGCAGGGAATACTGCTTATATGTAATAACACGGAAGTGACAAGAAGAATGAACCAAAGTGATGCTGAGCGCACTACTTTGGTTCATTGGGAAGTTAAGTGATGGCGATCTTTAATCGAGCAACCATTGGCGGGAAAGAGTTTAAAACTTGTAAATAGCCTGCAAGCCGACAGAGTTCTGGCTGTCTTCGGCGGGGCCATCGGTTTGCTGGAAGCTTGCTTGATCAGACTTGTCAGCACGCACTTCACCACGCAGCTCCACGTTCGCGCTGGGCATGTATGCCACGGTAAGGGTAGTTTCATCCCAGGTCTGTACCACGCCAGTGCGGAAGCCGTGTGTGTCTTCGAAGGTTTCACCACGCAAGGCTATGCGCCATTGATCAGAGAATTTGAAATTTACATAGCCCGCCACACCAGACCATTCGGCTTTCGTGCCTACCGTGACCGCATCTTCCTGGCTAGCATTATCGTAATTGATGGCAAAACTCAGTGCCTGACTGACAGTAAAGGTGGCCACCACATCATACAGGGTGCGGGTACCCGCCACCCCAGCAGCCCCCGGTTCCTTGCCCACGTAGGTAACCGCAGCTATGGTCAGCGGCGTGATGGGTGTCGCCGATAAACCCAATTCCAAGGTTTTTCTAGCCTCAGAAGCGGAATCCTTAAAAACGTCCCAACCGTTGTTGACACCCGCGACCAGGGTCAACTTGTCGCCCACAGCATAGCTGGCACGCACCCCGGTGTGAGTGAAGGGAATGGCGAAACCGAACAGGATGGAACGCGACGCGTTAAAGTTGGCCGGGCTCTTGATTACTTCGGCCCCTGCCAATGTCACGTACTTACCTGCGATCACCGTCAATGGGCTGCTGGCATAGCTCAGATAAGCTGCCTGAATATCAAACTCATCCACGCTACCGGTCCCGGCGGGCGCATTGACATTGGCGTCCGCGCCGAAATTCAGATTCACCAGGCCTCCAAAACCCGCTGCTGGCAGGCTGGAAACTGTCAAGTCCACCATGTTGATGGTAAAGCTGTTGCGCTCGCGATCGTAAACGCGATTGGCAGCTCCACCAGTAAACTGGCCGGAGCCCGATAGGTAATTATAGGACGTGTCGATATAACCCGATGCACTGATGCCCGATGCAGCCATCACAGCCCCAAGGCCTGGCGTTGTGTCTGCTATGGCAAGCACAGGAACACCCACGATTAAGCTTGCAGTAAAAAATGTATAGGTAATTTTATTCAAGACCCTCTCCTCATGGTTTCGGGCCGATGCCCGAATCTAGTTTTTGTAATAAACGAGCATTTGATTGAATTAATGCACAGTACTCAGCCGAGAATATGCAGGTTTCATGCCATAAAAATATTATTTTATGAAACATAGAATTACGTGTGGTCACAAATGAAAGGAACCATGGCAGGCCCCTGTTTGGTGCTTTTCTATTGCACATTGCACCAATTGTGTGCGATTTTTCTTAGCAGCGATAAGGCTTAATCAATCATAACCCGGGCGTCTCGAATGCCTAACTTGCCGAGATCACGGGTAAGTCGGTCAACCTCTTCAACCTTGGCAAACGGACCAATCCGCACGTGATAGAGCTGCCTTTCAATAATCTGTGCGGCAGTGGGGGTGGCTTTATCAATACGGACGCGCAGACGTTCGGCATTGTCACGGCTGCGAAATGCGCCGACTTGCAGATACAGTTTCACGACACGGGGTTTATCATTTGCCGGGGGCTCCTGTGCTAATGGGAGGCCGGATGCAGCGACCTCCGGCAGTGGCTCCTGAGCGTCCGGCGTTATAACGCGGACATCTACCAGGCCGGTGCCTGTGGCGAGAATGCCAAGCTTGCTGGCGGCGGCATGTGATAAGTCAATCAGGCGGTTTTCGTGGAACGGACCACGATCATTGATTTTGACAATGACTTTGCGCCCGTTCTGCAGATTGGTAACTTCCGCGTAGGTGGGCAGCGGCAATGTTTTATGCGCGGCGGTCATGCCGTGCATATCATAAGGCTCACCACTGGAAGTGCGGCGCCCGTGAAACTTGGTGCCGTACCATGAGGCGATGCCGCTTTCCTGATAACCTTTGCTATCAGACATGATGCGATAAGTTTTACCGGCTACTGCATAGGTTGTGGGGTTACCGTATTTACTGCGTGGCTGGTTGCGGGGTACGGCATCGGGGATAGAGGCAATATCGACTTTCTGGGTGGGCGCGCCGTCACGCGTCGCGTCTGTTGCTGCCCTCCCATGCGGTCCAGATGCGGTGCCGCAGGCGGTTAGGAATACCGATAATAGGCCCAAGTAAAATAGTTGGCGAGCCGCGGGCATGGCTATTTATCCTTTTTTCCTGGGTCTATCCCAGATACCTTGCCTTTAATCGTCCGCTGAGCATCACGCAATGTACGAATTTCCTGCGCCAGTTGGTACACGGCCATGGCGTATAACGGGCTGCGATTGTAGCGGGTGATGACATAAAAATTCTGCAGGCCCACCCAGTATTCCGGAGTGGATTCGCCTTGATATTCGAGCAAGACGGCCTGTTGATCCGGGGCAATATTTTCAGCGACGGTGACGCCTTTTTGCTTGAGGCCGGCGAGTGTTATATTGGGCGCGACGCCGCCTATTAGGCTCTTGATCTCTTCGCCGCCCACTTGCGCGCGCGCCACCACGAGCTGACCCGGCTGCCAGCCAAATGCCTTAAAATAATTAGCTACACTGCCTATGATATCAGGAAGACTTTGCCATAAATCGCGTACACCATCATCATCAAAGTCTACAGCGTACTTACGGTAACTACTGGATATAAATTGCGGCTGACCCATCGCCCCGGCATAAGAACCTTTCAACATGGCGGGATCCATTTTCTCTTCCCGCGTGAGCAGCAGGTACTGCTCCAGCTCACTCATGAAAAATGGGCTGCGCGGCGGGTAATCAAAACCCAGGGTATATAGGGCATCGAGCACACGAAATGTGCCCGTATTTTTTCCATAACGGGTTTCTACACCAATAATCGCCGTGATGATTTCCGGGGGCACGCCATAGGTGGTCTGCGCTCGCGTCAACAGGGTTTCATGCTTGTTCCAGAATTCGACGCCACCTTGAATACGCGCATCATTAATAAAAATCGGGCGGTATTGAAACCAGGGCTTGGCTTCGGCAGGTTTCGTCATGGCGGCAATGATGTCCTGGCGTGTCTGCGCCTGGCCAAGGAGGGTAATTAATTCATTGCGATTAAATTGGTACTTGCTTGCCATCTGATCGACAAACAGGCGCACCTCTGGGCGCAACACAATGCCATCGGCCACTGCGCAGGATGCCTGTATGGCAAGAATAAAACTCAATGAGAGCCTAAACAATAATCTATTCATTATTCTAGAAACCTCAGTTGGATGGTGAACCCAAGTTCAATAAATAAACACCGCAGAACCATAATTTTAAATCTCGCACGCAGCGGTTAACCGAGGTTTCCGGGATTATGTAGGTACTAATTTGCGGTGGGTATGTATGGACATTAAGATACCGAAAGACGCCATTACCGTTACCATGGATGTGCCGCCGTAACTAATCAGCGGTAGCGGCACGCCGACTACTGGCAATAATGCGGTGACCATACCGATGTTGACAAAAACGTAAACCGAAAAAGTAAGAATCAAACTGCCTGCGAGCAGTCGGGTAAAGGTGTCGTGCGCCTGTGAGGCG
>JBKJTS010000094.1:0-12653 GCA_046590885.1 Gammaproteobacteria bacterium
GCGTACCGGCGCCCGCAGCAAGAATAATGACATTAAGACTCATGGCACCCATGTCCTCCATCATACGCAAAAAGGCCGTCCCTTCGTATAAAAGGGACGGCCTTTTTGTTTAAACACCGCGCAAATTCATAAGAAGCAAGGTCACGCAGCTTCTCACCATGCCGTTATGGCTTAGCAAAGCCAAGCCTAATCCGGGGTGCAAATCTTGCCGAAATAGATACCACCGCTGGCAAGCAAATCCCCTGTAGCATAAAGCGTACCCGAAGCTTTTGCATATTTGCCTGTGCCTCCTGTAATCAACAATTGCTCTGCAGACGATGCGCCCGCGATAACACCCGCATCTGCGGTATATACTGTCCCCTTGGGAAGAAAAAGTGCGCTTCTGGCCGTGAAGAACCGCCGTGTTTCGGGGATACCAAACTCATTCAGTCGGGCAACCAGTCCCTGTTCATTCAATAGGGCGGGAGTGCCCCGCTGGGTTTGAGTAGGCTGCAAGGGATGAATCAGTGACTCGGCGGTTAACCCGGCAACCCCGGTAACAGGGTGCTTATCCATCGTCAAACTGACAGAAAAACAGGTGCCCTGCATTCCGATATAAGCAAAGCCTGGCGCCGCTGTCATAATATCGCAAGTAGCTGCAGGCGTTAATTTGACGCTTCCCGTTACTGCGGTGCATTCAGTGTCCGCAAAGGCATTGATACTGACCGCACTAATAGCCAACAATGAAATTGTCTTAATCATGCTCTTTTTCATAAATATCTCCCGTTACTCCTGATTAGCCTTGGAACATTTTCCAAAGAGTTATCCTTAACAGTTTTGCTATTATTGGGTTGTAGTATGTCACAGCCTAACAGGCGGGGCAGACTATATCATTTACCTTAACGCCCCAGTTTTTTGCGCATCTTCTGAATGGTCTGCAACTGCGCCATTGCTTCAGCCAACTCGGTCTGGGCCTGGGCATAATCAAACTCGGAGCTTTGATCCTGCAGCTTCTGCTCAGCTTTGTGCTTGGCTTGCAATGCTGCTGCCTCGTCCAGGTCCTTGGCGCGATGTGCGGTGTCACTCAAGATGGTAATGGTGTGCGGCTGAATCTCTAGCACACCACCGGAAACATAGAAAGATTCTTCTTCACCTTCCGGGTTAATCAGTCGTACTTCCCCCGGCTTGAGGCGGGTTAACAAGGGTGTGTGGCGTGGCATGATGCCCAATTCACCCATCACACCAGGCGCAAACACCATGCTCGCCAGACCAGAGAAAATTTCTTCTTCAGCGCTGACGATATCCACATGTACGGTCATAGCCATAATATACTCCTGGATACTAGTCTAAAAGGCCTTAGAGTTTTTTGGCCTTTTCGACCGCTTCATCAATGGTGCCGACCATGTAAAAGGCCTGCTCGGGCAAATGATCATATTCACCGTTAACAATGCCCTTGAAGCCGGCAATGGTGTCTTTCAGTGATACGTACTTGCCGGGGCTGCCGGTAAATACTTCCGCAACGAAGAACGGCTGTGAAAGAAAGCGCTGGATCTTACGCGCGCGAGACACAGTCTGCTTGTCGGTTTCGGACAACTCATCCATACCCAGAATCGCAATGATGTCTTTCAGCTCTTTATAACGCTGCAACGTACCCTGTACCGAACGGGCTACGTCATAATGTTCCTGACCAATAATCAGCGGATCCAGCTGACGACTGGTGGAGTCGAGCGGATCCACGGCGGGGTAAATACCCAGCTCGGCGATCTGTCGCGACAACACCACGGTGGCGTCCAAGTGAGCAAAGGTGGTAGCGGGCGAGGGATCCGTCAAGTCATCGGCGGGCACGTATACCGCCTGAATCGAAGTGATGGAGCCGGTCTTGGTGGAAGTAATACGCTCTTGCAACACTCCCATTTCCAGCGCCAGCGTCGGCTGATAACCCACAGCGGAGGGCATACGGCCGAGCAGCGCGGATACTTCAGTTCCAGCCAGGGTATAACGGTAGATGTTGTCGATGAATAACAGGACGTCGCGGCCTTCTTCACGGAAAAATTCGGCCATCGTCAAACCGGTGAGCGCTACACGCAGACGGTTGCCCGGCGGTTCGTTCATCTGACCGTACACCAGCGCCACTTTATCCAGTACGTTGGATTCTTTCATTTCATGATAGAAGTCGTTACCTTCGCGGGTACGCTCACCGACACCGGCGAATACCGAATAACCACTATGCTCGATAGCGATGTTACGGATCAGCTCCATCATGTTCACGGTTTTGCCTACACCCGCGCCCCCGAACAAGCCGACCTTACCACCCTTGGCGAATGGACACACCAGATCAATCACCTTAATGCCGGTTTCCAGCAATTCTGTAGACGCCGCCAGATCTTCAAAGGCGGGCGCCTTGCGATGGATTCCCCAGCGCTGCTCTTCGCCGATTGGACCTGCGTCATCAATCGGGCGGCCCAGCACGTCCATGATACGTCCCAAGGTCTTGGTGCCCACGGGCACCGAGATTGCCGCACCCGAGTTAGTCACCGCCAGGTCACGGCGCAAGCCATCCGTGGTACCCATGGCGATGGTGCGCACTACGCCGTTTCCAAGCTGCTGCTGCACTTCGAGGGTTAAGCCTACGTCGGTCACCATGAGCGCATCATAAATCTTGGGCATCGCGTCATGTGGAAATTCCACGTCGACCACGGCACCAATAATCTGAACTATTTTCCCAGAACTCATTGCTTCAATCCCCGCTTCAATTCCTGATACATAAAGATAAATACCCTGGCGCAGGGATGAATGCTCATCCCTGCGGTGTCTCTAAACAGCCGCCGCACCTGCCACGATCTCTGACAACTCTTGTGTAATTGCCGCCTGGCGTGCTTTGTTGTAAACCAGTTGCAACTCACCAATCAGGTCGCCGGCATTATCCGAAGCACTCTTCATGGCCACCATGCGGGCCGCCTGCTCTGAAGAGATGTTTTCGACCACACCTTGATACACCAGCGACTCGATATAACGCATCAGCAACCCATCGAGCACATCTTTGGCGTCTGGCTCATAGATGTAATCCCAGTGATGCTTGAGCTGCGGATCCGCAACACCATGAACCGGTAACAATTGCTCCACATTGGGGCGCTGCGTCATAGTGTTTACAAGCTCGTTGAACACCAGGAATAAGCGATCAATACGTCCTTGGTCATAAGCGTCGAGCATCACCTTGACAACACCGATCAGGTCGGCTATCTGGGGGGCATCACCCACATGCGAGGTCTGGGCAACTACATTACCACCCAGGCGCTTGAAAAATGCATTGGCTTTGGCACCGATGGTACACAGCTCGATCTTTACACCCTTGTCATTCCATTCGCGCATGGCACGCACCGTGGCTTTGAACAGATTGGAATTCAAGCCCCCGCACAGGCCACGATCGGAGGAAATGATGATGAAGCCTACGCCCGTCCTGGCCTCACGATCCTGCAAATAAGGATGCTTGTATTCCGGGTGAGCATGCGCCAGATGGCCGATCACATTGCGAATCTTCTGCGCATAAGGACGCGCAGCGGCCATGCGCTCTTGCGCCTTGCGCATTTTGCTGGCAGCCACCATTTCCATCGCGCGCGTGATCTTCTGCGTGCTTTTAACGCTCTTGATCTTGGTGCGGATTTCTTTGCCTACGGCCATTGCTGTTGCTCCTGCTTGACGATTTACCAGACGCCACTGGCTTTGAACGCCTTGATCGCGCTGCGCATGCCATTGGCGATTTCATCGTTGTAATCACCACTTTTGTTAATGCGCTCCAGCAACTCAGCGTGGTTGGCGCGCGCATAGGCATGCAAGGCTAGCTCGAAATCCACGACCTTTTTGCGCTCCACATCATCCAGCAAACCATCATTGGCAGCGAACAGTGAAATCGCCTGCTCGGCAACACTCAATGGCGAGTATTGCTTCTGTTTCATCAACTCGGTAACACGCTGACCACGCTCAATCTGCTTGCGGGTTGTTTCGTCAAGATCCGAGGCAAACTGGGCAAATGCCGCCAATTCACGGTATTGCGCCAAATCCAGCCGCACGCCACCCCCGAGCTTTTTGATGATTTTGGTTTGCGCTGCGCCACCGACGCGGGACACCGACAAACCAGCGTTGATGGCGGGCCGGATTCCGGAATTGAACAAGTCAGTTTCAAGGAAGATCTGACCGTCGGTAATGGAAATTACGTTGGTCGGCACGAAGGCCGATACGTCGCCAGCCTGGGTTTCAATGATCGGCAGGGCGGTCAGGGAACCGGTCTTGCCTTTCACGGCACCGTTGGTAATCTTTTCAACATGCTCGGCATTGATGCGCGCAGCGCGCTCCAGCAAACGGGAGTGCAGATAGAATACGTCGCCCGGATACGCTTCACGGCCTGGCGGACGGCGCAGCAACAACGATACCTGGCGGTAAGCCCACGCCTGCTTGGTCAAGTCATCATAGACAATCAGCGCATCTTCACCACGGTCACGGAAGAATTCGCCCATGGCGCAACCGGCGTAAGGCGCTATAAACTGCATGGCAGCGGAGTCAGACGCGGCGGCAGCAACGACGATAGTGTGGGCCAGCGCGCCGTGTTCTTCGAGCTTGCGCACTACGGCGGCAATGGAAGATGCCTTTTGCCCAATGGCGACATAGATACATTTTACGCCCGTGTTTTTCTGATTGATGATGGCGTCAATCGCAACAGTTGTCTTGCCGGTCTGGCGGTCACCGATAATCAACTCACGCTGACCACGGCCAATCGGCACCATCGCATCAATTGCCTTCAAGCCGGTTTGCACTGGCTGATTCACTGACTGACGGCTAATTACGCCGGGCGCTACTTTTTCAATGGGGGACATGGCGCTGGCGGTGATCGGACCTTTGCCGTCGATGGGGATACCCAGCGAATCAACCACGCGACCGAGCAGGCCTTCCCCGACGGGCACTTCCAGAATCTTGCCGGTACACTTGACGCTGTCGCCTTCGCTGATATGCTCGTATTCACCCAGTATCACCGCGCCGACGGAGTCACGCTCCAGGTTCAGGGCCATACCGTAGGTGTTGCCGGGGAACTCGATCATTTCACCCTGCATGACATCGGCAAGGCCATGGATGCGGGCTATGCCGTCGGCAACGCTGACTACGGTACCTTCGGTGCGAGCTTCGGTAACGACTTCGAATTTCTCAATTCGCTTTTTGATCAGTTCACTGATTTCTGTAGCGTTTAATTGCATGTACTTAATCCTCTATAAATCTCTATGCTATAAATCTGATTGGAGAGCGCGTCACGCGTAAATCAATGCATTCGCCAGCTTGGTGAGCTGCCCAGTGATTGAACCATCAATTACCAGGTCGCCCGCGCGGATAATCACCCCCCCCAGCAAGGCCTCATTTACTGTACAGCTCAGGCTGACTTCGCGTCCCAGCCGCTTCTTCAAAGCAGCGGCGATCCGGGCTTGCTGTTCACTACTCACAGGAAACGCGGAGACAACTTCGGCAGTAAGGGTGCGCTCGGCGTCGGCGCGATAAAGTTCATACTGCGCGGCGATTTCCGGCAACAGGCTTAAACGCCGGTTTTCGATCAACACCTTGATAAGGTTTTTCGCTTCCGCAGGAAACCCGCCAGAACCAACCCAACTACTACTCACATCCAGGATCAGGCTTTGTATCTGCTCTTTGCGCACACGCGGGTGGCTGATCAACCGTTGCACTTGAGGATCGGCAATCACGGCCGCCGCCAATTGCAAGGTATCAGACCAATCGCGTAATTCACCCTTGCTGTGCGCCAGATCAAAAATGGCCTGGGCATAGGGACGGGCAATGGTAGTTTTTTCAGCCATGGCTAGATCTGCGCAATTACATCGTTAAGCACATCATTGTGCGACTTGGCGTCGATTTCACGCTTGAGAATTCTTGAAGCTCCAGCAACAGCCACCGCACCCACCTGGCCACGCAACTGTTCCTTCGCGCGATTTACCTCACGCTCGATCTCAGCATGTGCTGAGGTCACCAAACGCTCGCCTTCCACACGCGCCGTGGCACGGGCTTCTTCCACCATTGCGCCGGCGCGTTTTTCGGCCTGCGCAACAATCTCAACAGCCTTTGCTTTTGCGGTTTGCAGCTCTTCCTTGGCGCGCTTCTCAGCAAGCTCCAATTCGTGCTTGCCACGCTCGCTGGCAGCCAGGCCGTCGGCGATCTGTTTCTTACGTTCAGCCAGCGCATGCATGATGGGGGGCCACACATACTTCATGCAGAACCAGACAAACACGAAAAACGTGATGGACTGCCCGATCAGGGTAGCATTGATATTCATGTCAGAACCTTTCTACGGTAAGTACCAATCTTCGTTCCCAGCTGGAACAGCTTAGCCAGCCACTGCAAACAGCACGTACATGGCCAGACCAACAGCAATCATCGGCACGGCGTCAACCAGTCCCATGACAATGAAGAACTGGGTACGCAGCATCGGAATTAACTCCGGCTGACGGGCCGCGCCTTCCAGGAAGCGGCCTCCCAGGATGCCGATACCGATCGAGGCACCGAGCGCGCCCAGACCCATCATCAGGGCACCGGCGATATACAGTACAGCTTGCGTCATTTCCATTTGATATTCCTCATAAAGTTAAAGTAGTAAATTAAAATATTGAGATTAATGATGTTCCTGATGCGCCATATCCAGATACACGATGGTCAGGGTCATGAATATAAACGCCTGCAGCGTCACAATAAGGATATGAAACACTGCCCAGCTCCATTGCAGCACACCGCCGAACAGGCCGACGCCAATCCCGCCCCCAAACATCAGCGCGATCAGGATAAAGATCATTTCACCTGCATACATGTTGCCGAAAAGACGCAGTGCCAGGGATACCGGCTTCGCGATCAGGTTGACGCCCTCCAGGAAGATGTTGGCAGGCAAACCGAACTTGCCGAACGGCTGCAGGGTCAGTTCACCCACAAAGCCGCCTACTCCCTTCATCTTGATGCTGTAGTAAAGAACCAGGAAGAATACTGAGATCGCCAGCCCGAACGTAGTATTCGGATCGGTAGTAGGGACTACCTTGAAGAACGGCAGGCCAGCCATGTGCGCAAGCTGGGGGATCCAGTCGATAGGAATCAGATCCATCAGATTCATCAACAGTATCCAGGCAAAAATTGTCAGCGCCAACGGCCCCACCAGCGGATTTCTGCCGGAAAAGGAGCCGCGCACACTGGTGTCGATGAACTCAACTATCCATTCGGCGAAATTCTGCAGGCTGCCCGGAATACCAGCACTTGCGCGCTGTGCCGCCGAGCGGAATAGCAACAGGAATATTATCCCCAGCACCAGCGATACCCCCAAGGTATCGAGGTTAATCGCCCAGAACCCCATTTCCTTGGCTTCCTGTGGACTATGGGCAACGCCCCAGCTGCCATCCGGCAATTTACCATAGGTGAGGTTTTGCAGGTGATGCTTGATGTATTCAGAAGATGTGAGCGCTTCAGTCGACATACGGCTACTCTGTAATTTATAAAGCTAATTTATAAAGCTCTGAAATTTATATAGCTCTGAATAAGTCCATCCGCGACTTCTCAGAGCACGAAAAACGAAAACGTGTTTTCATTTTCCTTCATTTTAAATAGCAGGGTATCCCTGCCCCGCACGGCACCTCGAGCTTTCAAGGTGCCCTAAATATTGCTTCAGCCTTTAACTCGCCCAACGCCGCCAACTGCGACCAGCCAGGCACATTGTCCCAGCACAAAGCCTGTCACCAACGCGAGTGGATCCAGCTTCAGCGGTCCCATGCCCAGTGCCAGCAGCACTCCTGCCAGGAGTAAACGCTCCATGCCAGTGCGATAAATCAGGCGCAAGTCCTGCTGCGCACCAAGGCTTGCACGGCGCTGGGCGGAGTACATGCGCCACAGCAGCAACCCCGCATTGCACATGGCTACCACCCCACCATACAGCGTCGCCAACGCCGCGCTGCGGCCACCAAAAAACCCATAAGCCAGCAACCCGCCAAATACCACCACAGCGGCCTGCAGCAACAATATTAATCCAGCAGGGAATTTTTCATCTGGAGAAAATGCTGTGCGCTTCCAGATCACTGGCAGATACCGCTGCCGTGACTTGCGTGGCCAGCAACCGTGCGCTCGGCGTTACCCAACTTTTCCACCCGCTCATTATCCCGTACGGCTCAGCAGCTTGTCGGATACCAGCCGTATCCTATACAACCCACCAAAAGCCAATGCCTTCTGGCCAGACAAACATAAACCAAACCTGGCCATTATCCAGGAATACCCAGCACGAAATCCACGATCACCCTGGCTGCCAAAAGGCTCCACACCCATTCACAATAGGCCGACGTGGAGCGGTTTTTCATGCGCAGGTGGTGTCAGGTAACACCAGAACAAACGAGGAAAAATACGGGCGGCATTCTAACACTAGATGCAGGGTCACCACAACCCTAAGCAGCGAAAAAACGCGACTTTTTGTCGCTTCTGGCATTCTCGGCAACTGCTCATTGCGTTGCTCTATCTCCTGCATCCATGCAGTCGTGACTCTGGCGACACTTGCGCAACCCTGCACGGCGAGATTGTCCGCCTGGCCGAGGTGGATTATTTGATATGCTCTAAAATGCCATCCAGCTCGTCGAGGCTGTTGTAATGAATCACCACCTTGCCTTTGCCCCGCAGAGTGTACTGTATATCGACCTTGGCGCCTATTTTTGTCGACAAATTTTCCTGTAAAGTTCGGATATTGGGATCCAGGGCGGTTTTTGGCTTATCCGTTCCGGCAGCCCCTGACGTGGCTTGCTGCATGCGCCGCACTAACTGTTCGGTTTCGCGGACTGACAACTTTTGTGCCACCACTTGTCTTCCGGCCGCGCT
The DNA here is from genome assembly GCA_046590885.1 of Gammaproteobacteria bacterium. Lineage (GTDB taxonomy): Bacteria > Pseudomonadota > Gammaproteobacteria > Ga007554. The sequence continues at coordinate 8,860 of JBKJTS010000094.1, forward strand.
CTGGGCGACGCTTTCCAGGCCGAGCAGGGCGCGGGCATGGCCCATTTCCAGGTCGCCGCGCTCTACCATGCGCTTTACGTCTTCGGCCAGACCGAGCAGCCGCAGCAGGTTGGTAACGGCGGCGCGCGAACGGCCTATCGCGTCGGCAGCATCCTGGTGGGTCATTTGGAATTCGTTAATCAAGCGTTGCAGGGCATTGGCCTCTTCCATGGGGCTGAGATCCTCCCGCTGGATGTTTTCGATGAGCGCCATGGCAATGGCGGCCGAGTCAGTTACGTCACGCACAATCGCGGGGATTTCCTGCAAACCCGCCAGCTGGGCGGCCCGCCAGCGGCGTTCGCCGGCAATGATTTCATAGCGACGCGGGATTAGCGCGGCCTCGCGTCCCGCCGCGGATGGCAGGGGCCGCACTACGATGGGCTGTACTACGCCCTGGGCGCGGATGGAGCTGGCGAGGTCCTCCAGACTTTCGGTACGCATGTCGATACGCGGTTGGTACTTGCCACGCTGAATAAGATCTACTGGCAACTGGCACAGTTCGTCCCCCTGTGCCACGGGAGCGGAAAGAGGGGATGAGATATTGCCAAGCAAGGCGTCTAATCCTCTGCCCAGGCCACGTTTTTTAATGGTCATTGTAATATCCTCTTCCCCAACCCTCTCCCGCCAAACGGGAGAGCAAATACACTATAAATGAAATCAAGCAATTGCCAGCGCCTTTATATTCACGCACTGGCCAATGTTTCGCGCCTCAGCATTTCGCCGGCTAACGCAAGGTACGCTAGTGCGCCGCGTGAAGTTTTATCATACAGCAACACTGGTAAGCCATGGCTGGGTGCTTCGGCAAGGCGCACGTTGCGGGGTATCACGGTACGGTAGAGGGCATCGCCAAAGTGCTGGGTGAGCTGCTCCGATACCTCATTGGCGAGATTGTTGCGGGGGTCATACATGGTACGCAGCAGGCCCTCAACCTTTAGCTGCGGATTGAGCGTGGCGCGAATCTGCTCGATGGTTTCGAGCAACGCCGAGAGCCCTTCCAGCGCGTAATATTCGCACTGCATGGGGATAATCACCGAGCGTGCCGCTACCAGCGCATTGACAGTGAGCATGTTCAGCGATGGCGGACAATCAATCAAGATGTAATCATAGTTCGCCTGCACTGCTTCCACGGCCTGACGCAGTCGTTGCTCACGCTGCGGCAACGACATGAGCCGCACCTCTGCTGCGGTGAGATCGGCGTTAGCGGGCACCAGGGCATAGCCGGCATGGGGCGTGGCAACAGTAACGGCTGTTATATCGCGCTCGCCCAGCAACAGGTCGTAACTGGAATAACTCAAGGTCTTTTTATCGACGCCACTGCCCATGGTGGCATTGCCTTGCGGGTCAAGATCTACCAGCAACACGCGGCGCCTGGTCGCCACCAGGGACGCCGCAAGATTGACGCTGGTGGTGGTTTTGCCGACCCCGCCTTTTTGATTTGCTATCGCGATAATTTTACCCATGCACATTATCCTGAAAGCCGTGATTGGAATCTACTACGAAGGATTAATGCGTCATTCTACGCCGGGAACGCAACCCGCACCACATGCCGTTGCGCATCCAGTCCCGGCACCTGCAAAACTTCCACACCCTGCACCACAAACCCCGGCGCCCGTTCTGCCAGCACTGCCAGTTCAGCAGCCGGGTATTCGCCCTTCATGGCTAACAGCACCCCATCGGGACGGCACAAGTGGCCGGTGGCGACCAGCATCGCTGCCAATTCCGAAAACGCCCTTGAGATGACGGTATCAAAGAGAACGGGGGGGGAATAATCTTCGATTCTGCCAGTTTCCACGTGGACATTCGCTAGCCCCAATTCAATACAGGACTGCATGATGAAGCGGGTCTTTTTGCGATTGCTGTCGACTAGCACAAACTGCCATTCCGGCCGGGCCAAGGCCAGGGGAATGCCCGGCAAACCAGCACCACTGCCCACATCCAGGACTCGCAACCCGCGCAGGTGCGGCGCCACTGATAGGCTATCGAGCAGATGGCGCGTCACCATCTCAGCAGGATCACGCACTGCCGTGAGGTTATAGACGTGATTCCACTTGGCCAGCAACTCCACATAGATCAGCAGCTTTTCCTGTACGGCAGCAGACAACGGCAACGCCATCTGCTCCAGACCACGCGCCAGAATTGCGGCCAAGGTGGCTCTGGGAGATGTACAGGAAGGCCTTTTCATAGGGGATAGGTGTCGAAAAAATATTAATGAGCATTGAATATTGTGCAGGGGAGTTTAGCACAGGCTACTGCCCGGCAAGAATCTTGACGGAATAGCCGTGTGAGGCTTCGAGCAGGCGCTGCATATCGTGGCCAGAAGTATTCACCTTAATCACTCTCTAATTTGGTATAGTTTTCCTTAAATAGACAGCTTATCTCGTTTTAGACATTACTGACCACTACGTAATGCCGCTATACTGCTAAAGTCTTTGATTGGCAGCGGCTATAATTTGCACAAATATCGTTGGAAAAAACCTGTGAATTACCCCCTTGGGGTTTGGTACTAACTATTAACCCAGGATTTCCAGTAAGAGGGCGTGGTTGAGATGAAAGATTGGCGCAACACGGCTGTCTGGACAGTTGTCATCGCATTACTGGTGATCGCTGGCGTGATGTCGTTGCGTGGTGTCGGCTGGGTACATGAGAATGTGAACTTGCAGGCTCACACCTTGAAAACTCTTTTCAAGCTGGAGTCATTGCAAGGCGATCTGGTGGATGCTGAAACCGGGCAGCGCGGTTACCTGTTGACCGGCGACGATCGTTTTCTCGAGCCATATAACAAGGCCATTGGCACCATTGAGCGTGATGTTGCCGAATTACGCCAGCTTGTTAAGGAGGACGGCCCCGAACAACAGATGCAAGTTGACAGGTTACACGCTCTGATCCGGGCCCGGCAGGCGATATTGAGCGAGACGATAACACTGCAGCAGAGTGGCAACCCCGGTGCTGCGGTGGCTATCGTGAAAGAGGGCCGCAGTCGGCAGATAATGCAATCAATCCGCCATCTAATTAGCGCCTTGGAAGACCACGAAATAGCTGATCAACAGCGCTTCAATAACCAGTTCGAGTCAAGCTTGCGGGACTTGGGCATGCTGGTTTTTGGGAGCGCCCTGCTGGCGGTGCTGGTGGCGAGCGGGGCCGCCTACCGCGTCAGTCGCATGGCCGCTATGGTGCAGCGTAAGTCTGCCTTTCAGGGAGCTTTGCTGGACAACGCGGATGTGTCCATAATTTCTGCTGATGCCAATGGCGCTATCAATAGCTTTAATATCGGCGCGGAAAAAATGCTGGGCTACTCCGCAGCAGAACTTCTGGGCGCCAGCCCTGCGGTCTTTCACGATACGGACGAAATTGTAGAGCACGCGGCAACGCTAACCCAGCTGCTGGGACGGCCTATTGAGCCCGGTTTTGAGACTTTTGTGGCGCGTGCACGTCAAGGCCAAGTCGACCGCCGGGAGTGGACTTATGTGCGCAAGGACGGCACACGAGTGCCGGTGCTGCTTTCAGTGTCCGCAATGCGCGACAACCGGGGCGATATCACGGGTTTTCTCGGTGTTGCCCGTGATATTACCGAAGCGAAGAATGCTGAGGGGGAGCTGAGGCGACAGCGTGATTGTCTTGATCTGGCGCTGGCGGGCGCAAACCTGGCGATGTGGGATACGGATTTCCGCACTGGTCAAATATCTCTCGATGAACGTTGGGCGATCATGATCGGCGAGGCGCCCGGACCAATCATTACGACAAGAGCCGAGTTACTT
>JBKJTS010000221.1:0-5867 GCA_046590885.1 Gammaproteobacteria bacterium
TAGCGCAGATAAAGCTATGGCATTAGCCAAAGATTTGACAGGTGTAGGGACTGTTACAGGGTGTGCTTACGCAGATCTTGACGCAGAGCCCTTTGACATTATTATCAATGCCACCTCTGCCAGCTTAAAAGGAGAAGTGCCCGCTTTACCTGTATCTGTACTAGCATTGGAACGGACAAAGAACTGCTTATGTTATGACATGATGTATGGAGCTGTGCCCACCGCATTTATGCAATGGGCGCGGCAACACGGGGCACAACGTACCCTGGATGGTTTAGGTATGTTGGTGGAACAAGCGGCCGAATCATTTTTTCTATGGCGGGGTGTGCGGCCTGAGACTGCGCCAGTGATTAGCGTGATTCGCGCGCAGCTCTAAATTTTTAGCGGTGCGGGTAGGCTGCTTTGGCGGGGCAGCACTGGAGGGCAAAAAATTCATTCAAGGCGTTACTTAGCACTCCCTTCAGGCTACACAAGGTGAAAAAAGCCACTATACATTGCAGCAACCCGCCCATGCATCAATACATCATTTTTATGGCTCGCCAGGTATTACGGACGATTCGTCTGGGTTATTCGCCTTAGCCTGACGCTGTTTCTCTTCCATATGTTCCATCAAGGCATACGACAACTCACGCGTCCCTAAGCCGTTGATCGCGGAGATACGGAACACTGGCCCCTGCCACTCAAGACGCGCCACGATATTCTGGCAATGTGCATCACGCTCATCTTCAGGCAGCAAATCAACTTTATTCAACACCAGCCAACGCTCGCGCGACGCCAGATCGGTGCTGAACTTCTCCAGCTCGACTTCCAGCGTGCGCACATCCTCTACCGGATCCCCCATCATATCAAGGGCATCACCAAAAGGTGCGCAATCGACCATGTGCAGTAGCAACGAAGTGCGGGACAGGTGCTTGAGAAATTGTATACCCAATCCGGCGCCTTCCGCCGCGCCCTCAATGAGACCTGGGATATCCGCCACCACAAAGCTGCGGTGCGGCGCCACACTGACCACGCCCAGATTTGGATACAGCGTGGTAAAGGGATAGTCAGCCACTTTGGGTCGCGCTGCAGAAATAGCGCGAATCAGGGTCGATTTACCGGCATTGGGCATGCCAAGCAGGCCCACATCCGCCAATAACTTCAACTCCAGGCGCAGATTGTGGATTTCACCCGGCGTACCGGGCGTAAACTGGCGTGGCGCGCGGTTGACGCTGCTCTTGAAACGCGCGTTGCCCAAACCATGCCAGCCACCCTTGGCCACCAGCAAGATTTGTTCTGCCTTCACCAGGTCCCCCATCACTTCTTCGGTGTCGGCATCAATAATGGTTGTACCCACCGGCACCGACACATATAAATCTTCTCCGCCCCGCCCCGTACAATCATCACCCATGCCGTTTTGGCCGCGTGGAGCGCGAAACTGCCGTGAGTAACGAAAATCGGCCAAGGTATTCAGATTTGCGGCGGCGATTAGGTAAACACTACCGCCATTACCGCCATCACCGCCGTCCGGACCGCCAAATGGCAGGCATTTCTCCCGCCTAAAGCCGACGCAGCCACTCCCGCCGTCGCCCCCCATGACTATAATTGTTGCTTCATCTACAAATTTCATATGCTTTACACGGATATATCAAGTATTGTGGAGCACAGCCGACTGCCAGGGCCACATCCGGTATCCTGCCTCTTACGCCACTTGTGCATTCATGCACATCGGATGGCGGAAGGTACGGCAACGCGCCGGGCAGGATGCCCAAGTGCTGCGACTGCATGGATGAACGTGAGCAACCAGTAGCAGTTGTACCCCAAGGGCAGGCTGCGCGCCCGGATGTGCGGAACCGCCTATATCAACAAAAAACCCCGCACTAGACGGGGTTTTTGCGGCTGTGAATTATACAGCGCCTCTTACATAGAAACCGTTAGACGGCGGAGACAACGCTCACCACACGGCGGCTGTGAGGGCCCTTCACCGCAAACACCACAGTACCGTTTGCCTTGGCAAACAAAGTATGATCATGCCCACAGCCAACATTCACCCCCGGGTGAAAGTGTGTGCCACGTTGCCGGATAATAATGTTACCTGCCACTACCTGTTCGCCGCCAAAGCATTTAACACCTAAACGCTTGGAATGAGAATCGCGGCCATTGCGTGTAGAACCGCCAGCTTTCTTATGTGCCATCTTTCTATGACCTCAGTAACTATTTGATTATGAAAATTTTAATCTATTCCTGACCCATGCATGCAAGGTCAACCGCTAATGGCGGTGATCTGTAATTCGGTGTACGACTGGCGATGCCCGGTGCGCTTGCGGTAATGCTTGCGGCGACGCATCTTAACAATTTTAATTTTCTCTCCCCGGCCATGAGATTTCACTGTGGCAGTAACATTGCCGTTGGCCAGATAGGGGGCACCGATCTGGATATTATCGCCATCAGCGACCATCAGTACATGCTCAATATTAATTGTAGCGCCTTCATCAGCAATAATTTTTTCTACTTTAAGCACATCGCCTTCGGCAACCCGATATTGCTTGCCACCACTTACAATTACCGCATACATAATTCTTTGATCTCCAGCAAAACTACTCAAAACTCTTGAAGGCACCCGGCGCGCATATATCAGCTCGCCTGTTGAAGCCTTTCTGTAGGGCCGATAATTTTACCTTGGGAAAAGGCAAAGGTCAAACAAAAAATTAGGCGTTGCGCGCTATCGGCCTGCGCATGCGCCAATCAAATCAAGCTCGCATCAAATGGGGCCGGGGACTTAAATCTCTCAATAACTTGAAAATTAACTCTTGATACCCTTGGCGGCATGGTATTTAGCTTCTACAATGAGTGACTATGCTCGCTGAAACGATATTCTACCCACCGCTGCAATCTTTTGCTCAGCCGACCACTCAATCGCCAATGAGCATTGAAGAGGTGCGCGCCTTGATTGCGAAGGATATGCAGGCTGTTGATACACTGATTGGCAGGCACCTGAATTCCGAGGTACACCTGATCAATCAGCTGGGACACTATATAATCAATAGCGGTGGCAAACGCCTGCGCCCGCAACTGTTGTTATTGAGTGCGCAAGCCTTTGGGTATTCCGGAAATCAGCATGTCAATCTGGCGGCGGTCATTGAGTTCATCCATACTGCCACGTTATTGCATGATGATGTGGTCGACAGCTCAAATCTGCGCCGTGGGCGTGACACTGCCAACGCCATCTGGGGGAATGAGGCCAGCATCCTGGTGGGCGATTTCCTGTATTCCCGCGCATTTGAAATGATGGTGGAAGCGGGCAGTATGCGGGTCATGGAGATTCTGGCCAGCGCCACCAATACTATCGCCGAAGGCGAGGTAATGCAGCTGCTTAACTGTAACGACCCCGACACCACTGAAGAGCGTTACCTTAATGTAATCCATTGCAAAACTGCCAGGTTATTTGGCACGGCGACGCAGCTGGGAGCGGTGATCAGCGCACGCCCCCTCCACGAAGAGCAAGCCATGGCAAATTACGGCATGCATCTGGGTACCGCCTTTCAACTGATTGACGATGTACTCGATTATCGGGCGTCCGCACAGGAAATGGGGAAAAATGTCGGCGACGACCTGGCCGAGGGTAAGCCTACCCTGCCGTTGATTCAGGCGATGCGCGTCGGCACCCCCGCACAAGTAGCAATTATACGTCACGCTATTGAAAATGGTGGACGGGAAAATCTCGCCGCCGTAACTCAAGCCATTGAATCCACCGACGCTATCGCGTACACTGCGCGCTCAGCACATGCAGAAGCTCGCAAGGCCATAGCAGCACTCGCGGTAATTCCCGACTCACCTTACCGTGACGCACTATATGCACTGGCCGAGTTTTCCGTAAGCCGTAATTACTAAGGTGCCTCTATAAATCACGGGGTGTAGCTCAGCCTGGTAGAGCACTTGCTTCGGGAGCAAGGGGCCAGAGGTTCAAATCCTCTCATCCCGACCAGCATTAGATCACTCTATATAAAAGCGGTGATTTATGAATTTGTTGCGCTTTCTCTTTCTCGCGCTGGCCATTTGGCTGGCTTATCGCGCCATCAAATATTACTTGGGTCGCCCCAAACCCCCCGCACCCACAGTCTTGTCCACGGCCGACATGGTACGCTGCACGCAATGCGGGCTGCATATTCCGAAACTTGAGGCAGTGCGCGATGGCGAGCAGTATTATTGCAGCACCCAGCATCTTGAAGATAGTAAAAAAACGCGCTGACCCCTATCCCTGTGACTTACCTGCAACACATTTTGCATGTTACCTGGCTGGTCGCTGACCTGCCACTGGCGCGAGCATTTTACGAGGATATCTTAAGCTTGACGCCGGATCATGGACGTCCTGATCTGGGATTTGCGGGAGTGTGGTATACGCTGCCTGGCGGTCAGCAGATTCATTTAATGGCGTTGCCTAACCCAGACCCGATCGAGGACCGGGTTGAGCATGGCGGACGCGACAGGCACGTGGCGGTGGCAGTGATAGAGCTGGATGCCATTGCCAGCGCACTGAAACAGGCCGGGGTTACTTTTGCACGTTCCCGCTCGGGCCGCACGGCACTGTTTGTACGCGACCCAGACGGGAATACGTTAGAGCTGGTAGAGATTTAAACCACATTAGTATGACTTCCATTCCAACCCCCTGCAAAGGGTGCTGATTACAGACCTTCGTAGGCGCGCCGCAGCAGTTTATTAACATCGTCTCCTTTACTCCACCCAACAGTGCTGCAACGTACTTCTAACGCCAAAATACGCCCATCGCTACCTAAAACTTGCAACGTGGCAATCCGTGCACATAGTTTGCTGGCCAGATCGAGGGCGGCAGGTTCTGGTGTTTCAGGCAGAATCACCAGAAATTCGTCCACATCCATACGACCGGCCATATCAACCCAACGCAGTTGATCTTTCAGTATCTGGCTGAGGGCAATAACAGCTAGCTCACCAGAACCGGCCCCATGGTTAGCGTCAAGCAGCTGCAAATCCACTATTTTCAAAAGCACCACAGATAGGGGATTTTCATAGCGTCGGCTGCGTGAAACATGGGGATCCAGACCTTGCAACAAGGCGCGACGGTTAGGCAGGGCAGTGGCCGGGTCGCGGATGGCATGCAGCGCCAATTCTTCCGTGAGCCGCTCGCAATCACGTTTAAGCTGCTGCTGGTCAGTAATGTCGCGATAAAAATGGACGTGGCCATTCACCTCATCCAGCGATTCACGGCAACACATGAGCCAGCGGGCCGGGCGCGTGTCGGTGGCAGGCAATAGGTTGCCCGGTGGCTCAGGGTGGGGAGAAAACAGGCAGGCGCGCTCCTCAGGCGTGATATCGAGAGCAGGGATATTAACGTGTCCCACCAGATGTTTCGCAGTCAGTCCCAACAGGTTTTCCAAGGCTTTATTAACAGACAGTATTTGCCCTTGAGTCCCCAGCACCAGGATACCCAGCGGCGCTCGCTCTACAATTGCTGCAGCAACAGATGAAATTAAGCCGTCTACCATATTAAACTCCCCTCATTGCCATAATGCCTATCCTGACGTGTATCCGTTATTTTCACAAAGGATGGTTTATTTTACCATTGCCTACCGATAGTGTCGGGCGCCCTTGAGAAAACTTTACCCATGAATGGCTGTATGGCCAGGATTTATAGGCCTCAACAAGAAAATCTTTTTGATCTTCGACAACCTGCGGGTACACCAGAACAAAATAGTCGAGTCCAGGGTGGCTGAACGCAAAGGCCAGATTCAAGAACGACTCAATGCTGACTTAAAGCAGGCGATGGGTAAGCGAGTGCCAGTACGAACCAAAGCTTAGTTACACAGGGCTGCTTCGGGACAGGCGGGTTCGATATGCGGCTTAAGGCTTCATCG
>JBKJTS010000277.1:0-7752 GCA_046590885.1 Gammaproteobacteria bacterium
AAAAATTCTGCCCAGCGCTTTTGACCGGCAATTCATCCCGGGAAGTTTTAAACATGCGTTGCCCATCTCATTGATCACGAGCTTGACCTCTCAGCCCTCCATGCCGCTATAAAAACAGACATTTCCCGAATCATCTCACATAAGCGGGGGACACACCCATGCTAACCCACACGGATTCGTTGTCGGGCAATGCTTTTTCTCTTGATAAAGGTTAATACACAGTAAACTATGCTCATAGGATATGAGTCCCCCATCCTTGGAAGGATGGACAAGGGCAGACCTACGACTATCTTGATATAGGAAGTTGCATGAAAAAAATCGCAGCGACTCAATTAATGAGCGGCCTGCTTATTACAGCCCTCGGGGGTTGGGTGTTGCTGGGCTGGATTCTCCAGAACCCGGCCTGGATACAAATCAGACCGCAGTTTGTTGCGATGGTGATCAACACGGCGTGCTGCTTCGCCTTATTGGGCATTGCGCTGCTTTCGCCGCTATTTCTTCAAGGCAACAATCAAAAGATCGTCCAGACTGTGCTGGGGTGGGTGGTCGTCGGTCTTGCTTCATTGGTCATGATGCAAATTATTTTCCGTGTTGAGTTAGGCATTGACTGGCGCGACCTTCACTCGTGGTTGCACGATGGTAATCCCCATCCCGGGCGAATGGCGCCGAATACGGCGCTCGGTTTTATTCTCAGCGGTTTGACGCTGGTGCTATCGCAAAACGTCAGGCACAAAGTAACGGGCACGGCGATCCAAGCTTTCACCTTAATCGTATTTATTCTTGGTGTAACAGGGCTGGTGGGTTATTCCATACAACTTGAGCTCCTGTATTCATGGTTCACAGCTACCCGCATGGCTTTGCCGACTGCGATTGGCATGATACTGGTCAGCTTTGGCTTATGGAGTAGCTGGCACCGCGCCAGTTGGTTTACAACCCGGCAATATTTTAGGGACGACGAAAAAATTGCCATTATTGGGGCGGGTTTATTAATCGTAGTGGGGGTTACTATCGGTGTGGGCGGTTTCGCATTTCAGCAAAATACGCTTGAAAAAACCCTTTCCGAAAATCTCCCCACGCGCTTGAATAGCCAGATCACCCTTTTTCAGTCGGAATTAAACCAGATTCAGGACAAAGCGGAAAGTGCCGCGAATCGTCTACTATTGATTCAACTGATACGTGCTTTAAATGCTGAGCCTCAAAATAAATTGCTTAAGGAGGAGCTCGCTAGCCTGATAAAAAGATTAAGCATAGGCGAAGTAAAGGCCATTGCCATTTACAGCTCAACGCAGCAAAAAATAATACAGCTCGGGGATTTTTCCGCGCAGCCCGAACTGGAAACAGATCTAGGGTTTAAGCACACCACGATACTTTTTTGGGACCGGGGCCTGTCAATCAGAAACACGGTGCCGATATACGACAAGGGCCGATTTATCGGTCTATACATGGTTCAGGAAGCCATGCCCTTGTTCACCGCTCAAATGATGAGTGGAGAAGGATTGGGTGAAACAGGCGAAGCCGCCCTGTGCCGGAAAAACCAGGCCGAAGCACTTTGTTACCCGCAGTATCGCAATCCCCGGGTATATCGAGCAAAAAGGATCACCATCAACGGCATGCATACGCCGATGAGTCTGGCGCTACAAGGAAAAACAGGCGTTTTTAAAGGGCTGGATTATCGCGACAAGCTGGTGATTGCCGCTCACACGCCCTTGATGAAGACAGGTCTGGGAATAGTAGTTAAAAAAGATACCAAAGAATTATTCACTCCAATACGCGAACAAATGCAATGGAGCATTCCCTTGTTATTGTTGCTGACAGGTCTGGGTGCCGTGATATTGCATGCTCAAATCATGCCGCTTGCATCGCGCTTATTACGTTCGGAACGTGAAGCCAATGAAAAAGAAATGCGCATCCGAACCATTGTGGAAGGTGTTGGTGAAGGCATTATTACGCTGGATAGTAAAGGGATCATCGAATCATTTAATAAGGGTGCATCGATTATTTTCGGCTATAGCCCGGATGAGGTGATAGGCAAAAATATTCAAATGCTGATGCCCGAGGACATACGCGCCCAATACTCGGCGGGCATGGATCGCTATCTCGCGGGTGGCGAGGCGCGGATAGTGGGCAAGCAGAATGTCGAATTACCCGGATTGCATAAAAACGGCACACAATTCCAGCTGGAATTGGCATTCACTGAAATTGTAATGAATGGTAGGCATTTGTTTACAGCTATTGTGCGCGATATCACCGCGCGCAAGCAGGCTGAAATCGCACTATTTGTGGAAAAGGAAAGGCTGCGGGTTACGCTGGGTTCCATTGGTGATGGGGTGATTACCACTGACCGTCATGGCAATGTGACCTATATCAACCACGTAGGTGAGACCATGACCGGATGGTCGCATGACGAAGCCATCGGTAAGCCTTTGCTCGAGGTGTTCAATATCATTAATTCGCATACCGGCGAGGTGGCGTTCAACCCGGTGGAAATGGTATTACGTGATGAAAACATTGCCGGACTGGCGGAACATACGGTATTGGCCCAGCGCGGCGGACAAATATTTGCGATCGAGGATTCCGCTGCGCCGATCCGCGATATCGAGGGCCGGATTATCGGCGTGGTGCTAGTATTTCATGATGTCAGTCAGGCGCGCCTGATGGCAATAGAAATGACGCACCAAGCCTCACACGATGCATTGACCGGTTTGATCAACCGGCGCGAGTTCGAGCGGCGCCTTGAGCTAGCGATCCAGTCTGGCAAGCGCGAGAATAAAAAGCACACCTTGCTCTATCTTGATCTGGATCAATTCAAGATCGTCAACGACACCTGCGGCCACGTAGCGGGCGATGATCTGCTACGTAAACTTACCAGCATTCTCCAGCATAAATTACGTCAGGGAGACACGCTCGCCCGGCTCGGCGGCGACGAATTTGGAGTATTACTGGAAAGTTGTCCTACCGAGCCTGGCCTCCGAATCGCCGAAGTATTACGTCAAACGGTTCGCGAATTTCATTTCACGTGGGCAGACAAGGTCTTTCCGATAGGTGTCAGCATCGGCCTGGTCACCTTCAGCAATGGCGGCGTGCTGTTGGCGGACGTGTTGCGCATGGCCGATGCCGCCTGTTATGTCGCCAAGGACAAAGGACGTAATCGCGTCCATGTTTACATGGATGAAGATAGCGACGTTGCCCAACGTCATGGCGAAATGGGATGGGTTGGGCGTATCCAGAAAGCGCTGGACGAGAATTACCTGGAGCTCTATTCACAAAAGATATTGCCACTTGCTGAAGCTTCCGAGCACGCTCATTTTGAAGTGCTGCTGAGGATGAAAGACGAGAATGGCACATTGATTCCGCCGATGGCCTTCATCCCTGCTGCAGAACGCTACGGCCTGATGCCGACACTGGACCGATGGGTGGTGCGCACGACTTTTGCCTATTGCGCAAAACATCATGCACACGCAGATAGCGAGGACATTATTGCAATCAATCTGTCTGGGTTGTCACTTTGCGACGAAAAATTTCTGGATTTTGTACTGGAGCAGTTTGCTGAATTCAATTTGCCTTATGCACGAATCTGTTTTGAGATTACCGAAACCGCAGCCATCACCAATCTCGCCAATGCGACGGCTTTTATTGGTGAATTGAAATCTAAGGGGTGCTGGTTTTCCTTGGACGATTTCGGTAGCGGCATGTCCTCATTCGCATATCTGAAGCATTTACAGGTCGATTATCTGAAAATTGACGGAGCCTTTGTAAAGGACATGCTGCATGACCCCATCGACTGTGCGATGGTGGAGGCAATCAATCATATCGGCCATTTAATGGGCAAAAAAACCATTGCTGAATTCGTTGAAAATGCCCAAATCCAGCAAAAACTCAGTGAAATCGGCGTGGACTTCGTGCAGGGCTACGGTATTGAAAAACCACGCCCGTTGCAGCCATAGCATCAACGATCAGCTGTTTTTAATACCTCTGTGACGCACTCACAACCACTGCTGTCCACTTGCTCAGGGGCATTCACACATGTGGATTCCCCAGAAATTTTCTGTTTATGTGATATAGTTTGCAGAATTTCCAGGAAATATGCGGTATAAAAGGGTGAGAAGCCAAATGGGATATCACTATGAGCATGAAGTTTACAGCCTTATTTTTCATGGTACTGACCACCCTTTGGGGAGGATCTGCCCGTGCTGATCTTTACGCCTACACTGATAGCAACGGCATCCTGAATATCACCAATATGCCCAGTCCCGATCCGCGGTATAAACTGCTGCGCAAAGAGGCCAATGGCCGCACCTGGGGCAATGCGCTGGGCGTGATAAAAAAAACAGGCACGCGACACCCTTACAGAAAATCCGTTGGTCTTGATAATATTGTGCGGCAGGCCGCGCAAGCCAATAAGGTTGACGCAGCCTTGGTACATGCGGTAATCCACGCCGAATCCGGTTTTAATCCTCATGCGGTATCACCTAAAGGCGCATCAGGCCTGATGCAACTGATGCCCGCCACGGCCCGCCGTTATGGTGTGCAGGATATTTTTGACCCGCAACAGAATGTGGGGGCGGGGGTGCGTTATCTGAAAGACCTGCTGAAAATGTTTGATAATAACCCCAACTTGGCGCTGGCGGCTTACAATGCTGGCGAGAACTCCGTAATACGCTTTGGCGGCATTCCTCCCTATCCCGAAACTACTCAATACGTCAGCAAAGTATTGACCCTGCACACCCGCTATCGCAAGAGCAGCTAAGAAACTGCTGCTTTAACCCAGATTTTCCACCAGATTTACCATTGGCGCTCTACTGCGGCCGCACCAGATACTGAAGATGGGCGAAAGCTAATGGGAAATCCAGGTTAATGTGTTAATTAGCGGGTAGCGATAAATTTTCACACATAGCTGACACCCATCACCTCATATGTTACCGGGCCCTGCGGTGTTTGCACCAGCACTTGTTCGTCAACACCCTTCTTTAACAAAGCGCGCGCCAGGGGGGAATCAATACTAATGCCGCTCTTGTGTAAATCCAGCTCATCGGGGCCGACAATGCGATAAACCACGTCATGGCCTGTTACATCTGCCAGGCGCACCCAAGCGCCGAAAAAAATATAGTTTTGATCTTGCGGTGGGTCACGTACCACCTGCAGCTCAGGCAAACGCTTTTGCAAATAGCGGATGCGTCCATCAATTTCGCGCAATTCCTTCTTGCGATAAATATATTCCGCGTTCTCCGATCGATCTCCCTCTGCCGCCGCCGCAGATAGCGCCTGCACCACCTCGACTCGCCGTTTCCATAACCCAGCCAGTTGATCCTGCAAGTGCTGGTAACCGGCGACGGTAATGTAAGGCGCGCTTTTTGGTGGTGGCGGACGATAGCGTCCCATTTTCATGCCCAGAACTCCCGACTACAATTCCAAGGTGCAATTGATCAACCAGCTCTTTTCAGGATAATAGAAAAATTGTATGGCTACAAACATTCATCGTACAATACATATCACCCATCAAGTATCCCGAGATTTCATGAATAACACCCTCCCCATTGCTCCCAAAAAATCACCTTTCACCAAACTACTTGTCGTTGCTTTCGTGCTCGGCCTGATGGCGCTGATTGTGTGGAAGCTGCCGCGTGGTTACAGCAATGATCTCACCCAAATAGGTAATGGGAAAAATATCGTGGTGCAAGTGCATGACCATGATCTGGTGAACAGTGCGGGCTTGATGGATAATCTGAACAAGATCCGCAATGAATATAAAGGGGTGGTTGAATTTGTGGTGGCAGACCTGAAAATAGCTGAAGGACAAGCCTTTGCAAAGGCCCACAACGTGGAAGCGGTAACGCTGTTATTTTTCGCCCCCGACGGCACCTTGCTCGGCACGGTGCAGGGCGTGCCAGACCTAGATACTTTACGCGGCACCTTGAATCAGGCGTTTAATTTACCCGCCACGAAAAAATAGGATTTCCCTCACCCAAACTATCAAGAGAGGCAATATACCTCTCTTTAATAGTTTCATTTGTTAATAAAAAACCCCTTCAATCATCATGATCCCGATGTTTATTGCGGTGCTTGTTTCTGTGTTTATGTTTATGTTTGTGCTCACCACGATGTAAGCCACGGTCATGATGGCTATGGTCATCATCATGTGCAACCACTACCTCTCTAGTAGATGAGCGCTTGCGGGTGGCTATTGCCGTGCCTGCAGCCGCGCCAATAGCACTGCCTACAATCGCCCCGTTGCGATCCCCTGTGGCGGACCCGACGGCGGCACCCAAACCACCGCCCAGCGCACCGCCAAGCACTGCATCGCCATCTATATTACCTGCGTAAGCGGATGCACTCAAATACAGAGGGGTGGCTAATGCCACGGTTAAGGCTAATATGATATTTTTCATAGAGTCTCCTTGCTATGGTTAGAAGCATGCTCAACCACCTCTCCCATGTGTAATCATGGCGGAAACCAGGGCGATCATTCACTGCTCATGTATATATTACCATAATAACTGACTGCTTTCTGCCCAGAATTATCTGTATCCACCATTAGGGCGACGGCATCTATGTGATCAACTTCTTTGCCAAAATAACGTTTTAAATCATCACGTAAGTTACGCTTATGTGTTACCCAGGTACCGACCTTGGCCGCGCCAGAGTCCAAAGCCACCATTACCACATTTTCCGTATAGGCATTTGGCCAGGTAGCATTAGGTGGCCGTTCAGTGCTTGACCATACATAATTGACTGCTTCAGCCTTCCAGAATTTCAACCCACCTGACATCACCACATATAATCGCGCCGGGTAATCATCACCTTTTTTGGTGGTTTCATCCAACCCTTTAAGGGTGTTATCAATCTTCCATGCCCAGTTTAGATAAGGGGTTTTAGTGAGGTCAATGGTCATTCTTTTATGCAGCCCGGAGGCAGACCCGGCGCTGCTCACCCGTAAAGCCCGCTCGCCCTTTTTTCCGGGGGTAAACGTGTATTCTGTTTTGCCTTTAAATTTTTGCTCTTCCCAATCAGTTTTATCACCCGCCGTAAAGTTACCCAACATCAGGGTGACGGGGGCGGCATGGACGCTGGTGATTACTCCCCATAAACATGCAGCTATTAAATATTTTTTATTCACACAAAAATCCTGTCATCAAATTAAATTCAGTCCAACCTGACCGGTGCTTCCCATTCATTCTCAAAAAAACATTCCTGCAAGGGCCGACGCTGACGTTGCGCCATCTCGCGTAACTTCAGATCTTCAGTTAAAGTTTCGGGAGCGGCAGGATGCCCGACTGCAATCATCGCCATACATTCGTAGTGCACGGGAATGTCAAAGGTTTGCCGCACCTTGCCTACGTCAAAGCCACCCATCTGATGCACCATTAAACCCAACGTGGTGGCTTGCAGGCTTAGATTTTCAGCCGCCGCGCCCGTATCATACTGACCCCAGCGATTCGCTTTACCGTTTTCACGAAATAACGTACTGGCGGTGGATAACAATAATACCGGGGCATTTTTCACCCATTGCTGATTGAATTCGCCCAAACACGCAAAGGCTTTTTGCCACGCGGCAACATCGGTATTTTTATCCCATACTATAAATCGCCACGGCTCATCGCCGAAACACGATGGCGCCCAGCGCGCCGCCTCAAGCAGCGCGATAATATGTTCACGACTCACTGGCTGGTGCGCATCAAAAGCGCGGCCACTCCAGCGTTGCGCAATAATATCGTGAATCGGTACTTGTGTCATCGCTCGTTTATCAGTCATTTT
>JBKJTS010000041.1:0-2520 GCA_046590885.1 Gammaproteobacteria bacterium
AATACCAGTAGGTCGTATCGACGACGAGTGGCTGAGTGCGATTTTAGTGCCGGCTATGAAGCACGATTCGCGCCCTGCTAATTCCAGGTCTCAGGGTGACGGGCGGCGCGGCGCGGCGGGTGCCCTTGGAGCAGGCAAGCGTCGCAGCAGTAGGATGCGGCCCTCCGGTGCCAAAGGCGTGGGGAGAAGAAACGCTTAACCTTCCGCATTCCAACATCCTGTGCCTTGCAGGGAAGCACAAGTGCTGCAGGCGATCGTACAGGATCCTGCTTCCCACGCACTTGCACATCCCCGTGCGCCGCAGGAAGTGCAAGAGCAGCTGAATCTTAAGGAGTGAACTATGGCACGTATCATCTTTCCTGACCAAACTGACACGCGTGACCTATCCGCCATTCAGAAAACGCTCGCGACTTTGGGCATCACCTTGCACAATTGGCCAGTGCCCGGTTCGCAACGGACACATGAGTTGCTGGAAAAAGCCGTGCTGGACGATGGTGAAAAACAGGAGTTGCTCAATGTTGTCGATGATCGTTTCGAAACTTTGAAACGTGAAGCAGGCTATACCACGCGCGATATGATTGTGCTACATGAAAACATTCCGGGTCTTGCCGAGATGCTTGCCAAGTTCGAGAAAATTCATTATCACATTGATGATGAGGTTCGATATATCCTGGCGGGTAAGGGTTATTTTGGTTTTGTTGGTCCGAACGAAAACCAATTCATGCTGGAAGTAGTGGTGGGTGATTATATTAACGTGCCAGCCAACACTGAGCATTGGTTTGTGTTGCGCGGATCCCCGCGCATTAAAGCGGTCCGTTATTTTATAGATAACAGCGGCTGGGCACCGGTGTACACCGGGCGCGCCTTGCAATTCTCTGCCTGAATGAAGACACCCCTGGATCACCAACGCAAACTTTCCGAGCTGGTGGATATTGCGCGGGACTTTCATGCGCGCGGCTGGATGCCGGGCACTGCCGGGAATCTGAGTGTTCGGGTACGGACTTCTGGTTCGATAGATGCCGACAAATCTGCCGATGATGCAACAGATACTTTCTGGATCACCGCGAGTGGCTTGCCTAAAGGGCGCCTGGAAGTGACGGATTTTGTGCGTGTGGGGGTGATAGACGGCGCTGTTGTGGAGCAGTTTAAGGAGAGGGCCCGACCTTCTGCCGAAAGTGCTATTCACCAAGTTATTTATCGCCACTTTGGCGCAGCCATGGCCTGCCTGCATGTGCACACCGTGGATGCGTGTCTGGCGTGTGCTGACCTGCCACTGACCGCGACTGATATGCCTTTGCCCGCTCTGGAAATGCTCAAGGGATTGGGTGTATGGCAACAGAATCCTCTGGTGGTACTCCCTCTGTTTGAAAACGCTCTGGATGTTGCGAACATCGCGATGGCCATCAACTGGCGCTTCAAAGGGATGTTGCCGATGGTGCCAGCGCTTATGATACGCGGTCACGGTGTAACAGTGTGGGGTGACACAGTGCAGGAAGCTTACAACCGCGTTGAGGCGGTGGAGTTTTTAATGAGCTATCTTGCACGTGCCCCGGCACGCAAGTAAGGATTCCTTCCTGGTCGCGTAGCCTGTACCCAGGCAGTTTCCCGGCTTCCCGTGCCATGAGCCTTCATCCTGGTACGGCGGCGCTTTCGGCCGTGTGGCTAACGTGATATTTGTACATCCTTGGTCTGCGTGCGGTGCTCGGTGGCGGGTACACCCAGCTTTGCCAGGATTTGGTCCATCAAACACCAGCGGGTAATGCCACTCTGTAGCAAATTGGCCCCGACAAAGACAGTAAACCACAACCAGTTCATGCTATAAAATAGCGGACTGGCTTCCACGCCCAATGCCAGTGATAACAGAATAAAGGTTCCAGCTAGGGTGCGCACAATACGATTAATGGTCATGGCATATACCTTAAGTTAGAAAATTAATAGATTCTAATATACAATATCAGCGATGGTTTTTCAATCAGTTTTTTAGCGGCAAGGTTGGCCGCGCCACAGTGCTGGCAGTATGCATGCTACATGATTCTTCAATGGTTTAAAGGGTAGGCTATCCGCTAATATTGCTCAAAAATAGGTGACAGCGGTTGAGTGTATCGAGCGCATTTCTGGATATGGCTGTATCTCCGCCCCATTTGCATTACACTACAGGCACTGTTAACCCTAAGCTGAAAATGGTGATCGTGCTTGCCGAATGGCTAATATTTGTCGCTGCGAAATCCGCACGCAATCTGTTTTTTTGAAGTAAGAAATCTGTTCAGCCATGTATACACTTTGCTCGTCCTGCAAAACTCTATTCGGAATTACCGCTAAACAACTCGCTGCCGCCCAAGGACGGGTGCGTTGCAGTGTGTGTCGTATGGCATTCAGTGCCCTGGATAATTTATCTGAACAGCCCGATGAGCTGCTTGCGCCGGGCAGGATGCCCAAGTATGGTGAGCAGTTGCTCACGGCATCCTCCCTACCGCCAACACTCGTTCATCCAGACACAGCGCAGGACACGCAAGAACCAGC
>JBKJTS010000124.1:0-15828 GCA_046590885.1 Gammaproteobacteria bacterium
CGGGAATAGCAATCAAAGCGTCATCATGGCTCAGCCAATTCAAAATATTCATCCCCAGATTGAGATTGCCTCCGTTGCCAAGATACGCATTCGAGAGAAAATCACCATCACCTAGCACGACTATCCGCTGCTGGATGCGTGTCTTGTCAGCGACCGTAAGCGTACGGCTAATACTGGCACCCAACGTTAATGGGCCCCCAATATCTTCATTTCCAGTATAACGTATTTCACCCCCAAGCGGGCCGGTTTCTGCCCAGCTACGCTCTCCCGTCATGATAAACGGCTGACTTTGCCAACCTTCGCGTGCGGTGATTTTCAAACCACTCGCAAAAGGGAATAGCGTGATGACATCAAAACCACGCGTTATGGCGTGATTGCCATAATCGACCGCGAGTGCAAAGGCGGGGTTATTGATCGAATAAACCTGCGCACTGGGATCAACAATCACCCCGGGCAAAAACTCCACTCCAACAAACCGCGCTACCGGCGCCAAGCCATGTAACGAACCGGGGTCACTCAACCATAGTAGATTACCTCCCTGCGCAAGATACTGCTGAATCAGCACAACTTCCCCACCCAGCAAATCAAGCTGCGGACCAGCGATCACGAGCATCATGGTGTTGGCGGGAATTTGCCCGTGGGTGGCAAGATTCAAGGTTTGTGTTTTGAATCCTTTAGCCTCCATCTGCCGCATCCAGTCACCCATATCGTGGTTAGCGCGACCCTGCGGATTACGTTCGCCATGGCCTTGCAGAAACACTATCCACCGCTCCCCACCGCGCACCAGTCGCTGCAGGGCGTTGGTAATGCCCTGCTCACTGATGTCGCGGATTATTTCTTTGCGGCCTGCGTAATGCAGCACCATCTCACCCTCGGCGCTGACGCCTTCATCACGCACTTGATTGGGCGCTGTAGCGGGGTCGACAAACGTTACAGACATATCAGCTTTGTGGCGCTGATAGCGCGCTATCATTTCAGCAATGGATTTCCGATTACTATCTACTGCGCGCACAAAAGCGGTCACCGTGACCGGACCTGTAATCTGATTCAGCAATGTGATACTCCCTGCAGAGAGGGTATGGCGACCGTTTGCTGTCCAGTCTGATTGATAGTCATAGCGCGTGCTTAGCCACGCCAGCACACCAGTAATGCTGATGAGAAGCACTACCCGCAAGACGTTTTTTAATGGCAGGAAACCGCCTGTTTTGTGGGTTACTTTCATGGCTCAGGGCCGCATGCGATCGGCATCCAGGCGATGCACACTTAGGCCAAGAAATAACGCGATCAGCAGCAGATAATAAATGACATCACTACTGTCAAACATGCCTTTGAGCAGCATCTCATAGTGGCGCAACATGGAGAAATAACCCAATACACTGCCTGCAATATTCAGCCCATTTCCAGAGCTGTTATTGCCCGCCCAATCGAGGAGCCACAATATCAAGAGCACACCGAACGTACTGATGGCCGCTATTACAGGCTGCGCCGTCAAGGTTGACATGTACAATCCCACCGCCGCAAAGCTGGCCAGCAATAAAGCCAGCCCCAGCAACCCTGACAGCAGCATACCGCCATCCAGGGTGCCTCCTAACAGCAGAGCTAATGGCATCAACATAATCAACGCCAGCATGGTAAACAGAAACCCCATGATGCCAAGATATTTGCCCAGAATGATTTCTGCCATGGAAACGGGGGAAGAAAATAACAGGCTGATGGTTTGTGCTTTGCGCTCTTCACTAATCAGACGCATCGTCACTAAAGGCACTACCAACAACAGTAAAATAGCGGCGTTACCAAACAACGGGACAATCACCAACTCAGTCATGCCAGGGGCGCCCTCCAACGCGGCCAGACGCGGCTGCACTTGCAGGAATACATCCACCTGAGCAAGAAAGATATACGCCAGAATGAATTGCACCACCGCAAGAATAGTCCAGGCCAATGGCGAGAGAAACAAACTGCGCAACTCACGTGCAGCAATCGAAAATATGATCACGCGGCGGCATCCCTGACAATAACATCTGATTCATGCTGTTCTGTACGTGTGATATCAACAAAAATCTGTTCCAGGGATACCCGTTCAGGAATTAATTCATATAGTCCCCAACCTTGCTGTACGGCACGCGCTACCAGTGCCTCTGCGGGGTTCTTCCCTGATATATCAGGGGATGTATTATAGGACATATGATGCGTAGCATGGTGAAGGCGCACACGGCCATCAACCAAAGGCTCCACTGACCCAACGCCCGGTAGTGCGGCAAGCTCAACCAGCGGTGGCATATTATGCAAACCTACCACCATGCTCGATGAATGCATGCGCGCCTGCAGGCCAGCCAAGGTGTCATTCAACAGCAATTCGCCTTTATTGATGATTTGCACACGATCGCAGGTGGCCTGTATTTCCGGCAGTATATGCGTAGAAAGGATCACTCCATGCACGCCGCTTAATTCGCGGATCAGGGTGCGAATCTCGCGCATTTGTATGGGATCCAGCCCCACCGTCGGCTCATCCAGAATTACCAGTGCCGGCATATGTACGATCGCCTGGGCAATACCCACCCGTTGCTGATAACCCTTGGAAAGATTGCCGATCAGGCGGCGGCCGACTTCGGTGAGTCCGCAACGCTGTTTGGCACGTTCGATGGCAATGCGTTGCTCGCCCGCCGCACGCGGAATACGGTGCAGGCGCGCGCAATATTGCAAATATTCATTAACCGTCAACTCCCGATAGAGTGGCGGCTGATCCGGCAAGTAACCCAGTGCCATTTTGGCCTGCTTGGGGTGCTTCAGGATGTCTACCCCATTAATCCATACGCGCCCAGAACTGGGAGCCAGATTACCACTCAATATCTGCATAGTGGTGGATTTTCCCGCGCCGTTTGGACCCAGAAAACCCACTACCTCTCCCCGGTTGACTTCAAAGCTGACATCATTCAGCGCGCAAGTTTCCCCATAGTAACGGTAGAGATGTTCAACGCGAACTAGCACTTGGGTGTTCATAAGTATCATTATATTGGCTTAAGGGGTATTCTTGCCATGTTTGTTTTCGATGAACTATTTAGCACAATGAGATGGATGAGTTAACCGCACTATTACGTGACTGGATAAGCGCCTTGGGCATGCCTGCTGTACAAATACAGTTGGGAATTATCGCATGCGCCGGCTTGTTTGGTGCATGGTTGTACCGTTATTGGACACGGCGACTGGCCACACTCTCAGTCACCTCCCCGGATCACTGGCTGCGTGATTTCTTTTTGCGCGGGTTATCGCGGATTATTTTTCCCTTTGGCATGTTTCTGTTCATGACCGTAGGGCGCGTAATTCTGCGCAAGGCGGATATGGATATCGCGCTACTGGATAGGGTGATGCTATTGGCACTATCCTGGGCAACAATCAGGCTTGCTGTGTTTATTTTACGCACCAGCTTTAATCCCACCCGCACTCTTAAAGCATGGGAAGGCATCATCAGTACCACTCTGTGGGTGGCAGTCGCATTGCATTTATTGGGATGGTTGCCGGATATTTTGAATGCAATGGATGAAGTTGCCTTTCATGCAGGCAAAGTTCACATTACTCTCCTTACTGTCACCAAATTAGCATTGGCAGTCGCCAGCCTGTTGATACTCGCACTTTGGCTATCTAATTTTATCGAAAAACGCCTGGCCGAGGCCAGTGGCATGGACGCTGGCATGCGTATCGGTATTGCCAAATTCAGCCGCTTTCTGCTGCTCACCTTTGCCTTGCTGTTATCACTCTATAGCGCCGGAATTGATTTAACTGCACTGGCCGTTTTCGGCGGCGCACTGGGGGTGGGATTAGGGTTTGGCTTGCAGCGTATTGCCAGTAATTTTATCAGCGGTTTTATTCTGGTGATGGATCGGTCGATTCGGCCCGGGGATGTTATTACTACTGGCAACACCTATGGCTGGGTACAGGAAATGCGTGCCCGCTACGTCGTTGTACATACGCGTGATGGCTCTGACACTCTCATCCCCAATGAGAAATTGATCACCTCAGATGTGATTAACTGGAGCTATGCAAATCCGAACATGAGCATTTCATTGGCACTGCGCATCAGCTATCAGGATGACCCGGAGCGTGCCATGCAGATCATGCTCGACCTTGCACGCCATCATAACCGCGTTCTCAGTGATCCGGCGCCGAGCTGCATTCTAAAAGACTTCAGTGACACCGGGATTACCTTGGAAATGAGTGTGTGGATCAACGACCCAGAAGCGGGTATCACCAATGTTCGTTCCGATCTTTATGTGGCGATCTGGAAAGCCTTCAAGCAACATGCCATTACGATTCCCTATTCACAAAAAGACCTGCCGGTTGTTCCGCCATTAGTGCTTTCGCCAGAAACGTAAATCTTACCAAAGATCCACATCACACTGCCAAATGCTGAGTGATTATCAGATTTTCCATCGTATCGGCAACAACAATACTCCCCTTTTGCTTGCCGGCAAGTGCTTTGAATAAGGGGCTGATGCTGGTTATTTCACTGACAACATTCCTTTATCAATAATGAAGGTAATAATAACATCCAGCCCCTGTCCCGACTTAAGGTTAGAAAAAATAAAGGGCTTATCTCCCCGCATTTTTCTGGCATCCCGCTCCATTACTTCCAGCGACGCACCAACATAGGGAGCCAGATCAATTTTATTTATCACTAATAAATCGGAACGGGTAATGCCTGGCCCACCTTTGCGAGGAATTTTATCGCCTGCGGAAACATCAATCACATATAAAGTCAGGTCTGACAGTTC
The DNA here is from genome assembly GCA_046590885.1 of Gammaproteobacteria bacterium. Classification (GTDB taxonomy): domain Bacteria; phylum Pseudomonadota; class Gammaproteobacteria; family Ga007554. The sequence continues at coordinate 4,770 of JBKJTS010000124.1, forward strand.
CGGGCTGAAGGTGGCGGCCAGATTGTCACCCCCGCTTTCAATAATCACCACGTCAAGATTTTTAAATTGCTCACATAACTGTTCAACAGCCGCCAGATTCATCGACGCATCTTCGCGGATCGCGGTATGCGGACATCCCCCCGTTTCAACACCAATAATACGATCTGCAGATAAAGCCTGACTACGCACTAAAAATTGGGCATCCTCTTTGGTATAGATATCATTAGTCACCACCGCCATATGAAATCTGTCGCGCATTTTTTTGCACAAGGCTTCAACCAACGCTGTTTTTCCTGAACCTACCGGCCCACCAATGCCGAGGCGCAACGTGGGTTTTTGAAACATCATGATTTCCTCTGTTTAGTTTTTCAAGAACGAAACAATCGTGAATACTGCGTCTCATGCAAGGCGCTAAAAATCCCTGACATGGGTACAAACACACCTATTTCAGCATCGCGGCTCGCAATCCCCTTCTCCACCCATTCAGGCATCTGCCCAATCGTATGAGACAAAATACGCTGCCCGGCGGTTTGTCCCAATGCAATCAATTTAAGCGCAGCAGCCACCTGATTTTCGAGCCACGCCCAGGCGTACCCCATCGCCACAGTACGAACGGGGATATTCCAACGTACGGCGGCCAAAGAAAATGCGGTTGCAAAGCTGGTATGGGAATGAGAGATCCACGCTTTCGCATCTACCATATCCAGACTTACCAATAACCTGGAAAGCGCCGCGCCCAAGTGCCGGTCTTCTGCCTGTAATTCGGCAGATTCCCGGCATGCATGTAAAAAAGCACTCCAATATTGAACGGCCTCATTATCGGCGGCGTACCAGGCATGATGCAGTCGCATCAATACCGGCACATCCAAACGGCACACAGCATGTTCCATCAAGCCGCAAATCCAATGTTGGGCGGTAGCTTCATCACGCACTGTTCCTGTGGCAACCGCGTATTCCAACCCTTGCGAATAGGAATAAGCGCCTACCGGCAAACAGGGGCTCACTAACTGCATAAGGCGCAACAAAGAAATATCATTTATATGATGCCCGCCATCCGGCAAGAGAATCATAATGTGTGGTGCGCGGCATGCGTATACGCTCCGGCTTCAGGTTCAAACGGTAGCACTTCGTGTAAAACGGTCAACCCCAACTGACACACCAGATCATCCAGCACATGATCACGCAAATACCTGACACAGGTCGCACCAATTTGCAGAACCACATGCCGATTACCCAAATGATAGCAAGCCTTGGCCAGCAACAATGGAGACGCCGCACAGGTGGCGGTTGATACCGCTTCACACGCGGCATGAATCACCACTATTTTTCCAGCATCAGCACGCAATAAATCACCGTGACGTAACACTGACCCTCGCGGCAAAAATAGAACAGCTTCTTCACCACTGTCTAAATGTGTCGACAAACGGCTACGCTGACGCAACTCAAAAGGCAAGGTCAATATTGCGTCGAACTCAACACTATTATGAATACGCTCAAAAATCTGCATCATAACGACTGTCCCTCGCTAAAACAGAAAATAGCGTTGCGCCAAAGGCAGCACCGCGAGCGGTTCACAGGTCAGCAATACACCGTCAGCACGTACTTCATAGGTCTGTGCATCCACCTCCATGTGAGGTTGATAACTATTATGAATCAGATCAGATTTACGAATTGCGCGGGTGTTCTTTACGCTTACCAGATTTTTTCTCAATCCATACGTCTTATCTATTCCGGCATTCAGCGCCGCCTGAGAAACAAAATGGACACTGGTCGCCGTGCGCGCGCCACCCAAGGTACCAAACATGTTACGGTAGTGCACTGGCTGCGGTGTTGGAATCGATGCATTAGGGTCACCCATCGGCACGGCGGCGATCATGCCGCCCTTGATAATCATGGACGGCTTGGCACCAAAAAATGCGGGGCGCCATAATATGATATCCGCTAACTTTCCTGTTTCTATTGAGCCGACCTCATGGCTGATGCCATGCGTAATGGCAGGATTAATGGTGTATTTTGCGATATAGCGTTTGATGCGAAAATTATCATGGTGTGCGTTATCTTCGGCCAGTGCGCCGCGCTGCACTTTCATCTTGTGCGCGGTTTGCCAGGTGCGGGTAATCACTTCACCGACGCGGCCCATCGCCTGCGAATCTGATGAAATCATGCTGAATGCGCCAAGGTCATGCAAGATATCTTCGGCAGCAATAGTCTCGCGGCGAATCCGCGACTCGGCAAAGGCAACATCTTCGGCAATCGCGGGGTCGAGGTGATGGCACACCATTAACATATCCAGGTGCTCGTCCACGGTGTTGACTGTGTAAGGGCGTGTGGGGTTGGTGGATGAAGGCAACACATTCGCCTCACCGCAGGCCTTGATAATATCCGGTGCATGCCCACCCCCCGCCCCTTCGGTATGGTAGGTATGAATGGTGCGGCCTTTGAAAGCGGCGAGTGTGTCTTCAACAAATCCCGACTCATTCAAAGTATCAGTGTGGATGGCAATCTGCACATCGTATTTTTCAGCGACACTTAAACAGTTATCAATGGCGGCAGGCGTTGTGCCCCAGTCTTCGTGCAGTTTCAGGCCCATCGCGCCCGCTTCAATTTGTTCTTCAAGAGGCCTCGGCAGACTGGCGTTGCCTTTGCCCAGAAAACCAATATTCATCGGCAATGCTTCAGCCGCTTGCAGCATACGCTGCATATACCACGGCCCCGGTGTGCAGGTGGTAGCATGGGTGCCTGCCGCAGGCCCCGTGCCACCACCGATCATGGTTGTAACACCCGACATCAAGGCATCTTCAATCTGTTGCGGGCAGATGAAATGAATATGCGCATCTATCGCGCCGGGCGTTGCAATAAGTCCTTCACCGGCAATAATTTCCGTGCCCGGCCCAATCACAATGGTGACGTTCGGCTGAATATCCGGATTGCCAGCTTTGCCTATGCCAGAAATACGGCCATTTTTCAGGCCAATATCAGCTTTGACTATACCCCAATAATCCATAATCAACGCATTGGTGATGACCGTATCGGCCACTTCATTTGCGCAACGCTGGCTCTGGCCCATGCCGTCACGAATAACTTTTCCCCCGCCAAACTTTACTTCTTCGCCGTAGACGCTGTGATCGGCCTCTACTTCAATCCACAACTCGGTATCACCCAGACGCACCCGATCACCCACTGTGGGGCCATACATTTCCATGTAAGCGCGGCGGTCAATTGTTTTCATCATTTTTTCTCCAGCGATCCCATCACTCTGGCATTAAAACCATATACGCGGCGCTCTCCCACATATTCCACCAAGTCTACTTCACGGATTTGACCCGGCTCAAAACGCACGGCGGTTCCTGCCGCAATATTGAGACGGCAACCATAGGCTTTTTCCCGTTCAAAGCTCAAGGCACTGTTGGTTTCATAGAAGTGATAGTGGGAACCCACCTGAACAGGACGATCTCCGGTATTGGCAACACTGATGCGTAATATTCTGCGCCCTGCATTCAGTGCAATATCACCTGAGCCCACTATAATTTCGCCTGAAATCATGGTTATCACCTCATCAGGGAATCGGATTATGCACTGTCACCAGCTTGGTGCCGTCAGGAAAAGTTGCTTCCACCTGCACATCGGGAATCATTTCCGCAATACCCTCCATCACATCGTCGCGTGTCAGCAGTGTCGTGCCATAGCCCATTAAATCAGCCACGCTACGTCCATCGCGCGCGCCTTCCATGATTGCTGCACAAATATAGGCTATCGCTTCCGGGTAATTTAACTTTACACCGCGCGCTTTGCGCCTTTCTGCCAGCAGGGCAGCGGTAAAAATCAGCAACTTGTCTTTTTCTCGTGGAGTTAAATCCATAATACCTCTCTCCTCCTACTATTTCACAAAGCGATCAAGGGATGCGGTGCAAGGCAAAATCGGGCGAACATGCGCAGTTTACAAGGAGTAAATGAGCATTTTAAGCTCGATTTTAACGCCGCAATGCGCCCTTCAGCGTTTTGTGACACAGTAGGATACTATGTAGCCCAAATACGCGGCGCGCAGGCAGCTCTTTCCAATACCAGGGGACGCAAAACTTCCCAGGCCCGAATAAAATAGCGTCGCGCCTGCTCGGCACTATGCCCCAGGTAACGGCATATCAATACCTCATCGCGGTGCGTAGCACTGAATAAATCATTATTTATAATCTCCGCCACCGCGTCACGCACACACTGCACTGCGCTCGAATTTTTTGTAGTGCACACAAAACTACCCGTCACGCTAAACCCTGCCAGCCCCCATGCACCGTTAAGCATTACACCGCTACCCGTCACGCAGGCACGCTCTATCCACAGCGGTCGCCCGTCACGCCAAATTTCAAAATTCTGACGATATTCGCCATGCGTATATACTTCCTGCGCGGCACGCCGGCCCAGGCAGGTAATTTCCCAACCCATAAAATGCGCGTCACGCGCAAGCTCTACGTGCGTGGCGCTGTCTACCCACGCCCCATCAAAAACAATTGACTCCTGCGGAAACCATTCCAGCGCCGCACCTGCTTCTACAGTAAGCGATTGATGCAAGCGCGCCGACGTGCCCTTTTTACTGCGATAAAATTTATTTGCGGCAGGGGTGGTGAGCAAAACCTGTGCGCACTTGCCTGCCCGCACTTGGATCTGTAACGTATCGCCACCAACAATCCCGCCTGGCGGATGCAATATATAAACATGACACACCTGCGACTCAGGATAAAATGGGCGCTGCACGCGCAACGGGCCACTGTGCATACGCTGTGACAATGTGGTACGCCCGCTACGCTCACTAAAACCCAGCGTGAGTTCCGCGTGCCACCCCACCGTTTTCACCGGCTCTCCTACTATCGCAACTGAGGCTGTGTGCGACATATTTTTCCAGGTTTATTATTCAGGGAACGCGCCAGACCGAAAGAAACTGCAAAAAAGCATCTCCAAAGCGGTTATTTAACCGTGGAAAGAATGTACAAGAAGATGAATCTAAATTTTAGGATTATATAGTGCATCATTTCAGCAAGCTTTATGCCATGCTCGCAAGAAAGCATCAATATTCTATATTTAATATATAAATTATAGTTTTATATATCAGCACAGCAGAGGCGCTACAGTCAGCCAAACTACCTATAGCACCAAATTAGTGCATTTTAACAAGCGATTTGATGCATTTTGGTGCGGATGAGATATAAGAAGGCCAGTGATCCTACCTAGGGTAGCCACATAACGCAATGGCTCCAAGTCACCCTCTCTGACAGGAGCTCGCACAGCTTTTTAACCTCAACGCTCAACACCTGGACTCTTAATCCGCGCAGCTTGTGGCGATTAAAACCTTCTCCTGCAAGCCGACGCCGAAGGGCTTGCCCTTATCTTCATTGAAGCACCACACGTTTAACTTATGCTCCACTGGAGGGCGTTCATAGCACACCAAGATCTAACTCAATACTGTGCGTTCAATCAGTTAATCGCTATTAGGCGCAGAAAAATGACCTCAACTGATTGATTTACAATAGGCGCTAAAGGCTAACTTAACAACATTGAAACCTACCCCCAAGGCTTGCAAAGATTTAATCGAAATTAAACATGGTTATTGGTAACTTAACCAAATTAATTGGTATAATTACCAAATGGCAACTAAACTTCTTGTGAAGCGAAAATCTACCAAAACGCCTGCCGCAGCCTTTTCTTGTCCTGAAATTATCACAGCACGACCAATGCCTGCCAGTGTGCGGGAACGCATTTTGTTGGCTGCCGTCGAAATTCTGAATACTGAAGGTTTCAGTGCGCTCACACAAACACGTGTAGCGGAGCGTGCGGGGGTACGCCAAAGTCACATTACGTATTACTTCCCGGTGCGTAATGATTTGTTGCGTGAGACCGCCATGTATGGTTGCAATGCAATGTTGGAGGAGATGTCAAAGAGCATTGATTCTGGCATCCTCACCTCACACAATTTTAGCGATTTTTTTGCTACTGATATAAATGATCGCCGCTTTGCACGCTTGATGTGTGCGTTGATTGTGGCTTCGGATGAAGATGTGCTTATCAAGCCATGGCTAGCGATTTTTGAAGAGGTAAATAGGGAGCGGTTGCTGAAAAGCTTTCATAAGTTAGGGCTTAATTTAAGTCGCACTGATGTTGAGTGTTTCCACGCCACTTTTGTTGGTGCGCTAGTATTGGATCTGGGCGATTCAACTGAAGCATCCAGGATTCGCACGCAGTGCATTGTGCGTCGCGCATTTAATCTGATGATGGCCTCTATAAAGCCCTCACCAAAAATTAAAACCAGCAGAAAAACGCAGAAATAAAACATCATTCGCTTGCCGGTATTTGATGTGAGCCGACGTACCACTGATTCAGGTAGTTTCGTCGAACTAAAAGAAGCGTGGCGCGCGGGGTGGTAGGTAATAAATAGGCCCTAATCCAAACAAAAGCCGCTACTATGACACACAAAACGAAACAGGAACTAAGACATGATTGGAACTTTTAAAAAATCGGCCCTTGCAGCCGCCATCGTTTTAGCTATCGGCGCTACCGTCTTTCTAGTTACCGTAGAAGGCGAAAAGAAACCAGCCACGGTTCATGGAAAACCCACTCTTACCGTCACAACCGCTAAACCTCAATCCGAAGAACTTGCAGTAAAACTTGTCGTTAATGGCAATGTCGCGGCATGGCAAGAAACTATCATTAGCGCTGAAGTGTACGGATTGCGCTTAATCACCGTTGGTGCGAATGTTGGGGATGTCATTAAGCGCGGCGAAGTACTGGCGAGCTTTGCATCTGAGACCTTAGAGGCCGAATTGGCGCAACAAAAAGCAAGTGTGGCTGAGGCCGAGGCCGCGTTCACCGAAGCTCAGGAAAATGCTGAACGTGCTCGCACGCTCAAAGTTACAGGCGCGCTAAGCGCACAGCAAATCAATCAATATATGACTGCGGAGAAGATATCCGTAGCCAGGCTTGCTGCCGCCCGTGCCGTGGCCAACGGTGCACAAATACGACTTCGTAACACCCACGTATTGGCCCCCGATTCAGGCGTTGTCTCCGCGCGCAATGCCACGGTAGGCGGGGTCGTGGAAGCCGGCCAGGAATTATTTCGCATGATTCGCAACAACCGTCTTGAATGGCGCGCCGAAGTCAGCGCAGCCGATTTGGGGAAAGTGAGAATCGGGCAAAGCACCACTCTCACCACCCCCAGTGGCGCATCCGTGACCGGCAAAGTGCGTATGATCGCGCCAACTATCGATCCGCAGACACGCAACACTCTCGTTTATGTCGATTTGTCAAACGGCTCTGATGCACGGGCTGGCATGTTCGTCAAAGGTGAGTTTGAGTTAGGTAATTCCGCTGCACTCACGGTACCTCAGCAAGCCGTAGTCGTACGCGATGGATTTAGTTATGTTTTCACCATTAAACAAGCAAGAGAAAAAGAAAGTTCGGCACTCAGGCGTGTCGTTCAACTCAAAGTGAGCACTGGACGGCGCGACACAGATCGCCTCGAAATTGTCGATGGATTGAATGCGGATGAACTTATCGTGGCCGGCGGCGCTGGATTTTTAAACGATGGCGATTTGGTTGCTATTGCTTCTTCAGTTACAGCCTCTCCCACAAAACATACTCAAAATCCACGATCCGTCCAGTCTTCCGAGCAAATAATCTTAAATGCTCCAGAAAAAAATGACCTCATCAGGTAAATACTATGAATAGTATAAACGTATCATCATGGGCAATTAAAAATCCGATTGCCTCTATTGTGTTTTTTATCTTGCTTTCTTTTGCTGGCTTAGTAAGTTTCAAGATGACCGGCATACAGGATTTTCCGGATATCGAATTGCCAATGGTGACCATCAGTGCCAGCTTGCCCGGCACGGCCCCTGCGCAGCTAGAGGCAGAAGTTGCGCGAAAGATCGAAAATGCAATCGCGCCACTTCAGGGTGTGAAACACATTTACACCAATGTTCTTGATGGCGTTGCCAATATTAATGTTGAATTCATTCTTGAGAAAAATGGGGCTGAGGCCACTAATGAAGTCCGTGATGCGGTAAGTCAGATTCGCGCCGATTTGCCCGGCGAAATGCGCGATCCCGTGATATCAAAGGCAACAAACTCGGGGCGGCCCATTTTGACTTATGTGGTCTCATCAGCGCAATTTGATGAGGAGGCGATTTCTTGGTTTGTTGACAACACTGTAACCAAGCGAATCCTCGCTGCCCAAGGCGTGGGTAAAGTTTCGCGCATGGGTGGCCTCTCACGCGAAATACGCATTGAGCTTGATCCTGAAAAAATGGCGGCGCTGGGCACAACAGCCGCCGCAGTTTCCCGCCAGTTGCGTCAGGTTCAACAAGAAGTACCTGGTGGGCGGGGTGATGTGGGCGGGGTAGAGCAAACGGTACGTACCATTGCCACAGTAAAAACCGTTGCAGAACTGGCACAGCTAGAAATGCCTTTGTCTGATGGACGCCGTATTCGTTTAGAGCAAGTCGCCAAGATCACTGACACGGTCGCCGAGCGGCGCGCTATGGCACTCAACGATGGCAGGCCAGTAGTCGCGTTTGAAGTGACTCGCACTAAAGGTGCGAGCGAAATTACAGTGGCCACGCAGGTGCGAGAAGCCGTGGCAGAACTGCGCAACATGCACCAAAATATGAAGATCGAAGAGGCCGTTGATAACGTCTGGCCGGTACAAGAAAACTTTACGGGCTCAATGCACTTGCTGCTGGAAGGCGCATTGCTCGCAGTCATTGTGGTGTGGTTTTTTCTCAGGGATTGGCGCTCTACTTTTATTGTTGCTGCTGCTCTACCGCTCTCAGTGATACCGACTTTTCTTGGTATGTTTTATTTCGGCTTTACTCTAAATACTGTAACACTGCTTTCTCTTGCGCTGGTGGTTGGAATATTGGTTGATGATGCGATAGTAGAAATCGAAAACATTAATCGCCACATACGCATGGGCAAGACGCCCTATCAAGCGGCAATGGAAGCCGCTTCTGAAATTGGCCTGGCTGTAATAGCTACGACATTTGCGCTGATTGCGGTATTTTTGCCGACTGCTTTTATGGCGGGGATTCCTGGTAAATTTTTCAAGCAATTCGGCTGGACGGCGGTATTCGCAATTTTTGCCTCGCTCGTGGTCGCACGAATGCTTACGCCAATGATGGCGGCATACATGTTGAAGAACAAAACACCTGCCGCGAAGAAAGATGGGCGAATCATGGTCATGTATCTGGCCTGGGTTGCATGGTGTATTCGCCATCGGTTAGTAACGGCAATTGCATCGGGCGTATTCTTCATTGGTTCTCTTGCACTTATCCCGTTGCTGCCAACGGGTTTTGTGCCCCCATCAGATCGGGCGCAAACCATCATTAATATTGAATTGCCGCCTGGTAGCACTTTGCAGGAAACTTTGGATGCTGCCGAGCACGCAAGACTTACTGCACTCGAAGTTAAAGATGTGAAGCATGTATTTAGCTCCATTGGCGGGGGAGTTTCCGGTGATGCATTTGCCGTTGGCGTGGCCGCAGAAGCTCGCAAGGCGGCGCTAACAGTGACAATGACCAGGCGCGACGAGCGCGTCGGTGGGCATCGCACTCAACAGGAAGTGGAGGTGGAGCTACGAGAAAAACTTAGCTCCCAGCCCAATGTGCGTATCACTGTTGGTCCACTGGATACCGGCACCAAAATGCAATTGGTATTACAAAGCGAAGATCCGGCGATACTGGTTGCCACCGCCCGGGAGGTCGAGCGTGATTTGCGCACGCTACAGGGCGTGGGCAATGTGACCTCCAGTACGAGCCTGGTGCGGCCAGAGATTATTGTACGCCCTGACTTTGCGCGTGCGGCAGACTTGGGGGTCAGTGCGGCGGCGATTGGCGAGACAGTGCGCGTAGCCACTCAAGGTGATTATGATCAAAACCTGCCGAAATTTAACTTGAGTGAACGTCAAGTCCCGATTCGGGTGACATTTCCGCAAGCGACTCGTGCAGACTTGGCGGCGATTGAGCGCTTGCAAGTTCCTTCCCATACAGGATCGGTGATGCTTGGCAATATTGCGAAAGTAACTATTGATAGTGGTCCCGCACAAATTGATCGGCTGGATCGCAGCCGTCAGATCACCTTCGATGTTGAGTTGGGTACGCGCGAACTCGGCAGTGTCTATGGTGAAGCTATGAATTTGCCTAGCCTTAAAACGCTGCCGCCAAATGTAAAAATTGCTGAATTGGGCGATACCAAAATGATGGAAGAGTTATTCTCAAGTTTTGCTCTTGCCATGACAATTGGGGTGCTGTGTATTTTTGCGGTGCTGGTGCTGTTATTCAAAGATTTCATGCAACCGATTACCATTTTGGCCGCCCTGCCCTTATCGATTGGCGGTGCGTTTATCTTACTGTTGCTTACGGGGAAAAGTTTCTCGATGCCTTCCCTGATTGGCTTGTTAATGCTGATGGGCGTGGTAACCAAAAATTCGATTCTGTTAGTTGATTATGTCATCATTGCGCGCCGTGATTTAGGGTTGTCTCGCTTTGATGCGTTGATTGATGCCTGTCACAAGCGAGCGCGTCCGATAATTATGACGACCCTTGCCATGGGCTTAGGTATGTTACCGGTTGCGATGGGCTTCGGTGCCGACCCATCGTTTCGCTCACCCATGGCGGTGGCTGTGATTGGCGGACTAATGACTTCCACTGTATTATCGCTCGTAGTTGTACCAGCAGTATTTACCTATGTGGATGACGCAGAGAATTTTCTGCTAAGGTTGTGGAAAAAACGCACTGATAAAGCAGGGATAGGAATTTCATCCTCTCTTCCACCGAAATCTACTTCTGCGTAAGTTATGCAGTTTTCACGTATACCGTAGAAAACGTCACAGTAGAAACTCTGTTCGTTAACGGCGACCCGAATATCTACCCGGCCACCCGGCCGTGGCTTCTTACTTCACTTTGAGGAATTTGCGTGTGCTCGTAAGCGCAGGGCGCCTACAACCATTACTACAGCGGCCATGTCCATGGCGAAATCCCCCAGACTCATGGTTCGGCCAGCAAGAAAGGTCTGGCGCCAC
>JBKJTS010000061.1:0-7212 GCA_046590885.1 Gammaproteobacteria bacterium
AGATTAATCGGCGTCCGTGTAGTCCAGCGACGCTCGATCATTACTACCCCCGTTTATCTATCTGTCAGGTTAGCCATTCCAGCTTGGCTGTAATCGCCATTACAGGTTGAAACACTAATCATGTGTCACAACCTCACCCTATTTTTTAGTTGTCACTGTGTAAATAGGAGACAGCTGCCCGAAAACCGACACATAAAATAAATATGCAATATTCAGGCCTCAAATTGTCACTGCCCCGTAAAGTTCCATGTAAGCCTATAGCTGGTATCTATATTTAAATTCTACCTCCCGTGAAATATACATTTTTTTTGAATCTTCTACTTACATTTTGTAAAATTTTCCGACATTTCTTGAACCAACAGCAAACCGCGAAGAGTTCACAGGTACGCTAAAGGAAAAGCAGTGATGTCGTCAATAGTAGATTCTCCTGCCACTAGCATGATAAGCCGATCTATTCCCAATGCAACCCCACAACATTCTGGCAGACCCGCCTCTAACGCCGAAAGAAGGCGTTCATCGAGGGGTGAAACTGGCAGCCCCGCCCCCTGGCGTTTTGCACCGTCAGCCTCAAAGCGGCCGCGCTGTTCAGCAGCATCACCTAATTCGTTGTAACCGTTAGCTAACTCCATTCCAGCAATATACAGTTCAAAGCGTTCAGCTACCACCGGGTTACCTGGCCGAATGCGCGCCAATGCGGCTTGTGAGGGCGGGTAGTCGAATAAAAACAGGGGAGCATCCAGACCAAGCTGGGGTTCTATTAAGTGGGTAAGCAGCAGGTCTAGCCAACCATCCCACTCCTGGGTCAACCCTGGTGGCGGCACAATTCCATGCCGCGTGGCGCACTGGAGCAAGTCGCTATTGCTGGCGGTGTGAGGATTTATATCCACATAGCGTATAAATGCGTCGGCATAGCTCAGGTATTGGGTGGCGCCCAGGATAAACGATGCGCCCACCACCTGACGCACCAGCGCGTCGACTTCGGCCATCAGATCGGCAAGGGTAAAGCCGGGGCGATACCATTCCAGTAAAGTAAATTCGGGGTTATGGCGCCGGCCAGCCTCGCCATCACGGAACGCCTTACCTAATTGATAGATTGGTCCACTGCCTGCCGCGAGCAGGCGCTTCATGGCAAATTCAGGCGAGGTTTGCAGATACAGCGTACGCCCGCCCACGCTTTCAGGGGCGCCAGGGCCTGTGTAACGGGTGGCAAAACTATGCAAGTGAGGATCAGTGGCGGTGGCCGGATACAGCAACGGCGTCTCCACCTCCAGCACCTCGCGTACGGCAAAAAAATGTCGCACATCGGCCAGCACACGGGCACGCAGGCGCAAATTCTCAAGCGTTGCTCTGGGTTGCCATTCATGCTTCATGAGCCGGACAGGATGCGCAGGTAGTGTGGGTTATGGATGAGCAAGAACCGCGCGATCTCTAAAATTACCCTTTGCTACGCGACAAATATTCGCCAGTGCGGGTATTAACCTTAAGCAAATCACCAATTTCAACAAACAAGGGCACACGCACCACAGCACCGGTTTCGAGAGTGGCAGGCTTGCCACCTCCGCCTGAAGTATCACCACGCAGACCGGGGTCAGTTTCTGTCACTTTCAGGATAACGGTATTGGGCGGGGTAATAGCCAGCGGCACACCATTCCACAGGGTAATCATGCACACATCCTCGGCTTTAAGCCATTTAATGGCGTCCTCAACCGCCGGTGCATCAGCACCGACTTGTTCAAAATTTTCCGGATTCATGAAATACCAGTGCTGGCCATCGTTGTAGAGATATTGCATTTCTACATCAATAACATCGGCCGCTTCCAGGGTGTCACCCGATTTAAAGGTTCGTTCAATAACCCGACCATTTTTCAGATTGCGAATTCTGACGCGGTTAAATGCCTGTCCCTTACCAGGTTTTACAAACTCATTTTCCAGAATCGAGCAGGGGTCACCATCGAGCATGACTTTGAGACCTGATTTGAATTCATTCGTGCTGACTGTGCCCATGGCATCCTCATTATTAAAGTTGTAAATATTCGGGGAAATTGACGGCGCTCCGCGCCATATAATTGCAGACGTTCTGCGCCAGAATTGCATGCGCTTCGCGCCATGTTCCGTTAAACTGTTGCCATGTTACCGCGAATTTCCGTTTCTGGGCAGACTGCCACATGGCAAAAACTGCTGGCCCAAGCCATTAATAATCCCGCCGAACTGCTGGAGATGTTGAATCTTCCCGCCGATGCCCTGCCACTCGGGCAGTTGGCTACTCGCCAGTTTACGTTACGCGTGCCGCGCGGCTATGTGGCGCGCATGCGCAAAGGTGATCCGGATGATCCTCTGCTGCGTCAGGTCTTCCCTTTACATGATGAGGAAATCCTGCTGCCGGGCTATACCGCTGACCCAGTGGGCGACCTCGCCGCCATGCCTGTGCCGGGACTCCTGCATAAATACCACGGGCGGGTGCTACTGGTCACCACCGGCGCCTGCGCAATTCATTGCCGTTATTGCTTCCGGCGGCATTTCCCCTATAGCGACGCCAACCCCGCCAGTCATGACTGGGACCCCGCGCTGGATTATATCGCATCTGACACCACAATAAACGAGGTGATTTTGAGTGGTGGAGACCCATTGACGCTCTCTGATCAACGCCTCGCGCCGTTAGCCCAGCGCCTGTCTCACATTCCCCACCTGCGGCGGCTGCGCATCCACACCCGCCTGCCAATTGTGCTGCCAGAACGGGTGGATGAGGCATTGCTGGGCTGGCTATCCGGTTCCCGACTCAAACCCGTGATGGTCATCCATGCCAATCACGCCAACGAGATCGACACAACTGTCGTCGAAGCCCTGTCGCGCCTTACCCAGGCCGGCGTGGTGGTGCTCAATCAATCCGTGCTATTACGAGGCGTCAATGACAGCGTCCGCGCCTTGGCCGAGCTTAGCGAGCGCCTGTTTGAGGCTAGCGTGACTCCTTACTACCTGCACCTGCTCGACAAAGTACAAGGCGCCAGCCATTTTGACGTAGACCTTTATCAGGCTCAGCAGTTGATGCAACAACTGCGTAAGTGTCTACCAGGTTATTTAGTGCCGCGGCTGGTACATGAACACGCGGGAGCCCCCAGCAAACTGCCGGTTTATTAACGCCTCTACGCCGTGGGTTTCAGTAAAATACTTACCCATTCTGTCATTTCGACCGAAGGCGACCACCATCCATGGCGGTCGCCTTCGGTCGAAATGACAACCTTTTTAGTGTAATGCACTACTAAGCCGTAGGTGGGGCATAAATTCCAACAATGTCCTTGTCATCCATGGCTAAATAATTAGTCACTACCGCCGATAAATAAAATAGACGCCAGCCACGCCGGAATCAATAAATTAGTCGCGCAGGCTGGCCTAACCTGATCCGGCCATACCAGATTCTAAGCGTGACTCACGCGGGCCTTACAGCATTTTAACGGAAAGCGCGACATGGACAATAGCAGTGTTATCAAATTACATTTCCCACAAAAGCATGAACGCCTGGAAAGCCCCCGTCAAACTCATCCAATCAAAGTAAAAGCCTGGCTGGATCATTTACCGCTCGAAAACAGTGGTGAAACAACACGCCTGGTCTATCAGGAATTAACCACGCTGAATCGTTCCACGATTCCTGTCCAACAGCGCTTTCAAATTCTCGAATTTTTCAGAGGGCCGGCGCAACACGTCACCACAGAATTAAAAAAACATTATCTCGGTGTACCGCTACCATTAACTGAAATCAACCTCAAAGCAGCACATTTAAACCGCGCATTACACATGGAAATGGCCAACGGCCACAAGATTATCATTGATAATCTGTTAATCAACAATGCCACCGCCAGCATGCTGTTAATTCACCTGCATCGTGCTATCAGCTACCTCAACCGCGTAATACTTACGTCTTATCAGATGTATGCCGCCTGCCCGCCTACTGTATGGCATGACATTCATCAACTATATCGGTACGCAGAGCAAAAAAAACTGCACGACAGCCCGATACAGGATAACGAAAATTCTGTTAACAGCTACCGCAGTATCAGCAGCATTTACAAGCAATGCCTGTTATTAGCCTTAACTAATCCCTATCAGTTATCCCAGGAAGGCATCACGGATATTTATACAGCGCTTAGTGGTGACTGGCCTTTATATAGCAGCCTTGCTGTGGCGGCAGACCCCAAGAGTGTATCGGGCGCATTTATTATAAATCTCATCCGGGATGAACCACCCAGCGCGTTGGCGTACAGTAAAGACTGTCAGATGGACGCGTGCCATGCATTGGATACCACCGATCTGGTGGATTATTTGCATCAGCTCTCGAGCGGCAAGGTAGAACACCTTATCCCTCCCGCGCCCGCCCTCTCCCTGGGCTTATCCCGCTGGTTAATTTCCGCTTGGGGCATTGTGTCTCGGCGCACTTTCCCCCGGCTGAGAAAAACGGGTACATTTACACTATCGATAGGACTTCAGGCAGCGTATCAGGGCGCCGAAAAAAAAATCCAGGCCCCGGCAAAACCTGTCAAGATCAATTCGGTGCAGTCACTTAGACTGTTAACCAATCCTAGCTATAATGTTCCTGTAAAGATTCCGCCAGCACGCATCAATAATGTGCGTGGCGATTACTTCAAAAGAAAATTCACGGGTGAAAATGTCAGCCATAAAAACCTGGCAGTATTATTTCCAGGCGATGAAGTACCACTTTCCACCTACACCTGTACAGTAATTAATGAAAGTACTGGCGGCGTCGGTTTGGCGTGGAAGGGTGATCAGCAAAACAAATTTATCACGGGGGAACTGGTCAGCATTAACGTCGCTAACGATCAAGATTCAGCTGAATGGGAACTTGCAGTCATTCGCTGGACAAAAAATTCAACGCCTGAAGAACTTGAATTTGGCATACAAATGTTAGCACCCACCGCAGAAGCCGTATTGGTGCGCACCTTAATGGCAGAAAGAAACGGTGAAGCCCCAACTCCTGCCTTATTATTACCTGAAGTAAAAAACGATAACCAATCCATCTCTCTTATTACACCTGCTAACTCTTTTCCGATTGGTGCTGAAGTTATCATTAGCATGAGCTGTGGAACCCGTCATGCCATATTAACGGAAACCCTGGAGAATACCGTCGGTTTTACGCAATTTCGCTTTATACCCGTGCAAACCGCCGATGAAATTTTTGCATCCATTAATCAGACCCATGACAGAGACTTCGACAGCCTATGGGCTGCACTTTAAAATAAAAATCCCCGTAGCACCAAAAGTAGGTGCCTAAAGGCACCACAAGTCTAGGTGAAGTAAATATAACTTATTCAATAATTTAATTTAAATTCAAGTACTCTGGCCCTTGTTAAAAAACTCGAAAAACCACGCTCTATAGCTTAAGTATTCACCACCCCTGCCGCTATTCATAGTATGCCCTCACCCTGCGGGGGCCATTCAGGACAGCTGCGCCATGGGTAATCACAGCACGACTCACTTCCAAATCCCGTCCATCCGGGAATCTCACGATTTAGGATTTGATCCCCATCCCACCAAAGTTAAAGCGTGGATTGAGAAATTACCTCTTGCCGATGTCGGCAGATCTGCGCGCATGATTTACCATGCCTTGGTCACGATGAACAGAACGCTGATTGCCATGCAACATCGCAGCCAAATTCTGGAATTATTCAGGGAACCAGCTCATGATATTACTGAAACTTTAAAAAAATACTATATTGGCCAGGCGTTTCCTCTGGCGGAAAAAAACTATAAAGCCGCAATGCTGGCGCGCGAACTGCATTCGGAAATGGCTAATGGCTATAAAATTGTGCTGAGCAGTCTTTTAACAAATCAGACGTCGGTATTTACAGCTGGAAAATCATTAATACCCTTACATCGTGCCATGCACTATCTGACCGAGTTACTGATTACATCCTATCAAACTTATACTCCCTGCCCGGCAACGACGTGGCACGATATTCATCAGTTACATCAACACGCCGAACTGAAAATGCTTGATCAAAGTCCTATTCATGACGGCAGTCTCAAAATGCCCCCCCATCATAATATTGGTAACCTCTATAAGAAGACCCTGTTACTAAGTATTGCCGGACCTTATCACTTGTCTCAGGATGAAATCAGCACCACATTTTCTGCACTTGATCAATGGGCCGCACATAGTACCTTAACGCCCGTACTCAACGCGGATGACCCAACCGCAGCCTACATCATTAATCAAGACAATGACGAACCCACTGCTTTTTTAACTGCAAACCGCCTGCGGCACGATAAAACCCGTGTTCTGAGAGGTTGTTTAGCTCTTGACACCACAGCATTAGTCGCTCATTTACATAGTCTCGCCAATCATACCCCAGCCGAGGCCCGGTTGGCAGAAGCAACGCTACCCGCTGCGCTGATACGCCGGCTGATATCCGCTTGGTCAATGACATCCAAACGCAATCTTTCGCGTATTCAAAAAAATACTACGCTGATTATTGGGCTGGGTTTAAAAACAGCTCATCATATCACTGCGAATAATCTTGACCCTCATAAAGTACGGCCCCACACCCCACCCACTCACGTGGCACAATTTGTAAGTCGTGAAATAGGCAGCGCCGCAGCTGTTGCACCAGCACATAAGACATGGAATAAATCGCGTCACAACGCTCATGCCAAAACCACATCAGATATGACCAAAGACGCAGATATCGAGAAATCACTCGAGGGCATGTCAGTGTATGCAACTCATCATTGCAAAGTAGCCAATGAAAGTGCTGGCGGCGCCTGCTTATCTTGGACTGGAATGCTAACTACCGCATTACGCATTGGCGAAATTATTGTCGTGCATGGTGGCACCCTGGAAGGCGATGCCAATGACTGGGCTCTCGCCACCATCCGTTGGATGAAAAACACCACACCCTCGACGCTCGAGTTTGGAATTCAAATGCTCACACCTACCTCTGAAGCCGTGCAGATACGTCACGCAGATAACGGAACACATGAATTTTCCATAGCACTCCTCCTGCCCGAATTAAAAGTCATCAACCAGACTGCCACATTAATCGTACCTGCGCAGATCTTCAATCCTGGGGATAAAGTACAGGTTAAAATCAATAATTGCACCCAACATTTCATCCTCCATGAACTTGTGGAAGATACTGGTATTTTCAATCAATTCCGGTTTTCACTGACACCTAACATCAGTGAACCAACAGCCTCTGCCAG
>JBKJTS010000191.1:0-11279 GCA_046590885.1 Gammaproteobacteria bacterium
TTACTGCGGATTACTTTCCAGTTGGGCGGCAAAGGCGGCGGGGCACGATTGCTTTCTGTTTCCAGATAAATGTACGCCGATAACGCAAGCCAATCCCCGGCTTCCAGATGTGCGCAACAGGTTTGCAACAGATCGTAATATCGGTATGGCGGGTCGATAAATACCACATCAAAACATTGTGTGCCGTGCAGAGATGGCACCTCCATCACATCTGGATGCCGGAAGCGACCTCCCTGCAAATATTCAAGCACATCGGACTGTATCACTTGTGCATTCGTTGTATCGAGCGTGGTCAAGTGTTCGCGCACACTGCGCGCTGCTGCCGCATCCTGATCAACAAACACGGTACGCAGCGCGCCACGCGATAACGCTTCGAGGCCCAATGCACCGCTACCGGCAAATAAATCCAGGCAACGTGCACCCGGCACCACTCGCTGCAACCAGTTAAATACTGTTTCACGTACCCGATCCGGAGTAGGACGCAAGCCTTCCACATTGGGGAAAGCCAGCGTTCTACTGCGCCAGCGCCCTCCAATGATACGTAACTGACCGGTTTTTGGTTGGGCTTTCAAGGATAAAAGGCGATAGAAAGTACGATACGGAAGATTGCAGATCTAATCTTGGCGACATACAGAGCATGTGTTATTTTGAGCGCAATGAAAAATCCTTGTTTCTAAAAAATGTGCGGGATCTTCCAGGATTTCTCGCTGCGCTCGAAATGACAGCATACCTCGCATTACACTTTGAGCCCTTTTTTCAAATTACGTCCGTAGAATATTTCAGCCATTTCCCGCCGCAGCCATTTCATTATTTTTTTACTTTCTGCAGGTAGCAGGTCTTTCTGACCAGTGCCAAATAAATAGTTGTCGAGATCAAACTCTTTCAGGATCATTTTGGTGTGAAAGATGTTTTCCTGGTAAACGTTGACATCCAGCATCTGATAACGATCTTTGGTGTCGCTGGACAGGTAATTCTGGATCGAGTTGATCTTGTGGTCTATGAACAGTTTCTTGCCAGTGATATCACGCGTAAAGCCACGCACGCGATAGTCCATGATGACGATATCCGATTCAAAGGTGTGAATCAGGTAATTCAACGCTTTCAGCGGTGAGATACGGCCACAGGTAGACACGTCAATGTCGGCACGGAAAGTGCTGATGCCGCTGCCAGGATGACTTTCCGGGTAGGTGTGTACAGTGATATGGCTTTTGTCGAGATGCGCAACCACCGCCTCGGGCAACGGGCCGGGCGCTTCGGTATTGGAGATATCGCGCGCGGCCACGGGCTCTTCCGAGATCAGCATGGTCACGCTGGCGCCCTGAGGATCGTAATCCTGATGAGCGATATTGAGAATGGTCGCCCCAATGATGTTCGACACATCGGTAAGAATCTGCGTTAACCGCTCAGCGTTATAGGCCTCGTCAATATACTCAATATACTCACGGCGCTGCTTGGGCGTCTTGGCGTAGCAGATATCGTAAATATTGAAGCTCAGCGATTTCGTCAGGTTGTTAAAGCCCTGAAGCTTGAGTTTTTTAAGCGGCTTTACCACAATTCATATCTCCCGCACGGCGCCCAAACGCGCTTGTCAATACCATCCAAATCACGCCTCTCGACGCCCATCATTTACACCTATCAGCTTAGAATACAAGACTGCACGCTGCCATTTCAGCGCAGCAACGCGTGTGAGAATTTCAGCGCCGTATTATGCACTATTTTTACTGAGGGGGGGATGGTAAATCATTTGCACGGTAGTCCCTTCAGGGTCCAGACAGTAAAAACTGCGTGCGCCATCGCGGTGAGTGCGCGGTGCGGTCTTCATGGGCACATCATGCGCGCGAAGAAAGTCATACCAAACATCTACTTGGTGCGGTGATTCGATAATAAATCCGATATGGTCCAGGCGTTGTGACGTGTCCGGGACGGATGGTTCAGCCAGCGGCGGCTCCCGCAATGCAGCCGTGCCCGGCAGGCGATGCAGCGCCAGGTTATCATGCCCGGAGGTGAGATACACATTGTCCAGATCGGGACGCCATTCCACCGTCATCCCTAGCAGGCTGACGTAAAAAACTTCACATACCTCAAGGTCTTTTACCCGCAAGGCGAGATGACGCAATCCGCGGGTGGGATTGGGCGTGATCATGCTTTATGCAATCTCGCAGATTTCGTAATCATGCGTAAGCACAGCGGTTTTGCCCAACATGATCGAGGCGGAGCAATATTTTTCGGCAGACAGATCAATAGCGCGCTTTACCGTGGCTTCTTTCAATGCTTTACCGGTAACTATAAAATGGATATGGATTTGGGTAAACACTTTGGGATCCTGCGCGGCCCGCTGGGCGGCAATCTCTACGACACAGTCGTCCACTGCCTCACGAGATTTTTTCAGAATCAGCATCACATCAATGGCCGTGCAGCCTCCTAGCCCGAGCAGTAGCATTTCCATGGGTCGCACTCCCAGGTTACGCCCGCCAATATCTGGAGCACCGTCCATCACCACCGCATGGCCGGTTTCTGATTCACCCACAAACATGACATCCTGCACCCACTTGATTCGCGCTTTCATGATGCTCCGTCCGCAAAGCCATTATCTTTCCATAGTTTATCACAGCCTGGCCTTTATAAATGCTTACTATCAGCCGCTAATACCGGTATGGCTATACATAGCGACAGACATATTCAAGGCGTCCCGGACAACACCGCTGACCCGCAGGAGATACACCATGCCCACTAAAAGGAAGATTAGCAGCCCCGCTATAGATCGCTTTCTGGTGCATTGCAACAAACGCCGTTACCCTGCCAAAAGCGTATTGATCTATGCCGGTGATTCAACTGATGTCTTGTATTACATCATCGAAGGCTCGGTAACCGTATTGATTGAAGATGAAGACGGCCATGAAATCGTCTTGTCGTACCTGAACGCCGGAGATTTCTTCGGCGAAATGGGGCTATTTGACGAAGAAAAAAAACGCAGCGCCTGGGTACGTGCCCGCAGCCAGTGCGAAGTAGCCGAAATCGGCTATCCGCGTTTTCGTCAATTAGCGATTGAAGACCCGGATATTATTTTTGAACTGGCCAGCCAGATGGCCTTGCGCCTGCGCAGAACGAGCGGTATGGTCGGCCGCCTGGCCTTCATGGATGTCGCTGGACGCATTGCGCGTACCCTGCTCGACCTATGCAAGGAGCCGGATGCCATAACCCATCCCGACGGCATGCAAATTCGCATTACGCGCCAGGAACTAGGGCGCATTGTGGGCTGTTCCCGCGAGATGGTAGGCCGGGTGTTAAAGGGACTTCAAGATCAGAGCCTGATCTCGGCGAAAGGGAAATCTATTGTGGTACATGGGACGCGGTAAGGAACATTCGATGCGGAGTGGAATCGTGTCATTTCACTCCCCACAACGCCTACTGCTCAAATAACTGCGCCAACGTCTCACCCGGATCAACTGCGCGCATAAAAGCCTCGCCCACCAGAAAAGCATGGACATTATGCGCGCGCATCAGCGCCACATCGAACTTGGTGTTGATACCGCTTTCAGTGATCACGATACGGTCCGGCGGGATAATAGGCAACAAATTCATGGTAGTATTCAGGTCGGTGGTAAAAGTGCGTAGATTACGATTATTAATGCCAATCAAAGGCGTGGGCAATTCCAGTGCGCGCTCCAGTTCTTCGGCGTCATGCACTTCTACCAGCACGGCCATGCCCAGATGATCTGCCAAGTGCGACAACTCCAACATCATGGCATCGCCTAACGCCGCAACAATCAGCAAAATGCAATCGGCGCCGATCACGCGCGCCTCATACACCTGATAGGGATCAATAATAAAATCCTTGCGCAACACCGGCAGACTGCACGCGGCGCGCGCTTGCTGGAGATACACCTCACTGCCTTGAAAAAAATCCGCATCGGTCAATACTGATAAACACGCGGCGCCGTGATGCTCATAACTTGCGGCAATTTCAGCAGGATGAAAATCTTCACGCAACACGCCCCGGCTCGGCGAGGCTTTTTTTATTTCGGCAATCACGGCGCTGTGATTGTGTGGGGGTTCCGCGCTGAGCTTCGCTTGCAGTGCGCCAACAAAGTCCCGCGGCGGCGGGGCAGAGTCTACACGCTTGCTTAACTCACGCATCGACAGCGCAATGCTGCGCTCTGTGATTTCCTCAACCTTGCGCTTGAGTATTTTGTTCAGTATGTCCGGCACCTGATTCATATCAAGCTGCCAGACTATTGGTAAAGCTAATCAATGCATCGAACTTGGCGCGCGCCTCACCACCAGTGATAA
Organism: Gammaproteobacteria bacterium; assembly: GCA_046590885.1. GTDB lineage: Bacteria > Pseudomonadota > Gammaproteobacteria > Ga007554. The sequence goes on from JBKJTS010000191.1 coordinate 4,291, forward strand.
CTTCATCTGCCTTGTGTATGCCTTGCTGTAAAGTGCCAGCCAGACCCGCGGCATAAATCGCAGCACCCGCATTCAGCATGACAATATCGCGTGCCGGTCCGGGCACATTGTCGAGTACCGCGCACAGTATTGTCAGACTGTGCTGTGCATCATGCGACTTTAGCGCGGTAATATCACTGCGCTGCACGCCGAGTTGTTCAGGGGTTACGGTATAGCTGGAAATCTGGCCATCTTTCAATTCCGCAATCTGAGTGGGCGCGCCAATGCTGATTTCATCCATGCCATCTTGCGCGTGAACCACCAGCACATGACGGCTGCCGAGCCGTGCCAGCACGTTGGCCAAGGGTATTAACCACTCATCACTGAACACGCCCAGCACCTGATTGGGTGCGCCCGCAGGATTCGTCAGCGGCCCCAACACATTAAAGAGGGTGCGCACACCCATTTCACGGCGCGGGCCAATTGCGTGTTTCGTGGCGCCGTGGTGAGCGGGTGCGAACATGAATCCCACGCCCACTTCGTTCACACAGCGCGCCACTTGAACCGGCGTGATGCTGAGCTTCACACCTGCGGTCTCGAGCACGTCCGCACTGCCCGACTTGCTCGACACCGAACGATTACCATGCTTGGCAACACGCGCACCTGCGGCGGCGGCAACAAAAGCACTCGCGGTAGAAATGTTAAACGTATGCACGCCATCACCACCGGTACCGCAGGTATCCACGACATACGAGCCGCGCACATCCACCTTCGTGGCAAGCTCACGCATTACTTGCGCAGCGGCGGTGATCTCATCCACCGTTTCGCCCTTCATGCGCAGGCCAATTAGAAAACCACCAATCTGTGCGGGCGTGGCGCCACCGCTCATAATGGCGCGCATCACGTCGCGCATCTCATCAGAACCAAGATCACGGCGCTCGGTAACAGCGCGTATTGCGGCAATCATGTCCATGGCGGAATCCGAATCATTGCTATTGGAACCTCTAATGTATGGGTGGCCTGTCATTTCGAGCGCAGGGAGAAATCTTGCCCATTATCAATAATGGCAAACATTAACGCTGTTCAACAACATAAAGATTTCTCCCTGCGCTCGAAATGACACACATCAGAGATTCTTTATTTCGAGAAAATTCTGCAACATAGCATGACCATGCTGTGTCAAAATGGACTCCGGGTGAAACTGAACACCTTCCACGGCACCTTCTACGATAAAGGCTTTGTGGCGTACGCCCATGATCTCATCAATCTCACCACTCGCGGTTTTCGTCCACGCGGTCACTTCCAGGCACTCTGGCGCGGTGGCTTTTTCAATTACCAGCGAATGATAACGCGTCGCCTCGAACGGGCTGGGTAAACCACGAAACACGCCCACGCCCGTATGATAAATCATGGAAGTTTTGCCGTGCATGATTTCACGCGCGCGAATGATACGACCGCCAAACACCTGGCCAATACTTTGATGGCCCAGGCACACACCCAACAGTGGAATCTTGCCCGCAAACGCTTTGATCACCGCCATCGAAATGCCCGCCTCATTCGGCGTGCAGGGGCCCGGCGAAACCACGATATGATCCGGCGCCAGTTGCGCAATCTCTTGCACGGTAATCTGATCATTACGATACACGCGAACATCCGCACCCAGCTCACCCAGGTATTGCACCAGGTTGTAGGTGAATGAATCATAATTGTCGATCATCAGCAGCATGTCGCGTCTATCCTTTTGTTCTTAATATAATTTGTTAAAGTTGACGCTCGCTTTTCCCCGGTCAAGCCACTACAGTGCGACAACCGGGTACGCGAATCTATTATTTTCGCCTAAATCGGCTCCGGTATAAAGTCCTGGATCTTTTCCGCGCCCCTGCGAAACAGTATTTCCCGGAAGAATCTGCACTTTCAACGGCTGTCCAGTGGATTGGCACATGAACTACTCCCTTTATCCTGAAAGGTAGTGGGTTGTGCAGACAAAAATTCCCAATCGTAGCTATCGGCATGCAGGGTGAGCTTGAGTACACCCCAGGTGGCCCCATGCCAGGCAACGCTGTGTTCGCCGCGCAGACCAAAGTTGTAAAGCCTTGAGCCGCCCGTTCCCACCACAAAAGACCGCAGGCCGCCAGTTGCAGTCTGATTCCCTTGTGCATCGAGAGGAACGAAACGTTCGTAATGATGATCGTGCGCGGCAATAACAATACTGACGCCATGCTCGTGAAGTGTTTCCCATGTGGCTTGCATACGCCGGTGACTGCCATGAAAACCTGAGCTGTAACGTGGATGATGCCAGAAAGCCAGGACGCAGGATCCAGAATTAGCAGCGAGATCTTTGCGCAACCAGGCGATTTGTGCAGAATCAACATCTGCATCAATATTACTGTTAAGTGCGACGACGTGCCATTGCCCGAGGTCTATACTATAGTAGCCTTTATCGGGCGCGCCGACTCGACTACCGAAATAGCTGAAGTAACCTGTGGCACCGGGCGTGCCGTATTCATGATTGCCGGGCGCGGGCCAGGTGCGGTCTTTGAACTTGCCCCACGATGGATCATAACAGCGCGCAAAATCTTTGGCGGATCCGTTTTCATACGCCAGATCACCGGGCGCAAGCACTATCGCATCAGGCATTTTCTGAATGACATCTGCGGTAAGTTGCGCTCCGCGCACATTGCATTGAGCAACGTCACCCGCAACCAATACCACCTGGACAACAGCCGCTGGAATAACTGTATTTTCAGGAGCCGCCGTAGCAGTTACAGCCTGTAGACAGATCAGTAGAGCCAGCAGTCTACACAGAGAATTATGCATATTTTTTATGTTCGTTGCGCAGCATTGAGGATAAATTACTTTCTAGATTTTCACACACGCCGAATCCGGTAACGCAGTTTACCGTTTTTTAGCGCCGTACTCAGCTCAGGGGTGACTTTCAGTCTGCCACGTAACTTACCGCTGGTAGTGTGTTGCTGCAGAAACACACCGATGGCATTTTCGCATAAGGGATCAGTCAACCGGAATGCTGTTTTGAAACGGCGCGCGATGATGCTGCTTGAAAAATACCCAGATTGGCGCATTTCCTGCCGTGATACGAAATTGACGACGAGAGCTCCACCGGGTGTCAGCTGCCGAGCCAGGCGAGTAAACCACTGCGCATTCGCGTCGATGCCACGCATGGGCTGCCCGTGATGCTCACCAAACAGATCATCAATAATCATGTCAAAGCGCGGCCCCTGATAACTCCCCAGCCAGTGTGCCGCATCAGCCTGATGTACCTCGGCATTTTTCTGCATAACACCAAGAAGCGTTGGGCTATAATGATATGTACGGGATCAAGCTCCACACACACAATGTGCTCGGGTCGCACAAAATGCACTAACTGCCGAACTACTGTGCCACCGCCGAGTCCAAGTACCAGTACACGTTTGAGAGTGCCCGGCGCATAAAAAAATGCCGGCAGCATCAGCAAGTCCCACAAGGTGCCCGTGACAGGCTGTGTAGGATTATATTGGCTGTGAAATACACCGTCGCTGTATAAGCGTCGGGACTTCCCCGCCGCTCTTACTTCATAGTGTTTACCATTGATTGTCTTCTGCCAGAGGATAGCCATTGGGGCGTGTATGTTACGAGTCAGGGTGTGTAAAATACATAATCGTCGTTTTAAATTCACGTCGTAAGGAGCGTTAATGATCAAGGCTATCATCACCGACATTGAGGGTACCACATCCTCACTTTCTTTTGTCAAAGACGTGCTGTTTCCCTACGCCCGCGAACACATGAACAACTTCGTGCGTGCGCACGCGCACGACCGTGATGTGCGTATGCTATTAGACGAAGTGGCAACTATCACACATGTCAGTACCGACAACCAGGTGATCGAACAATTATTACGCTGGATGAATGAAGATAAAAAAATTACACCGCTGAAAACCCTGCAAGGCATGATTTGGGAACAAGGCTATAAGCGCGGTGATCTTACCGGCCATGTGTATGCAGATGCAGTGCGCAACCTGAAGACATGGCATGCGCAAGGCAAGCGCCTGTATGTGTTTTCATCCGGCTCAGTGCATGCACAGAAGCTGTTGTTCGCCCATACGGAATACGGCGACCTCACCCCCCTTTTCTCCGGTTATTTTGATACGACCATGGGCAGCAAGAAAGAGGCCATTTCATATCAGAAGATTGCGCAGATGATTGAGCTGCCGCCACAGAAAATCCTGTTTCTTTCAGATATAAAAGAAGAGTTGGATGCAGCCGAGCTATCGGGCATGCAGACGGTGTGGTTACTGCGCGATAATGTACCGGCTAGCACAACAGCCGCGGGCGCTCCAGCAACGCATCGACGCGCACACGATTTTGATAGCTTTTCTATTGAGTAACATATCCTATGAAAATAACCATGCTTGCCGTTATCAGTGGATTGTGTGGTGCGTTGCTGCTCCTGAATACAGCCTATGCTGCAAATGCTCTTTCTCACAAAAATAATATTTTAACCGTAGTTTATACCGGAAATCTTGATGGTGAACTGGAACCTTGTGGTTGCAGCCTGGAAGGAGATTTTGGTGGTATTCGACGTCAGGCAACACTTATAGATCGCCTGCGAAAAAAAAAGCCGTACCTGTTTCTGATTTCGTCCGGCGGCTTTCTGCGTAGCGAATCGGTACACGATCGACTCACGGGAGAATATATTCTCAAGGGCGTCAGTGCCTTGAAATATGACGCGATCGGTGCGCAGTGGACAGATCTGGCGTATGGTGTAAGCTTCATTCAGGAGACTCCTGATAAATCTCAAGGTAAACCCCAGGATAAAGCCAGGCACGAGCGCTTGCCGTGGGTGGCAAGCAACTGGAATGATGTCACGTTTGAGTCGGAGCGCCGTATCATACGTAACGGTAAAACCCTAGCATTTTTTAACTGGATCGACCCGCGTGAATCACCACAACGTCAAATGCAAGCCAGCCATGAAATAACGGCTGCCACGACATATGAAAGTGATGACAGCGCACCATTATTAAAGTCCCTGCAACGCGCCAAGCGGGAAGGGGCTACCACAGTATTGTCAACCACCTTGAAGCTGGATGACGCGCGGCAGCGTTTCCCGCTTGAGCATGTCGATATTTTACTGGTACGCGCTGCCTATGAAAAATATGCCGAGCCAAAAAAAGTAGAAAATACTCTGGTATTGCAGCCGGGCTCCCGTGGCATGCGCATGGCTGAGCTTGATGTGATGCTGAATACAAACGGCACAATTAAATCATGGCAACATCGCATTATTCCTTTACCAAAAACCATTCCCGACGCGAAACGGCTGGCCGGCTGGTACAAGGAATATAACGCGCGCGTCAAAGAAGACTATGAAAAAGGCGTGCGACTTGCCAAAGCCGCCCAATCAGGTGCAAGCCCATATGCCGGAGACTCAGTATGCAAGACATGCCATGCTGCAGAACATAAGATCTGGCACAGCAGCCGGCATGGTCATGCGTATGACACCTTGCGCCGCGTCAACAAGGCGTTTGATCCCAATTGCATTACCTGCCACACCGTGGGCTTCAACGCATCCGGCGGCTTTATTGATAACGATACCACCCCTCATTTAAGCAATGTGCAATGCGAGTCGTGTCATGGTCCGGCGCAGCTACATGCTGCCTCGGCGGGTACACAACCGGTAGCAAATGTGGGCTGGCCGCGTGAGAAAATCTGTGCGCAATGTCACACCCAAGCACACAGCCCATCATTTAATATGGATGTTTACTGGCCCAAGATTCAGCACAAACGTGCCCCCTCACCCTAATGTTTGCACTTCATTCATTAACAGACACGGCTGAAAACGCATTGAACTACACCGTGCGTGTCAGCACTCGCGCACGACGCGTATGTTTGAGAGTAACTCACAGGGGGCACGTTGAAGTAGTGGTGCCTCACGGTTTCGACCCACGACGCATTGCCGTGCTGGTGCGCAGCAAACAAGCCTGGATAGAAGCAACTTTGCAACGAATGTCACTACGGCGCAATGCCATAAGCAGTGAAAACGTGAACTACAGCGCAAGCGATGCCTTGCCTGACACCATTACATTACCAGCGATTGCTGAGCGCTGGGAAGTTATTTACACAGCAACAGACGCCGGGCAGGATGCCCAAGTGAGGCGGCTGCAGAGAGGCGCAGGAGCCGCCAAGCCGCGCATCACCCTCACAATAGATGACGCACATACCCGATTAGTACTACGCGGTAACATCAACTCTGCACACTTGTGCAAAGCGGCGTTGCGCCGCTGGCTGCTATGCAAGGCGCGGCATCACCTTGCTCCCTGGCTGGAAAAATTAAGCAACGAAATGAATCTGCCCTTTAATCAGGTACGGATGCGCTCCCAAAAAACCCGCTGGGGAAGTTGCAGCCGCAAGAAAAATATCAACATCAACTGCAAGTTATTGTTTTTGCCAGCGCCGTTAGTACAGTGTGTATTAGTGCATGAGTTATGCCATACCGTGCACATGAATCATTCGCCAAAATTCTGGGCTCTGATGAAAAAAATGCAGCCTGATTATTCAACGCTGGACGTGCAATTGCGCAACACACATCATTGGGTGCCCGGCTGGATAGGGTAGGTCAAGATTAGTAGTGCGTTTTAGTAAAATACTTACCCATTCTGTCTTTCGACCGAATGGAGAAATCTTGCCTGTGTTGAGGTCGCTCCTGCGCATCCTTGCGTGCGCGACACTGGGGTATCCTGCCCGGCGCCAGTATAGATTTCTCCTTTGGGTCGAAATGACAATCTTTTCTCGAATCGTGAAGGAATATTTATGCTGTGGGTCAAGGCATTTCATATAATTTTTATGACGGCATGGTTTGCGGGGCTTTTTTATTTGCCGCGATTGTTTGTACACCACGCACTCGCCCAGGATAAAGCCACCCATGATCGACTTAAAATCATGGAACGCAAATTATTCTTTTTTGTGTTGCCGTGGGCTATTCTAACGCTGGCTTTTGGTATCTGGATGCTCATTGCATA
>JBKJTS010000090.1:0-18654 GCA_046590885.1 Gammaproteobacteria bacterium
AGTCGAGCCACGAGCCGCGATAGGGGATCACCCGCGCCGAGAAGAGGAGCTTGCCCGAGGAGTGCGTCTTGCCGCGGTCGTGCTCGAAGAACACGCCCGGCGAGCGGTGCAGCTGCGAGACGATGACGCGCTCGGTGCCGTTGATGACGAAGGAGCCGTTGCGGGTCATGAGCGGGATCTCGCCCATGTAGACCTCCTGCTCCTTCACTTCCTTCACCGTGGGCTTGGAGGCCTCGCGGTCCATGATCGTGAGGCGCACCTTGGCGCGCAGCGGGCTCGCGAACGTGAGACCGCGCTGCTGGCACTCGACCACGTCGAAGGGGGGTTCCCCCAGGCCATAGCTCACGAATTCCAGGCGCGCATTGCCCGAGTGGCTCGAGATCGGGAACACCGAGCGGAACGCGGACTGCAGGCCGGTCTCGCGGCGGGCGTCGGCGGGCGCTTCGGCTTGCAGGAACTCCGCGTACGAGTTGATCTGGGTGGCGAGGAGGAACGGCACATCCAGCACGGCCGCGCGCTTGGCGAAACTCTTGCGGATACGCTTCTTCTCGGTGAACGAGTAGGTCATGGGGGCTCCGGAATGACGGCGCGGGGAAGGTCCCGCGAGCCGCAGTGCTACCGACTGGCTCTCACGTGGTCTGGTGGCTCGCCCCTACGAGCCGCTGGCGGACAGCCATGCTGGAACGCATGGCCCGGCCAAACCCGTCTCCTGCAGTCGCTTCAGAAGACACAGCCAAACCCCGAAACGGAGTTTGACTTTGTTCTCTGCTACGAGTCGTTGAGCGGCACGCGTCCGCTCCAACGACCGCCCCGCCGGTCCGACTGTCTGCCTATTACTTCACTTCGACCTTGGCACCCGCCTCTTCCATCTTCTTCTTGATGGCTTCGGAGTCGGCCTTGTTCACGCCTTCCTTGATGGGCTTCGGAGCGCCGTCGACCAGGTCCTTGGCTTCCTTCAGGCCCAGGCCGGTGACTTCGCGCACCGCCTTGATGGTGTTCACCTTGTTTTCGCCGGCGGCGAGCAGCATCACGGTGAACTCGGTCTTCTCTTCCACCGCGGCCGCGGCACCGCCACCGGCCGCAGGGGCAGCGACGGAGACGGCGGCGGCGGCGGAAACGCCGAACTTCTCTTCCATGTCCTTGATGAGCTGCGAGAGCTCGAGGACGGTCATGCTCCCGATCGCGTCGAGGATTTCTGCTTTGGCGACTGCCATGTGTATTGCTCCTGTTTGAGAATCGTTAACGGTGTCGTGGGAAAGCGGCGCCCTTAGGCAGCCTGCTTTTCCTTCTGGTCGCGAACCGCGGCCAGGGTGCGCACGAACCTGCCCGGGACTTCATTCAGCGTCTGGACGAACTTCGCGACCGGCGCCTGCATCGTGCCCATCAGATTGGCGATGAGCTCATCGCGGCTGGGCATGGTTGCGAGGTTGCCGATCTCCTTCGCGTTCATCACGTAGTTGGCCATCGCACCGCCCTTGATGACCAGCTTGTCGTTCGTCTTCGCGTACGTGTGGAGCACCTTCGCTGCCGCCACCGGGTCTTCGGAAATGCCGTAGGCGAGCGGGCCGATCATCTGGGGGCCAAGCTTCTCGAACGGCGTTCCCTGGACCGCGCGGCGCGCGAGGGTGTTCTTCAGCACTCGAAGGTAGACGCCGGAAGCCCGCGCCTGCGAGCGCAGGACGGTGATCTGCTCGACCGGCAGGCCGCGGTATTCCGCCAGAACGACGGTTTGCGCCTTGGCCAGCCGCTCGGAGACCTCCGCCACGACTTCCTTCTTTCCTTCAAGATTCAGACTCAAGGTCCTTCTCCTTATGCATAGCGACCTCTCGTCCAGGAGCCCATGTGCGATCGGGAATGCCTGTTCTTCGGTGCGCCATCTGCGTTGGCTTCGGGGATGCCTTCCCTCGATTGAGTCCTCGCGGACGCCGACGGTCTTTGATAACCCCCAGCCGCCGTGATGCGCGGCTGGGCTCCAAAGGCTGTTATTGCTGCGCGGGCACCTGTCCGCCCGCGAAGCTGCTCTGATCGACGCGAACGCCGATGCCCATCGTGCTCGAGACCGATACCTTCTTCAGGTAGATCCCCTTGGTCGAGGCCGGCTTCGCCTTGTTGATCGCGGAGATCAGCGCCTCGAGGTTCTCGGCCAGGGCCGTGACCTCGAACGACGCGCGACCGATCGTGCACTGCACGATGCCGGCCTTGTCCGCGCGGTACTGAACCTGGCCGCCCTTGGCGTTCTTCACCGCCTCGGCGACGTTCGGCGTGACGGTGCCCACTTTCGGGTTCGGCATCAGGCCGCGGGGTCCGAGCACCTGGCCCAGCGGTCCCACCACCTTCATGGCGTCGGGCGTGGCGATGACCACGTCGAAATCCATGAAGCCGCCCTTGATCTTCTCGGCCAGGTCATCGAAGCCGACGATGTCGGCGCCGGCGTCCTTCGCCTTGTCGGCGTTGGCGCCCTGTGCGAACACCGCCACGCGCACTGTCTTGCCAGTGCCGCGGGGCAGGACAACGCTGCCGCGCACGACCTGGTCGGACTTCTTGGCGTCGATCCCGAGGTTCACGGCGACGTCGATCGACTCGTCGAACTTGGCGGTCGCCGTCTTCTTGACCAGGTCCAGCGCCTGCGTAAGCTCGTACGACTTGGTGCGGTCGACGAGCCCGTTGATCTTTTCCACCCGCTTGGAGGCCTTCATGTCAGATGCCCTCCACTTCGACACCCATGCTGCGGGCGCTGCCGGCGATCGTCCTGATCGCGGCGTCCATGTCGGCCGCGGTGAGGTCAGGCTGCTTCATCTTCGCGATCTCCTCGGCCTGCTTGCGGGTCAGCTTGCCCACCTTGTCGGTGTGGGGCTTGGCGCTGCCCTTGTCGAGCTTCAGCACCTTGCGGATCAGCACCGATGCCGGCGGCGACTTGAGGATGAACGTGAAGCTCTTGTCCGCATACGCGGTGATGACCACCGGGAGCATGAGCCCCGGCTCCATCTTCTGGGTCTGGGCGTTGAACGCCTTGCAGAACTCCATGATGTTGAGGCCGCGCTGGCCGAGCGCGGGACCGATGGGCGGCGACGGATTCGCCTTGCCCGCCGGTACCTGAAGCTTGATGAAGCCGACGATCTTCTTTGCCACGGGACTTCTCCTTCGGGTGCAAGCGGGCGGCCTCTAGGGTCGCCCTCCCCGTCTACTTTTGTCGGAATCCGCCGACGCGGGGGCCGCGTTCGACCGCGCCCCTGGAATAGGTTCCCCAATCCCTCGGGACTACGCTTTCTCTACCTGCCCGAAGTCGAGCTCTACCGGCGTCGCGCGGCCGAAAATCAGCACCGAGACGCGGATCTTGCTCTTCTCGTAATTCACCTCTTCGACGTTGCCATTGAAGTCGGTGAACGGCCCTTCGGTCACGCGCACCGACTCGCCCACTTCGAAGAGGACCTTGGGCTTGGGCTTTTCGACACCCTCCTGGACCTGGTGGAGGATGTTGGCGACTTCCTTGTCCGATATCGGAGTGGGCCTCATGGCCGAGCCGCCGATGAACCCCGTCACCTTGGGGGTGCTCTTCACGAGGTGCCAGGTCTCGTCGGTCATGTCCATCTGCACCAGGATGTAGCCGGGAAAGAAGCGGCGCTCGCTGATCGCCTTCTGGCCGCTCTTCATCTCCACCACTTCCTCGGTGGGCACCAGCACCTCACCGAACTTCTCGGCCATGCCGGAACGGCGGATGCGCTCCAGCAGCGCCTGCTGGATGCTCTTCTCCTGCCCCGAATAGGCGTGAACCACGTACCAGCGCATCGACATCATCAGCTCCCCGATCCCAGCAGCTTTTGCGTGACCCACAGCAGGCCCGTGTCAACCAGCCACAGGAAGAGCGCCATCACGAACACGAATACGAAGACCACCCCGGTCGTCTGCAGCGTCTCCTTGCGCGTCGGCCACACCACCCGCTTGGCCTCTTCCCACGCTTCGCGGGAAAAAGCGAGGAACGTGCGGCCCGACTGGGTGAACCACATCACCGCTGCCGCGACCGCGAAGGCGCCCAGGAGCGCCAGCAGGCGGACGACGAAGGGCTGGCGGTCGGCCAGCCAGTAGAAGGCCGCGAGGCCCGCCACGGCGATCAACGCCGCAATGACTATCTTGATCCGTTCCGCCATCACGTCTGTAAATCCCTGTTCCCGCCAAGGCGGGAACCCCGGTTCAACTGGTGGCAGGCCAGGAGGGTCTCGAACCCCCAACCTGCGGTTTTGGAGACCGCCGCTCTGCCAATTGAGCTACTGGCCTATACCGCTTCTGAAACTCCGTCCCCGGTCCCCCGGAGCCGGGCACTCTACTCGAGGATCTTGGAAACGACGCCGCACCGTCGGCGCCGGGGTCGTATCTAAGGTAATTGAGTAATACAAAAGATTGTTTTGAGTCGTCGGGTGGAGGGCACTTTGTCCACTGTTCTCCGACTTAAAGCTGACAAGGTATAGGCCAGTAGCTCAATTGGCAGAGCGGCGGTCTCCAAAACCGCAGGTTGGGGGTTCGATTCCCTCCTGGCCTGCCACACGTGGTAGGAACTTGGGTTGTGTGCCCATAAGATGTATGGGTTTGTGTGTTTAATGCTTCGAGTGCGAAGCACTATGCTGGGAGCCCGATTAAGGATCGCTAGAACGAATGGCAGACAAGATTAAATTGCTGATAGCGGTACTGTTAATTAGTGCCTCGATAGGCGCATTTTATTATTACGGTGATCATTCTTTACTGATTCGCGTCATTGTTATTTTAGTGGCAATGGGTGCTGCTACTGCCATTTCATTACAGACGGCAGTGGGTCAGAAAACACTGGGATTTATGCGTGATTCCCAGGTTGAGGTGCGCAAGGTAGTATGGCCCACCCGCAAGGAAACTGTGCAGACCACCCTGGTTGTTATGGCAATGGTCGTGGTTATTGCGATTTTTATCTGGTTATTGGATATGATGTTGTTGTGGGCAGTCCGATTATTGACGGGTCAGGGAGGCTGAGCACATGACAATGCGATGGTATGTGGTGCATGCCTATTCCGGTTTTGAGAACCATGTGGTGCGTTCGCTGAAAGACCGTATTGCACGTAGTTCGTTGCAGGACAAGTTCGGTGAAATTCTGGTGCCAACAGAAGAAGTCATTGAGATGCGTGCCGGACAAAAGCGTAAGAGCGATCGTAAATTCTTCCCCGGTTACGTGCTAGTGCAGATGGAGATGATTGACGACACCTGGCACTTGGTTAAAGAAGTGCCTAAAGTGATGGGTTTTGTTGGAGGTTCCAGCGACAAGCCCGCTCCCATTACCGACCGCGAAGCTGAAAAGATTCTGCAGCGCGTCCAGGACGGGGTTGAAAAACCTCGCCCCAAAGTGTTGTTCGAGGCAGGTGAAGTGGTGCGCGTTACTGAAGGGCCATTTGCTGACTTTAACGGTGTTGTTGAAGAGGTCAACTACGAAAAAAATCGCCTGCGTGTGGCAGTGTTGATTTTTGGGCGTTCAACCCCAGTTGAGCTGGAATTCAGTCAGGTTGAAAAAGGCTGACAAGCCCATTTCGTAAAGTGGTTTTAGTAAAGTAGTTAGTTGTAATTTAACCTTGAAATTTTTTGCAGCTTGCTGCGGAGTCAGGGCGATGGGGGTTATCAAGGGGGAGAACCGCGATTCTCTTCCTTGAGCAAGCAAGGGGATTCACTCCCGTGCGCAGTTGGAACAATTTAATGGGGAGCCGCGAGGCGCTTGTACCCGAGGAGTAAACATGGCAAAGAAAATTACAGCCTATATCAAGTTACAGGTCAAGGCCTGTCAGGCTAATCCAAGTCCACCTGTGGGTCCTGCGTTGGGCCAGCGCGGTGTCAATATCATGGAGTTCTGCAAGGCGTTTAATGCCCAGACCCAAGGTGTAGAGCCGGGCACACCACTCCCTGTGATCATTACAGTTTATAGTGATCGCAGCTTCACTTTTATAACTAAGACCCCCCCCGCTACTATTCTGTTGAAGCGGGCAGCGGGCATTACCAGCGGCAGCAAAACTCCCCATACCAATAAGGTTGGTAAAGTCACACGCGCCCAGTTGGAGCAGATTGCTAAAACCAAGATGCCCGATTTAACCGCTGCCAGCATGGACGCCGCCGTGCGTACTATCGCAGGCAGCGCACGCAGCATGGGTCTTGAGACGGAAGGGGTAGTATAAAATGGCAAAAATAACTAAACGTACCAAGGCTGCGCACGCAAAAATTCAGGCAGGCAAAGTGTATGCGATTGACGATGCCTTGGGATTGATCAAAGAATGCGCAACTGCCAAGTTCAATGAGTCCGTGGATGTCAGCATCAATCTGGGCATCGACACCCGCAAGTCCGATCAGGTAGTGCGTAGCTCCACCGTGTTGCCCCACGGCACCGGTAAAGTGGTGCGTGTTGCGGTGTTCACGCAGGGCGCCAATGCCGAGCTCGCCCGTGCGGCGGGAGCTGATATTGTCGGGTTTGATGACCTTGCTGAATCCGTCAAGGCCGGTAACATGGATTTTGATGTGGTGATTGCCAGCCCTGACGCGATGCGTGTAGTAGGTCAATTGGGTCAGATTCTGGGCCCGCGCGGTCTAATGCCAAATCCTAAAGTGGGTACTGTCACCCCGGATGTGGCTACAGCCGTCAGGAATGCCAAGAGTGGGCAGGTGCGCTACCGTGCTGACAAAGCCGGAATTGTGCATTGCACCATTGGCAAGGCGAGCTTTGAAGTTGCCGCGTTGCGCAATAATTTACAGGCGCTGCTGGCTGATTTAAACAAGGCCAAGCCCAGTACCTCTAAAGGTATTTACATGAGAAAAATCGCCGTATCCAGCACTATGGGTCCCGGTATTCTGGTGGATCAGTCTTCATTGGCAACGAGTGCCTGATAGTAATTGAATTAAAGAACTTTGGGTTAGCGGTTGGGCATAGCCCGACTACTGGCCGTCGAAGACCGCAGGTGCTTTTGCTTAATTGGGTTGTTGTGTGGGTTGCCTGCATGAAAACCCTGCCCGCGCAGACGGTATGCCCTGAACAGGATATCTTGGGATTTTTGCGAATTTCCCTCGAATGCCTTGGGATGGATGCCGTATAAGGGTGGGGCGCTCTGTTTATACAAGGATGGGGCGCTCTGTTTATACAAGTTGAACGCTGTGCAAGGTGAATGAATGTTTACCGGTTGTTTGCACACAGGAGAGCAAGCTCTTGTTAACACTAGAAGAGAAAAAGACAATTGTTGCCGAAATGGCAGGGGTTGCGAGTACTGCTCTGTCAGCTATTGCAGCCGAGTATCGGGGCTTGAAAGCTGCAGATATGGCTCAATTACGTGTCGATGCGCGTAAGACGGGTGTTTATCTGCGCGTTGTCAAAAATACGCTCGCACGCCGTGCGGTTGAAGGAACCGAGTTTTCCTGCATGCAATCTGCATTGGCAGGTCCGTTGGTATTGGCCTTCTCTAAAGAAGATCCAGCTGCGGGCGCACGATTGATACGTGATTTTGCCAAGGGGAATGACAAGCTGGTGGTTAAAGTTATCGCCATGAGCGGTAAGCTGATGTCTCCAGGCGATCTTGAATCTCTAGCCAGGATGCCGACGCGTGACCAAGCTATCAGTTTGCTGATGGCGGTCATGAAAGCACCTGTAGAGAAGCTGGCCCGTACCTTAGCTGCCGTGCGTGATCAAAAGCAATCGACCGCCGCCTGATTTCTGGCAAAGGTCTCCCCGTGATCAACACGGGTTACACTTAACATTTACATGATTACACTTGATTTGAGGAGTATAAAATGGCTGTAAGCAAGCAAGAAATGTTGGATACCGTTGCAAATATGACGGTTCTGGAAATCGTTGATCTGATTTCCGCAATGGAAGAGAAGTTCGGTGTTTCTGCGGCGGTAGCAGTTGCCGCCGCCGGTCCTGCGGCTGCTGCGGTTGTCGAAGAGCAGACGGAGTTTAACGTACTCATGACCTCCTTTGGTGCAAACAAGGTAGGCGTGATTAAAGTTATCCGCGCTGTGACGGGTCTGGGCTTGAAAGAAGCCAAAGACATGGTAGAAGCTGTCCCCGCTTTGGTTAAAGAAGGCGTGAGTAAGGACGATGCTGCTGCAATCAAGAAGCAACTGGAAGAAGCAGGCGCTGCGGTTGAGCTTAAGTAAAGTTTAAATCATCCAATCCTCATCTTCTGAGTTTTTAGAAGATGAGGATTGGTCATTAATTCAGTAACGGCAAGGGCGGTTGCATCTGACGCAACAAAAACTGACTCTGTGGGTGGTAATTCGCACCCACGTAATTATACCGTAATAAGTTTGTGTTGGCTGGTGGCAGCGTCACCGGCCTTTTTCTGTTTCCGCCGCACAGAGATGTTCAAGTGTGGTGGAAGACAGGATGCCGTGCCCGACCGTAAGCATGGAAAGGTGATGGGGCAGGGTTCCCTGACTTTATCCGTTCCATGTAGATAGATAATTTACTTTATAACATCCACGCGATTTAGTGTTGGCGACTCAACCTGAGGAACTCTGATGTCCTACTCTTTTACTGAGAAAAAATGCATCCGTAAGGATTTTGGTAAGCGGCCCAGTATCCTGGAAACGCCCTATTTGCTGGCGATTCAAGTGGAATCATACCGGGATTTTCTACAGGAAGATGTTGCAAGCGAATCTCGTGGTGACCGGGGATTGCACGCAGCGTTCAAGTCTGTATTTCCGATTACCAGCTACACTGGAAATGCCGCACTTGAGTACGTGAGCTACCGTTTGGGCATTCCAGGATTTGATGTGAAGGAGTGCCAATCCCGAGGGATGACTTACGCTGCGCCATTGCGCGTAAAGGTTCGTTTGGTCATTTATGATAAGGAAGCGCCGGCAGGCACACTGGCGATTAAGGACGTGAAGGAACAGGAAGTTTACATGGGCGAGTTGCCGTTGATGACGGGCAATGGCACCTTTGTCGTGAATGGTACCGAGCGGGTTGTGGTGTCGCAGTTGCATCGCTCACCGGGTGTGTTCTTTGAGCATGATAAAGGCAAGACCCATTCATCAGGCAAATTGCTGTTTTCGGCGCGTATTATTCCCTACCGTGGTTCATGGCTGGATTTCGAGTTTGATCCAAATGACAGCGTGTTCGTGCGTATTGACCGCCGCCGCAAACTGCCCGCCACGATTATTTTACGTGCTTTGGGCTATACCACTGAACAGATTCTTGAGCTGTTCTTTGATACCAACACGTTCACCTTTGAAAAAGACAATATAACTCTGGATTTGGTGCCGGATCGTTTGCGTGGCGAGAGTGCGGCCTTTGACATTAAAGATGCTAAAGGCAAGGTACTTGTTGAGGCGGGGCGCCGTATCATGGCGCGCCATATCAATGAGATGAAGAAAGTCGATCTGAAGACGCTGACGGTGCCACGTGAATATGTACTGGGCAAGGTGATGGCACATGATGTGGTTGATCAGTCTACAGGTGAAATATTGGCAAATGCCAATGATGAAATTACCGTTGAACTGCTGGCCAAGCTGAACAAGGCCGCTGTGCGATCTATCAAGGTGCTGTTCACCAACGATCTGGATCGTGGGCCATTTATGTCTAACACCTTGCGTATTGATCATGCGCGTACCGAGCTGGATGCGCAGGTTGAAATTTATCGCATGATGCGTCCTGGCGAACCTCCGACCAAAGATGCCGCGCAGGCGTTATTTAATAACCTGTTCTTCAGCAGCGACCGCTATGATTTATCTGTAGTAGGCCGCATGAAGTTTAACCGTCGCGTAGGTCGTGAAGAAATTACCGGTTCCGGCGTTTTGTCCAGAGAAGACATCATTGCCGTAATGCGCGTCTTGATTGACATTAAGAATGGTAACGGCACCGTCGATGATATTGATCATTTAGGAAACCGTCGTATCCGCAGCGTGGGTGAAATGGTGGAAAACCAGTTCCGTGCTGGTCTGGTGCGTGTTGAGCGTGCTGTAAAAGAACGCCTGAGCCTCGCGGAGTCTGAAGGTTTGATGCCGCAGGAACTGATTAACGCCAAGCCGGTGTCTGCGGTGATCAAAGAGTTCTTCGGTTCCAGTCAATTGTCGCAGTTTATGGATCAAAACAATCCACTTTCTGAAATTACGCACAAGCGTCGTATTTCAGCACTTGGGCCGGGTGGGTTGACGCGTGAACGTGCGGGCTTTGAAGTACGTGACGTACATCCTACACATTATGGCCGTGTGTGTCCGATTGAAACGCCGGAAGGCCCGAACATTGGCTTGATTAACTCATTGGCGGTGTATGCGCGCATTAATAATTACGGCTTTCTGGAAACCCCGTATCGCAAGGTTGTAGATGGCCGTGTTACAGACAAGATTGAATATCTGTCGGCGATCGAAGAAGGGCAGTACGTCATCGCTCAGGCAAGTGCCACGCTGGACAAAGAGGGCCGCCTGACGGATGAGCTGGTGTCGTGCCGTCATCAAAATGAATTTACGTTATCCACGCCCGATCGTCCTGAATATATGGACGTGGCACCTAAGCAGATTGTGTCTGTGGCGGCGTCGTTAATTCCGTTTCTGGAACACGATGACGCGAACCGTGCATTGATGGGCTCAAACATGCAGCGTCAAGCGGTACCGACACTGCGTGCTGAAAAGCCGTTGGTGGGTACGGGCATGGAGCGCATTGTGGCGATTGATTCCGGTGTTACCGTGGTGGCGACACGCGGTGGGGTGATCAATTCGGTGGATGCCGCGCGTATTGTGGTGCGTGTCAACGATGACGAAACGGTGTCTGGTGAGCCTGGTGTAGATATTTATAACCTGACTAAATATACCCGCTCTAATCAAAACACCTGTATCAACCAGCGTCCGCTAGTGAATGTGGGTGATGTGATCGCGCGTGGCGATGTGCTGGCGGATGGTCCTTCTACGGATCTGGGTGAGCTGGCTTTGGGGCAGAATATGTTGATCGCATTCATGCCCTGGAATGGTTACAACTTCGAAGATTCGATCTTGATCTCTGAACGCGTGGTGCATGAAGACCGGTTCACTACGATTCATATTGAAGAATTAACCTGCGTGTCACGTGATACTAAGCTTGGGCCAGAGGAAATCAGTTCGGATATTCCGAACGTCAGCGAGACAGCGTTAGGTAAACTCGATGAGTCAGGTATTATCCATATCGGTGCAGAAGTTGTGCCGGGGGATATTCTGGTGGGTAAGGTGACGCCAAAAGGCGAAACTCAATTGACCCCGGAAGAGAAGCTGCTGCGAGCCATTTTTGGTGAAAAGGCATCCGACGTTAAAGATACTTCGCTGCGTGTCCCTTCGGGCATGAGCGGCACCGTAATTGACGTGCAGGTTTTTACCCGTGACGGAGTGCCAAAAGACAAGCGTGCGCAAGATATCGAGCGCATGGCCTTAGATAGGGTCAAGAAAGATCTGCATGACCAGTACCGCATTCTCGAAGATGATACCTATCAGCGTGTTGAGCAGTTGTTGCTGGATAAAGTTGCCGAAGGTGGCCCTAAGGGCTTGAAGGCCGCAGCCAAAGTTACAACAGCTTATCTGGCAGAGCTAGCGCGGGAGAAATGGTTTGAGATTCGCTTGCGTAATGACGAAGCTAATCAGCAGCTGGAGATTCTTGGCGAGCAGCTCAAGCAGCAGCGCATTGATCTTGATGCCAAGCTGGAAGAAAAACGTGCCAAGCTAACCGCTGGGGATGATCTGGCCCCAGGCGTGCTGAAAATGGTGAAAGTCTATCTGGCCGTGAAGCGGCGTATTCAGCCAGGCGACAAAATGGCTGGGCGTCATGGTAACAAGGGTGTGATCTCGATGATCGTGCCTATGGAAGACATGCCGTATATGGCAGATGGTACGCCGGTAGACATTTTGCTGAATCCATTGGGCGTACCTTCACGTATGAATGTAGGCCAGGTGCTAGAAACTCATTTAGGCTGGGCTGCTAAAGGCTTGGGCTTGAAGATCGGCCGTATGCTTGAGGCGCAACAAAAAGCGGCGGATGTGCGCGGTTTCCTGGATCGTATCTACAACACCACAGGGGGCAAGACAGAAGACCTAAGCTCGCTGACAGATGATGAAATCCTGAAGCTTGCGGGAAATCTGCGGAATGGTGTGCCTATTGCTACACCCGTGTTTGATGGTGCATCTGAACAGGAAATCAAGGGCATGTTAGCTCTTGCCGATCTGCCGCTGAGTGGACAGGCAACATTATATGATGGACGTACCGGTGTTGCTTTTGAACGGCCGATTACCGTGGGTTATATGTACATGCTCAAGTTGAACCACTTGGTGGATGACAAGATGCACGCACGTTCCACTGGCCCGTATAGTCTTGTGACACAGCAGCCTCTAGGGGGCAAGGCACAATTCGGTGGTCAGCGTTTCGGTGAAATGGAAGTGTGGGCGCTTGAAGCTTACGGCGCTGCCTATACATTGCAGGAAATGCTCACTGTAAAATCGGACGACGTGGCCGGACGTACCAAAATGTATAAAAACATTGTGGACGGCGATCATCGTATGGAAGCCGGCATGCCGGAATCCTTTAACGTGCTGGTCAAGGAAATCCGCGCGTTGGCGATTGATATCGAATTGGAACAGAGCGAATAACGCGCCTTAATGACCTAAGGGGAAGAGCCCCACTGGAATAACGGCAGCGCCGATAGCGGGTGAGCCTTTATGCTCACCCTGCACTATCCCTACAGCACACGAAACAGGAGAAATGGCATTGAAAGATCTAATCAATTTATTGAAGCAGCAGGGTCAGGTCGAAGAGTTTGATGCAATCCGCATCGGGTTGGCCTCCCCGGCCAAAATCCGTTCGTGGTCATTTGGGGAAGTGAAAAAGCCTGAAACTATCAATTACCGCACCTTCAAGCCGGAGCGCGATGGTTTATTCTGCGCGAAGATTTTTGGGCCGATCAAAGACTATGAATGCTTATGCGGTAAGTATAAACGCTTGAAGCACCGTGGTGTGATCTGTGAAAAATGTGGTGTAGAAGTCACGCTTGCTAAAGTGCGACGGGATCGCATGGGGCATATTGACCTGGCAAGCCCTGTAGCGCATATCTGGTTTTTGCGTTCTTTGCCCTCACGCATGGGTTTATTGCTTGATATGACATTGCGGGATATCGAACGCGTACTTTATTTTGAAGCGTTTGTGGTGATTGATCCGGGCATGACGCGTCTGGAGCGTGGCCAGTTGTTGTCAGATGAAACCTATCTCGAAGCCATTGAAGAATATGGTGACGAGTTCGATGCGCGCATGGGCGCGGAAGCCATTTTTCAATTACTCCATACCATGAATTTGAAAACGGAAGTGGTGAAGCTGCGCGAAGATATCCCCGGCACCACCTCTGAAACCAAATCCAAAAAGCTCACCAAGCGGCTTAAGCTTATGGAAGCGTTCCTCGAGTCTGGCAATCATCCTGAATGGATGGTGATGACGGTGCTGCCAGTGTTGCCACCTGAGTTACGTCCTCTGGTGCCACTTGATGGTGGACGTTTTGCCACGTCTGATCTGAATGACCTCTATCGTCGCGTGATTAATCGGAACAACCGTTTGAAGCGTCTGCTTGATTTGAGCGCTCCCGATATTATCGTACGTAACGAAAAACGCATGCTGCAAGAATCGGTTGATGCGCTGCTGGATAATGGCCGCCGCGGCAAAGCGATCACCGGTTCCAACAAGCGTCCGTTGAAGTCTCTGGCAGATATGATCAAGGGCAAACAGGGCCGTTTCCGTCAAAATTTGCTGGGCAAGCGGGTTGATTACTCCGGACGTTCCGTGATCGTAGTGGGACCGACATTGCGGCTGCATCAGTGTGGTTTGCCGAAGAAAATGGCACTTGAATTGTTCAAACCGTTTATTTTCAGCAAGCTGGAACGTCGTGGGCTGGCGACCACCATTAAGGCCGCCAAAAAGCTGGTAGAACGCGAAGGCCCAGAGGTTTGGGATATTCTCGAAGAGGTAATCCGCGAACATCCGGTTCTGCTCAACCGTGCACCCACCTTACATCGTTTGGGCATTCAGGCGTTCGAGCCTGTATTGATTGAAGGCAAAGCCATTCAGTTGCATCCGCTGGTGTGTACTGCCTTTAACGCCGACTTTGACGGTGACCAGATGGCCGTGCACGTACCGCTATCGCTGGAAGCCCAGCTTGAAGCACGTACCTTGATGATGTCGACCAATAACGTCCTGTCACCCGCCAACGGCGAACCGATTATTGTGCCGTCACAGGACGTAGTGTTGGGGCTCTATTACATGTCACGCGAGAAAATCAATGCGCGTGGTGAGGGAATGGTTTTCGCCGATACTGCAGAAGTACATCGCGCCTATGAGACCCGTACAGTTGAGTTGCAAGCCAAGGTTAAGGTACGGATTCGAGAAGCGAGCATCGACGCGCAGGGGATAAAACAGGTGGTGATACACCGTGTCGATACCACAGTAGGTCGTGCCTTGCTGTCGGATATTTTGCCCGAGGGCATGCCGTTCGAATTGATTAACCAGAACATGACCAAAAAAGCCATCTCGCGTTTGATCAATTCCTGCTACCGTTTGCTGGGTTTAAAAGAAGCAGTGATTTTTGCCGATCAATTGATGTATACCGGCTTTGCCTATGCAACGCGTTCCGGGGTGTCGATTGGCGTCGATGACATGGTGGTGCCGGATGAAAAAGAAAGCATTATTAATGCTGCCGAACAGGAAGTGAAGGAAATTGAAAATCAGTACACCTCAGGTCTGGTGACCAATGGTGAACGCTACAACAAGGTTGTTGATATCTGGTCGCACACTAATGACCAGGTGGCCAAGGCGATGATGGATAAGCTGGGTTCGGACGTGGTTACCGATGCCAAAGGTAATCAGGTAAAGCAGCCCTCATTTAATTCCATTTACATGATGGCGGACTCGGGAGCCCGCGGTAGCGCAGCACAGATTCGTCAGCTGGCAGGTATGCGCGGCCTGATGGCCAAGCCTGACGGCTCAATCATCGAAACGCCAATTACCGCTAACTTCCGTGAGGGGTTAGACGTCTTGCAGTACTTTATTTCAACGCACGGTGCACGTAAAGGTTTGGCCGATACGGCATTGAAGACTGCAAACTCGGGTTACCTGACGCGCCGGCTGGTTGATGTAGCTCAGGACATGGTGATTTCAGAGCCGGATTGCGGCACCATCCACGGCTTGCTCATGGCACCCTTGATTGAAGGGGGTGACGTTGTTGAGCCATTGCGTGAACGTGTACTGGGCCGTGTGCTGGTGACAGATGTTATGGTGCCAGGTTCGGCTACAGAAATAGCGGTGTCTGCTGGTACCCTGCTGGATGAAGCATTAGTAGACCAGCTTGAAGAAATGAGCATTGACCAGGTGAAAGTGCGGTCACCGATTACCTGCGAAACCCGCTACGGCATCTGTGCGGCGTGTTACGGACGTGATCTTGCACGTGGGCATCGAATCAACATCGGCGAAGCAGTAGGCGTAATTGCAGCGCAGTCGATTGGGGAGCCGGGTACACAGCTCACCATGCGTACCTTCCATATCGGTGGTGCGGCATCGCGTTCTGCGGCAGTTAATTGTGTTGAGCTGAAAACCAAAGGTAAAGTGCGCTTGCACAATATCAAGTTGGTGCAGCATGCCAG
Source organism: Gammaproteobacteria bacterium (assembly GCA_046590885.1). Lineage (GTDB taxonomy): Bacteria > Pseudomonadota > Gammaproteobacteria > Ga007554. Next base: position 15,625 of record JBKJTS010000090.1, read on the forward strand.
TGGTAACAACGTCGCTGTGTCGCGTTCCGGTGAGTTGACCATGGTCGATGACTTTGGCCGGGAACGTGAACGTTACAAAATTCCTTATGGCGCGGTATTAACCGTGAGTGATGGTGACATGGTACAAGCCGGCCAGATTGTAGCTAACTGGGATCCACATACGCATCCTGTGGTCACTGAAGTGGCGGGTCGCATCAAGTTCAGTGATGTGATTGAAGGTGTTACCGTGCAGCGTCAAACCGACGAAATGACTGGCTTGACCAGCCAGGTAGTTATTGATCCGAAGCAGCGCGGTGGTGCTTCCAAAGACCTGCGCCCCATGCTTAAACTGGTGGATGGGCAGGGCCATGATTTGCGTCTTGCCGGCACAGATATTCCGGCAATTTACTTCTTGCCCGCGGGCGCAATTATTAGTCTGGATGATGGTGCAGGCGTAGGTGTTGGCGACGTTATTGCGCGTATTCCGCAGGAAACTACCAAAACCCGTGATATCACGGGTGGTTTGCCCCGTGTAGCGGATTTGTTTGAAGCACGCAAGCCGAAAGATCCGGCAGCACTTGCAGAAATATCTGGTACTGTCAGCTTTGGCAAGGAAACCAAGGGCAAGCGTCGTCTGGTCATCACACCGAAAGACGGTGAGGTGCATGAAGAGCTGATTCCGAAGTGGCGCCATGTGACGGTATTTGAAGGTGAAAGCGTGGAGCGTGGTGAAGTTATTGTGGATGGGGCACCTGACCCGCATGATATCCTGCGTCTATTGGGCATACCGCCGCTGGCTAACTATATTGTTAACGAAGTGCAGGATGTATATCGTTTGCAGGGCGTAAAAATCAATGATAAACATATCGAAGTGATTGTGCGGCAGATGTTGCGCAAGGTGGAAATTCGCAATCCCGGCGAAACCAAGTTTATCCGGGGTGAGCAGATGGATCGTGCACGTGTTCTTGAAGAAAACGAGCGGGTGCTGGTTGAAGGTAAAATGCCGGCGACCTGTGAGACTTTATTGCTCGGTATTACTAAGGCTTCCCTGGCAACCGAGTCGTTCATCTCAGCCGCTTCCTTCCAGGAGACCACACGTGTGCTTACCGAGGCATCTGTCAGCGGCAAGTGCGACGATTTACGCGGTCTGAAAGAAAACGTCATTGTCGGCCGTTTGATTCCGGCTGGAACCGGCTTGGCGTATCACAACGAACGGCGCCGCGTACGTAGTCGTGACAGAGCAGAATCATCGCAGGCTAAAGCAGCGCATGCTGCTACCGCAGAGCAGGCGTTCAAGACACCTGTAGGGGCATAAACAAGTCACACACAGTGTTTAGTGAAACAGATGGGTAGGGCGGGTAATCGCTCTACCCTTTTTTTTTGGTGTGCCTTTTAATATAAAGTCATTAATTTCAAAATCCTAGAATTTGACAGGGGCAACTATATAGCGAAGATTGTAAGTAATTATAGGGTTCACTTAAAGGAAAGGACATCACTACGTCAAATGCCGCCCAACTTCTTCTCCCATGCCAGCGACATTTCAACAATCACTGCTAAATCATCGTAACGGGGTTGCCAGCCGAGTACGTTACGGACGCGATCTGCCTTCGCCACTAATGTGGGTGGATCACCAGCGCGGCGCGGCATTTCCTGGATGGTGAGGGGTTTGCCGTGCACACGCTGCACGGTGTCCAGCACTTCACGCACGCTGTAGCCATGGCCATAACCGCAGTTCAACGTAGTGGAGTTACCGCCGTTGCGCAGATAAGTAAGCGCTTGCAGGTGCGCATCGGCAAGGTCTTCAACGTGGATGTAATCGCGCACACCGGTGCCATCAGGCGTGGAATAATCAGTACCAAAGATTGAAACATGAGGACGTTTGCCAAGCGCGGCTTCGCAGGCGACTTTAATCAGTAGTGTGGCGTCGCGTGTGGATTGGCCGATGCGTCCATGCGGATCGGAACCGGCGACGTTGAAGTAGCGCAGCACTACATGACGTAAATCAGTGACGGCGCTTAAATCACGCAGCATCATTTCGCTCATCAGTTTTGAGGTGCCATAGGCATTAATGGGTGCGGTAGGCGTATCTTCACTTGCCATCGGAGTATTGGGCATGCCGTACACGGCGGCAGTGGAAGAAAAAATAAAATGCTTGATACCCGCTTCGCTGCAACATTGCAGCAGGCTGCGCGTGTTGCTGGTGTTGTTGCCGTAATATTTCAGGGGATTACTCACCGATTCGGGCACAACGGTATGGGCGGCAAAGTGCAGCACGGAATCAATGTCATGTTCGCGCAGAATGCGCGCTACCAGTTCGCGGTCGCCGGTGTCGCCGATCACCAGTTCACCGTAAAGCACGGATTTCGCAAAACCGCTGTAGAGATTGTCGAGCACCACAATGCGCTCTCCTGCTTCACCGAGTTGCCGGACCACATGGCTGCCGATGTAGCCTGCGCCGCCAGTGATTAATACGCCTTTTTTTGACATGAGATCGTCCCTTAATTTATATGTCATTTCGACCCGTGGGAGAAATCCTGAAAGATCTCCCAAAGTTCTCTCATCTTCTTTCGAGATTCGAGATAAGGATTTCTCGGCAACCGCTCCCAGCATTGCCCTACCTTCTGTAGTCGTCACCGCGTTCGAAATGACAAGTTCACCTAAATTGGCCTGATTAATCATTATATTGTATTTCAGACGCTATTTTGGTGAATTGTTACCGTCGAAATTGAACAGGTCGAGCCACAACGGTATAATAACTAAATAATCTGTTGCGGAGAGAATTGCATGTCTGATGTCAAAAAAGTGGTGCTGGCCTATTCAGGAGGGCTGGATACCTCGGTCATCCTCAAATGGCTGCAAGATACCTATGGCTGTGAGGTGGTGACGCTTACCGCCGATATTGGCCAAGGTGAAGAGCTGGAACCCGCGCGCGCTAAAGCGCAGCAAATGGGTGTAAAGGAGATTTACATCGACGATCTGCGTGAGGAATTTGCGCGTGACTTCGTGTTCCCGATGTTTCGTGCCAACGCCATTTATGAAGGTGAATACCTG
>JBKJTS010000184.1:0-3566 GCA_046590885.1 Gammaproteobacteria bacterium
CACAAAACCCGCAGGTGTAGCAAATCATGCGGTTTTTATTGACACACCCCCCTGCAAATGGGTATCCTGATGGGCTTTTATTAATACAGCCACGCCCCTTATTTGACTCCATTTGGATTAGCATAGCCATGAAAAGAACATTTCAACCCAGCATCATCAAGTGCAAGCGTACTCATGGGTTTCGTGCCCGCATGAAAACCCCGGGTGGGCGCCTGGTCATCAAGCGCCGCCGTGCCAAAGGCCGGACACGTCTGTCCGCCTGAACCTGAGTTTGGGCCTCGTTTGAATCTGCATTGAAGGGCCCCCACGATTTTGCACTCCGCCCCGAATTTATTCCCCGTTGATCAACGTGATCATGAGCGGGAAGGTGTTGCCGGGGATAGGAGTGAGGGGGCGGGCGGGGTTGCGGCCAAAGAAGTTGCTGCCCCAGCTGGGCCGACGCGGCGTTTTACAATGTATCACCGCCTGCTCAAGCCTTATGAATATGAACAGGTGTTTAATGCGACCGGACAGCCCCGCACTTCCAGTGTAGCGTCCGTGCCATCAGGCACAACGCCCGCGTCACCCGGAGTGGGACGCGTACCGCCGCCCGGCGGTGGTTACCATTCATCCCGTGGGGGCGTGACGTTGCGGTCCAGAAGAAATGGCGGTGATGTGCCGCGTCTCGGGTTGATCATATCCAAAAAAAGTATCAAACGCGCCGTTGATCGTAATCGTGTTAAACGCACGATCCGCGAAAGTTTTAGATTGTGCCAGAGCCGTTTGAGTGGCTTGGATGTGGTAATCATGAGTCGTGTGGGCTTGGGCGAGTTATCCGGCCCGGAGTTGCGCGCCGTGTTGGACAAGCATTGGGATACTCTCGCGCGATGGATGGAGCGATGGAAAAAATCTTGACCTTGTTAATTCGTCTTTATCGCGGTTTGATAAGCCCGTTTTTGGGCAATAACTGCCGTTTTTATCCCAGTTGTTCGTGTTATGCCGAAGCAGCAATAAAAAATTATGGTGTAATCACCGGCAGCTGGATGGCCGCACGGCGACTCGCGCGCTGCCATCCCTGGCATCCCGGTGGCATCGACCTCGTACCTGACCCTGTACCTGAAAAGAAGGCGGATAAAATTTCCTGATGGATAATTACAGAATTCTTATTTTTGCGGCATTATCCGTAGTAATCATTTTCCTGTGGCAAGCCTGGCAACAAGAGCAGGTTGCGCCTCTTGCGGTGGCGACCGCTCCGGCGATTACCCAGGCGCCCAGCGGCACACCTCAAACGCCTGCGGAACCAGACTCCAGTGCACCGGCAACGAATACTGAAGGTATGCCTGCGCCTGGTGCTGCCACCAGTGCCACCCCCGCGATTGAGAAGCCCGGAATTGTTTCAGGGCAACGGGTTCATGTAAAAACCGACGTGTTGGATGTCATTATTGATACCGCCGGTGGTGATATACGCCAAGCCGATCTCAGTGTTTATCCTGTCAAAGTAACTGAGCCAGAAAAGCCGGTGCGTTTGTTGGATGATGCACCTTCTACATTATTTGTTGCCCAGTCGGGGCTGCTCGCTAACCGCCCTGCCCCTGACCATCATGCGCAATTTTCGGTGGAACAAGCCGAATATAAATTGGGTGTAGCCAGTGCCAGCACAGCCGCCGGTACCAGTGCCGATGAAATTAAAGTGCCATTACGCTGGACCAGTCCGGATGGCGTGACGGTAACCAAAGTTTATACATTTCGCCGTGGCAGCTACGTGGTAGACGTGGAGCATACGGTAAACAATGTCTCCGGCACGGAATGGAAAGGCCGTCAATATCGCCAGTTGCAACGCCGCGATTCGTCTGATGGTGGCATGTCGCTGATTTACACTTACACAGGCGGGGTGATTTACAGCGAAGCCAATAAATATGAAAAAATAAAATTTGATGACATGAAAGAAGAAAATCTCAGTCGCGATTTTGCGGGCGGCTGGGCGGCCATGATTCAGCATTATTTTGTCAGCGCATGGATACCCAAGGCCGACGAAAATAATCATTATTACAGTAAGGCGCTGGCTGACAAGCATTACGTGCTGGGAATGGCTTCGCCAGAACTCGCCATTGCACCGGGCCAGAGCGGCACCTTTACCAGCCGTTTGTATGTGGGTCCCAAGCTGCAGGATATGCTGGAAAAAATCGCGCCAGGTTTAGAGTTGACTGTTGATTATGGGCCGTTGACGATTATCGCAAAGCCATTGTTCTGGTTACTGGAATGGTTTCATAAAGCAGTGAATAATTGGGGCTGGGCGATTGTACTGCTGACGTTAATGATCAAGCTGGTGTTTTTCAAGCTCTCTGAAACCAGTTACCGTTCAATGGCAAACATGCGTCGTCTGCAACCCAAAATGACAGCGCTGAAAGAACGCTTTGGTGATGACCGCCAGAAATTCAGCCAGGCGATGATGGAGTTATATAAGAAAGAAAAGGTTAATCCAGTGGGTGGCTGTCTGCCGGTGCTGGTGCAGATTCCGGTATTCATTTCTTTATATTGGGTGTTGCTGGAAAGCGTAGAGTTGCGTCAAGCGCCGTTCATCCTGTGGTTGCAGGATCTTTCGACTCGCGACCCTTATTACGTACTACCGCTGATCATGGGCATCACCATGATTATTCAGCAACGTCTCAACCCGCCCCCGCCAGATCCGGTGATGGCTAAAGTTGTGAAGTACATGCCTTATATCTTCACACCATTTTTTGCCTTCTTCCCGTCGGGTTTAGTGTTGTATTGGGTAGTGAATAATACCCTGTCAATTGCGCAACAGTGGTTTATTACCCACCGCATTGACAAGCTGGCGGCAAAGCAAACGAGTTAAAAAGCGGGCCGTGAGGCCCGTTTCTTTTAATTGTTAATGTCATTTCGACCGCAGGGAGAAATCCTCACACATCACGCGCCCTTAAAGAACTTTTGCATGACATCCCCACGCCTTATTGACACCATCGTTGCGCAGGCCACCCCACCGGGCCGCGGGGGGGTAGGCATCGTGCGAATTTCCGGGCCGCGTACGGCCAGTATTGCCTCTGCCATGCTGGGACATCTGCCCCCGCCACGTTACGCCGAGTATCTGCCGTTTTATGCCACACCCTGTAATGGTGAAAGCCATGTTATAGATCGGGGCATTGCCCTGTACTTCCCTGAACCTCATTCTTTCACTGGTGAAGATGTGTTGGAATTGCAAGGCCACGGGGGCCCGGTAGTGATGGACATGCTGGTCAAGCAGGTAATAACGCTGGGTGCGCGGCTGGCACGCCCCGGTGAATTTTCCGAGCGAGCGTTTCTTAACGACAAGCTCGATTTGGTGCAGGCCGAAGCGATTGCTGATCTCATCGACAGCGCTTCCGAGCATGCGGCGCGCGCGGCAACACGTTCGCTGCAAGGGGAATTTTCCGCGCGCATCAACGCGCTCATTGAACAACTTGTGCAGCTGCGGCTATATGTAGAATCCGCTATCGACTTCCCTGACGAGGACATTGACTTTCTTGCTGGCGGTCATGCCATTACATATTTCGGCGCACGACTGCGAGACATTATCCAGGCGCTGCAAC
>JBKJTS010000044.1:0-2567 GCA_046590885.1 Gammaproteobacteria bacterium
AGTAATACCATGGTTTGGGGTAGCTGATTAGGTGCCTGATCAAGCGCCGTCCATGTCATACGCAATAGCTGTTTGTTCTGCACTGTATACGCGACGCGCTGCAGGTGACTGCGTGCACGTCCTGCCGGATTACGCCAACCGGCGCGCGTAAATTCCAGCATGGCGCCAGTGATGCTTGCCGTATTGTTACCGCCTCCCATCATTGCCGGTTGGTGGCCGTTGCCCACATCGCGGATCAAGCGTGGCGTGGCCTGCTCGATGTCACGACCAATAACGACTAATGCTGTTTGCAACATCGCCAGGCGTTCGGCTTGCTGGTCTGAATGATTGCGGGCATTTAGCACCGCGCGTAATCCCCCATAGGTCATCGCAGAAAGCACCGCAAAGATTGATAATGCTATCATCAGCTCAATCAGCGTAAAGCCATGTTGAGTTACATCATGTCCAACCTTATTCCTGCGTGTGATTATATTATTCACTGCGGTTGTCCTGCATACGCTATCACACTATCCAGCGGCTGCTTATCTTCTTTTCTGCTGCGCACTTCCACATCCAGCCGTCTGATATTGGTATCGGGTGTGGTTGATACCGTTACTTGCCAGGCCCATTCTTGTTCGGCCATCAGCATGACACCGGTGGTAACACCAGGAGGTGGGAATACAGTATCAACTTGCAATTCCGTAACTTTATTCATGGTTACCCAATGTGCCAGCATACGATCACGCAAATGGGCGGCATTATTGGCATTTGCACTCACGCCCTTGATTACCGCAGACAGAGCGATAGCCAGCACCGCCAGCGCTATTAACACCTCAATCAGGGTAAACCCGCAAATACCTTTACCAGTATCAGTTAACTTTGTAGAATGATTTATATGATCCTTCATGGTGCCAGTAATGCGCTATTTGGCGGGCGCATTTCAATCTTGCCATTGATATTCCCATGCAACTCGTAACGAGTGCCGCTTGACTTGTCTTTCAGAGTCAATTGAAAAGGGGTTATTTCTCCGCTTGATAATAAATAAATACGTGGCAGTATATTTTCTGTTTCTTGCGATTCTTGTGGGCCAAGATTTACTGGTTCATCTTCAATCCTGATGGTCAAAAGAAACTCTTCTGGCAGTGTGCGTGGGCGGAATGTGTCATCATGAGCCATGGGTTTCCATTTGTTGTCTTGAAATATCAGAAACTCATACTTATTGCCATTGAATTGTATGAGTGTGTCATGTGATCCCAAGGTTGCTTCCTGTGCCGCCAGTTCAATTAATCCTGCCAAACGTTTCATTTCATCTTCAGCCACACGCTCATTGCCGCGCCCGATTGATAAGGCCGCAAAACTTAAAATAATGCCGATGATTAATATCACCAGCAATAACTCCAGCAGCGTGAATCCACGCTGCGAGTGAATCTCATGAGCCCCTGGATTATTCAATATTCCAGTTGCCAACATCTGCGTCACTGCCTTCCCCGCCTATCTGGCCATCCGCACCCAGTGTGAACACATCAATTGCACCTTGAGTGCCAGGGCTTAAGTATTGATAGGGTTTACCCCACGGATCATTGGGCAGGCGGTCAATATAGCCCCCTTCTTTCCAACGGGTCGCATCAGCAGGTTTTTGGGTTAAGGCTTCCAGGCCCTGATCTGTTGTAGGGTATTTAAAATTATCGAGCTTGTAGAGATCCAGTGCACTGACCAGTGTACGGATGTCCTGTTTAGCTTTGACGATGCGTGCTGCATCGGGACGATCCATAATTCGGGGTAAAACAAATGAGGCCAGAATGCCCAGAATAATCACCACGATCATCACTTCGATGAGCGTAAATCCGCTGCACAAGGAAGTGCGAGTGTTACGGGAGGGCCGCTTTAGCGCATCCTGCGCTCGCGGCAATTGTCCATCCCTGGAAGGCGCAGGATGCCGGAATCCACCACGCTGGGCATGATTGGGATTGTAAGTTTTTTGGTTCATAGAGTTATATTCCATTATCATCTTGTGATGATTGCTATTTGACGAGTTGGTTGAGATCAAAAATCGGTAGCAGAATTGCAATTACAATAACTAATACAGCACCACCCATGCCGACAATCAAGAGGGGTTCAAACAGGCCCATAAGCGCTGCCAGCAGGGTTTCGATTTCCTTTTCCTGGCTGATTGCGGCCCGATCCAGCATGCTTTCCAGCTTGCCACTGGCTTCGCCGCTGGCAACCAGATGGATCGCTATCGGTGGAAAGTAACCGCTACGCTCGAGCGATTTATGCAGATTAGCGCCTTCACGCACACGTCGCGCAGCTTCTTCTACCGCTGCACGCATCGGCAGATTAGCGATCACCTGGGATGAAATGCGCATCGCTTCAATTACCGGCACACCGCTGGCGGTAAGAATACTGAAGGTGCGCATAAAACGCGCCGTATTCATGCTGCGCACCAGCCGAGAGATCAGCGGCAATGCTAGCAATAACCGGTGAAATTGCTGTTTTGGACCGGGCTGGCGTAACGCTCGGGCAATGATTAAGCCCCCGCCGATTAATGCCAGTAACAATACCACACCATACTCTTTTAGAAAGTCACT
>JBKJTS010000280.1:0-4591 GCA_046590885.1 Gammaproteobacteria bacterium
GCGACTCCGCTCGTAGTTCCCAGCCCGGTGCAGATGCAGAACGAGTTTGCGAAATTGGCCAAGCGCGCGGAGAATTCTGTGGTGCATATCAACACGGTGGACGAAGGCAAGAAAGCGGAGGCGGCACCGCGCCGCGGGCGTCCGGGACAGGAACCGGAAGAAGGGGAAGACGAGGGGCAAATGGACTTGTTCCGGCGTTTTTTCCGCAATGGACCTCAAGGTCAAGGTGGTCAGGGAATGGGGCCAATGCCCAAGAGAATGGGCACGGGCAGCGGTTTTATTGTCGATAAAAACGGCTACATCATCACCAATTATCATGTGGTGGAAGGTGCCGACAAGATCACTGTAAAGGTACACGGCGACATGTCGGAGTACAAAGCGAGGGTGATTGGTTTCGACAAGGAAACGGACCTCGCAGTGATCAAGATCAACGCGGGCTCGGGGCTTATTCCGTTGAAGGTTGGCAACAGCGATGCGACGCAGGTAGGCGACTGGGCGATTGCGATTGGTTCGCCGTTTGGTCTTGAAGCGACCGTGACGGCGGGAATCGTGAGCGCCAAAGGCCGCGATTTCGCGGGAGCGCAAGCTTTCCAGCGCTTTATTCAGACCGATGCGGCGATCAATCCCGGCAATAGCGGAGGTCCGCTGTTGAACTCGATGGGCGAAGTGATTGGCGTCAATTCGATGATTGCGACGCGAACCGGCGGTTATGAAGGCATAGGTTTTGCGTTGCCTATCAACATGGCAGTTAAGGTTTACAATCAACTGATTTCGAGCGGTCGCGTGACGCGCGGGAGCATTGGAGTTCAGTTCGATCGTACTGTAGATCCGACGATGATGAAGGCTTTTAAACTGGACGGCGGCGTGCCGATTTCTTCGGTAGTGCCGACTGGGCCTTCGTTCAAAGCCGGCCTGAAGGCGGAAGACATTATCACGAGCGTGAACGGTACTGCAGTGAAGAACGGCGATGAGTTGATTGCGAAAGTCAGCGACTTGCCGATTGGATCGAAGGCCGCGATCGAGGTGGATCGTCAAGGCAAAAAGGTGAAGTTCGACGTGACGATTGAGGACCGGATGGAGCTATATGCGGACAACCCGATTGTAGGCAATGGCCGCAGACCGGAAGAGCTTACGCAGAACTCGCATCAGAGTGCGCAATTCGGAATCATGATTGCGAATGTGCCGGAGGCGGAGGCCGAGAAGATGGGCATCACGGAGAAGCGTGGTGTGCAGGTGACGCGCGTAGTGCCGGGCAGTTTTGCCGAGGAAATCGGCTTGACTGAGCGGGACGTGATCGTGTCTGTGAACCGGCATCCTGTGGCGAGTGTTGATGATGTGAAGCAGATCCAACAGACGCTGAAGCCGGGAGACGCGGTAGCGTTTCGCGTGATGCGTGCCGTTCCGGGAAGCCGCAAAGGCGCGACGGCCGGGCAGTGGCAGGGTATCTGGCTCAGCGGAAGCTTGCCGCGCGATTAAGTTGGTTGGAGTCAGTTGAAATAGGGAGAGGCTGGTCCTTCTGGGCTGGCCTCTTTTGCATGTGTGCCGAGCATGTTCGACAGCTCGAAGGTGAAAGTCCTTTTGACAACCTGATGGAGGTGAAGTCATAGCGAAGCGCAAGGGCGTCATCGTGAGGTGGGGCCTGAAAGAAGCGTGGAGCAAAGGTGCGAGCCGATGAACCAGAACAGGATGTGAGGCATACGGTGCCGGACGAGCGGGCGGGTATGTCAAGACTTTTGTGTAAACACGGATTTCATCATAGATGAATTCTTAGCCTTTAAGCTGCTTGTGCCGTCCGCATGCGCTCGGGCCGGCGGCTTTCAAATTGGCAGAGCGCTTGGGTCCAGCCTTGGACCGTGCTCCACTTCTTCGACACGTTTAGCAGGGCTAGGTACAGCAGCTTCATGGCTGCTTCCTGGGTTGGAAACGATCCTCGGTTCTTCGTCACCTCATGTGCAGGGACTCGACCGCGTTTGTCGTATAGATGATCTTGCGGATCTCTTCCGGGAAATCGAAGAACGGGATTACCCGTTCCCAGTTGCGTTGCCAGACGTCGGCGACCACCTGGTGCTGGGGATACTTCCGCCGGAACTCGGCCAGTGCCGCTTCGGCCCGATCCGCCGTGGCTGCCTTGTAGATGAACTTAAGATCGTCGGCTATAGCTTTGCGCTCCTTCCAACTCACGAACTTCAAGCTCGACCGGATGAGATGCACGATGCAGGTTTGCACCAGTGTGCTGGGGAAGACAGCCTCAATCGCTTCGGGGAAGCCTTTCAGCCCATCGGTGCAGATCACAAAGACATCCTGGAGGCCGCGATTCTTCAGTTGGGTCAACACACTCATCCAGTGCTTGGCACCCTCGTTGCCGCTCGCCCACAAGCCCAGCACCGACTTCGGACCTTCCAGGTTGATGCCGATCGCCGTATAGATCGCCCGGTTCTCCACCTTGCCCTCGTGCCTCATCTTGACCATCAGCGCATCCAGGTACACCATCGGGTACAGAGCCTCGAGCCCCCGGCCCTGCCACGCCTTGACTTCCTCCAAGACGCTGGCGGTCACCTCTGAGATTAGTCGGACTTACCTCCACTCCCTACATGTCCAGCACCGTCATGCCCAGCGCATACATCGAGAGAATCTTGGCGTCGAATCCCTCAAAGCGCGTTTGATGCTTCTCGATAAGCTTGGTTTCGAAGGTGCCGTTGCGGTCCCGCGGCACATCGATTCTCATCTCTCCGGCTTCGCCTCTCAACGTCTTCTGTCTCTTGCCGTTGCGCCAGTTGCCGCTTCCATTCCCGGCTACATCGTGTTTCTCGTAGCCCATGTGGTAATTCAGCTCCCCAGCCAACATCCGCTCGACCTATGCTTTGGTGCGCTGCTTCACCAGCCCGTCGGGTCCTATAAGGCTCCCGCCGCTGGTTGCGATCAGTTCGTCTATCAAGTCTTTTCTTATCGTCATTTGCTTCTCCTATCCTCGTCTTATTGAGAACCGCGTTTACACAATCCTTTGTACACCCTCGCGGCTCAAACAACAGTTCCCACGATTGACCCCGGTTCACGGCCCGGTCCATGCAAGTTGCCTTAACCCAATAGAGATTTACTTCTCCATCGTCCAACGAAAGGATCTTACCCCAAACGACTTCTCTGGCCTTCCCCAGTTGGCAGAACGCCTTCTCGACTTCCAATATTATTGGGGGTCATCGGCCAAACCTTTCCAATAAAAGTTCACCCGCGCCGATCTCAATATGCAACTCGCCAACCTCTCGAGTTGTTGCTGCTTGAGGCTTCATGAATACGTTAGGCACCTAGCAATAATAACGTGAACAACTAACATGATTGTGCTATATCTAGGAAGTGACTCGCCTCAGCGTATCTCTTGCAGAGAAGTTCGAGCGTATCCGGCCACATTTGAATGAGGCGAGCTTGCGGCTGTGGGCCGCGAATGAAGCGCTATCGCTGGGCTATGGAGGCGTGAGCGCAGTAGCACGTGCAACGGAACTAAGCCGGACGACGATCCATGCGGGGATGGCGGAGTTGGAGAGCGCGGCGGTAGCGCCGGAGCCGAACCGGATTCGGCGAAGCGGTGCTGGGCGGAAGAAGTTGACGGACAAAGATCCAGGTTTGCTGGGAGCGCTGAACAAGCTGGTTGATCCTGTGACGCGAGGCGATCCAGAGTCCCCCTTGCGTTGGACAAGCAAGAGCACGACCAAGCTTGCGCAAGAACTCAACACGAGTGGCCACCCTGTCTCGCAGCGTACGGTTTGCGACCTATTGACCGGCGAGGGTTATTCTCTCCAGAGCGTGCGCAAGACCCGCGAAGGGGCACAGCATCCAGACCGGGATGCGCAGTTTCAATTCCTGAACACGCAGGTACAGGCCGCCATGAAAGCTCGTCAACCAGTCATCAGTGTGGATACAAAAAAGAAGGAATTGGTGGGCGATTTCAAGAACGCGGGCCAGGAGTGGCAGAAAAAGAAGACGCCTGTCGAAGTCCGCGTACATGATTTTAAAGATCCGGTGCTGGGCAAAGCCGCGCCCTACGGCGTCTACGATCTGGCGGCCAATCAAGGCTGGGTCAGCGTGGGAATTGATCACGACACGGCGGAGTTCGCCGTGGAAAGCATCCGCCGTTGGTGGCGGCAAATGGGAGAGCCGATCTATCCGAAGGCCAAACGCCTTCTGATCACCGCCGATTGTGGCGGCAGCAACGGGTACCGCGTTCGTCTTTGGAAGGTGGCGCTCCAGCGTTTCGCGGATGAAACCGGACTCACCTTGCAAGTCCGGCATCTGCCTCCAGGCACTAGCAAGTGGAACAAAATCGAGCATCGTATGTTCTGCCACATCACCCAGAACTGGCGCGGCAGACCGCTCGAAAGCCTCGCGGTCATCGTCGATCTGATCGGTCACACCACCACCGAGAAGGGCCTAAAGATCCGCGCCGAAATCGACACATCTTCCTACCCCAAAGGACAAACTGTATCCGATGAAGCCATGAAACGCGTTCATCTTCAGCCAGACGAATTCCACGGCGAATGGAACTACTCTATCCTTCCAAGTGCTAAATCCTAATTGTTCACGTTATTCTTGCTAGATGCCT
>JBKJTS010000016.1:0-26919 GCA_046590885.1 Gammaproteobacteria bacterium
TGATGCACGCGGCGGCGCCAGCACTTCACTGGACACGGTGCTTCGCCATACCATTACGCCATCATCCATGCGCAACGCCAGCACTTCGGCATCATGGGTACCAAATAACAACAAACCACCGCCGGGTTCACTGCTCAAACTGGGCCCGGATGCGATACGAACACCGGTTTTAACTTCCCAGACAGTACGGCCATTCTGTGCATTAAGACAGCGTACCTGGCCTTTGTTATCTGCAACAAACAATCGATCACCGTGTAGCAATGGTGCAAAACGCAGATCATGTCCTGTGAGCTTGGACCACAGGTTTTGAGACCACAGCACCCGGACTGGGACTGCAGACTCCAAGGACACAAGTTTGGCAGGCGGATCAACATCAGGCGTGGAACTGCATCCGCCTGATAACAACACCAGAATAATGCTCGCCCCGGTAATGCCTAACGCCCCACGCATCAATGTTTAACTCCAATATCATCAAGCTTCATTTGCAGCTGCGTCCGCTCCTGGTTGTTTTCAGGCAACGCCGCCAAGGCACGGGTGTAAGCAGCACGCGCTTCGCTGGGATTTTTCATAGCCAGCTTAATATCACCTTTCAGCTCTTCATAGCCAGAGACAAAGCTATCGGAATTATCGGCGCTTAGTAAGTTCAATGCTACGGGATATTCGCCTTCAGAATAAATAATCTTTGCCAGACGTAACCGCGCCACGGATTTAAGCGCTGGTTGATTGGCATGCTCCATCACCCATTGCAAATGCGTGCGCGCCGCTTTTTTATCACCCTGTTCAAGTTTTGTTTTCGCCAATGCGAGTGCTGCAAGTGGCGCATAAGGGGTGGAACTGAACTGACTGATAATGTGGGAGGCACGCTGCTGCACCACCTGCGCATTATTCTCGGACAACCCTTGAATAAGTAGCTGGTAATCAGCGGAAGCCGCTTCCGCCTGCGCCACGGTCTGCGTACGCCACCATTGTGTTCCTATCAAGCCAGCAATCATCAATACCAGCGCTACGCTGGTCAATGTGCCGTTGTTCTTCCACCATTGCCTGAATGCTTCAAATTTTTCATTTTCTGTTGCATAGCCTTCCACTCATCACTCCTTAATAATGTTTAACAATGCGTTGATCAAATCTTTCTGGGCAATAGTTTGTTGCGCTTGGGGGTTTATCGGTGTGGCACGTAGCGATTTTATACCAATCTCCCCACGCACCATTTCATCTTCACCCAATAATAGCGCATATTGGGCGCCGCTCTTGTCCGCTTTTTTGAATTGGCTTTTGAAACTGCCACCACCACAGTTCACCGTCAGACGTAAATGTGGAATGCCATAGCGCAATGTTTCCGCCAGCGCCATGGCCCGCTGCTCTGCCGCCTCGCCAGCAACTATCATATAAGCATGCGGCGCAATCAAGGGCGGTGTCCCACCGGTTTCCATCAGCAGGGTCACCAGTCGCTCCATACCCATAGCAAAACCCGCCGCCGGCGTGGACTTGCCACCCAACTCTTCCACCAGCACATCATAACGCCCCCCCGCGCAAACCGTGCCCTGCGCGCCCAAACGGGTCGTTACCCATTCAAAAACCGTTTTACCATAATAATCCAATCCACGCACCAGGCGCGGATTCACAATATATGTCACACCTGCCGTATCCAGCATCGCACACAGCCTGGAAAAATGGGCGCGTGATTCGTCGTCAAGATGATCCAGCAACTGCGGCGCACCCGCGATTAATGTTTGCATCTGTGGATTTTTACTGTCGAGAATCCGCAATGGATTGGCATATAAACGCCGCGTGCTATCTTCATCAAGCTGTGCCGCATGTGCTGAAAAATAGGTAACCAATTTTTCGCGGTACGCGGCACGCGTTTGCGAGGTGCCCAAAGAATTCAGTTGTAATACGAGACTGTCATACACGCCGAGCAGCCGCCAGAGCCGCGCCGTCATCAATATCAACTCTGCATCGATATCTGGCCCCGCCATGCCGAAAGTTTCAGCACCGACCTGGTAAAACTGGCGGTAACGGCCTTGCTGGGGACGCTCATGACGAAACATCGGCCCTTTATACCAGAGACGTTGCACCTGGTTATGCAGCAAACCATTTTCAATCGCCGCACGCACGCAGCCGGCGGTGCCCTCGGGTCGCAAGGTCAAACTATCACCGTTGCGGTCAGCAAAGGTATACATTTCCTTTTCCACTATATCCGTCACTTCGCCAAGGGTGCGCAAAAACAATTCGGTTTTTTCCACAATTGGCAGGCGCATTTCGCTATAGCCATAATGAATGAGCACATTACGCACACTGTCTTCCACCCACTGCCAGTAACTCGCGTGCTCGGGCAAAATGTCGTTCATGCCGCGCACGGCCTGGATGGGATGGGATGCAGGGTTAGACATGGTTACAGAATAGCCATAATGTTAATGACGAAAAGCTGGGGCAGTAAGAATTCAATAAAGCACGGCATTATACCATCAAGAGGGGTCAGCTATCACATCTGATAATAGGTTGTTTTGAAGGCCTGGTCCGGCCAAAAATGTCAAAATTCAAGACGTGACCCTATGATAGTCAAACTCTGCGAAAATGTGGTAAGCTCGGACTTCCTATTCATGAGGGGTGCAGCCATGCAAAGTCCTTATCATGTTCTTCCGTCTTACAAATTCAGTCCATTTACTTCGTTTTACCGTAATTCTCAAGGTGCGCCCGAAACGGTGCGCTTGAGCAGCCCGGCGCTGGATGCCATGACTGATTTGCGGCGCGTTAAAGCAGTAACTATTGCGCCCACTACTCCCGTCAATACTGCGCTGCAAAAAATGATTTATGCTGAGGTACGGTTGTTGCTAGTGACCGATGGCGATGACATCATTCTCGGCGTCATTACAGCGCGTGACATTATGGGTGAAAAACCCGTAAATTATGCGGCGGAATCGCGTATACCGCGAGATTCAGTGCTGGTGGAGCATATCATGACACCTGCTGAGCATATGCAGGTGCTGAAAATCAGCGATGTGTTACGCGCCAACATCGGCGACATTATTCTCACACTCAAAGAGGCGGGTCGTCAGCATGCGCTCGTGGTTGAAACTGCGGTTCCTACTCAGCCCCTCATCGCTCACGCGATGGGTACCCATGTGTCAAACAGCGAAATTGTGCGGGGCATTTTTTCCACGTCGCATATTGGCAGACAATTGGGTGTTGAAATCCTGCCTACCGGCAGGGTGCATAATTTTGCGGAGCTGGAAGCGCTAATGAACGCAGAACGCCCGCCTAAACAGAGCATGCAAAGACCCACCTTCAAGCTACCAACATTCTGATGCCTAAAATCGCCAGAAAGATTGCGAAAAACTTTTTGAGCTTGTCGGCAGGCAGTGCGTGGGCTAGCCGTGCGCCGAGGGGTGCGAACAGTATACTGGTGATGGCTACCGCTGCAAATGCAGGCCAGTAAACATAGCCACTACTCCTGTCAGGCAGTCCGGTTTCATTCCATCCAGTGGCGATAAAACCGAGTGTGCCTGCCACTGCAATCGGTAAACCACATGCGGCTGAGGTTGCCACCGCGTTATGAATGCCGACTCGACACCAAGTGAGAAACGGCACGGTGAGTGTGCCACCGCCAATGCCGACAATCGCCGAGACGGTACCGATCACCCAACCTGCCACGCTCATACCCGGCCAATCCGGCAAGCTGCGTTGCATTGATGGCCGCACCCCCAGCCACATTTGCAGCGCTACCAGCAATTCGAAAATGCCAAATACCGGCTTTAGCACCGCGTCGGGCAGTGCATCTGCCACCACCGCGCCGCTGAGCGCGCCAAGCACAATGCCGGGCGTTAAGCGCCCGCACACCGCCCATAGCACGGCGCCACGTTGCTGGTGGGCACGGATGGACGACAGTGAGGTGAGCATGATGATAGCGAGCGAAGTGCCGAGCGCCATGTGCATGATAACCGCGCCAGGCATAGCCTGTCCCTGAAAAATAAACACCAGCACCGGCACCATCACTAATCCACCACCTACGCCAAGCAGACCCGCCAGGGTGCCGGCAAATACGCCTAGCAGCAAATACAGCAGCAGGGTATCCACGAGTGCGGTTATCCGCTGCGCATCATGATGGCCATTTTTTGCGGTGTGGGGGATAACACGATGCCACGCTCCGTGACAATAGCGTCAATCAATTCCGCAGGCGTTACATCAAAGGCCGGGTTCCAGGCGGCGGCACCTTGCGCCGCGACGCGGTTGCCGGCGTGGCTTAATATTTCATCGGTCGAGCGGACTTCAATGGGAATGCCCGCGCCGTTGCTTAACGCCATGTCTATTGTTGAGGTTGGCGCCACTACCATAAACTTGACGCCGTGATACCGAGCCACTACGGCCAGATTGTAGGTGCCAATTTTATTGGCAGTATCGCCATTGGCGGTAATGCGGTCGGCACCAACAATCACCCAACGTACTATGCCCTGTTTCATCAGATGTGCCCCCGCGCCTTCCACCACCAGGGTGACGGGGATATTATCTTCTACCAGTTCCCACGCAGTGAGGCGCGCGCCCTGCATCCACGGCCGGGTTTCGTCGGCGAATACCTGGTTTATGCTGCCCGCCGCGTACGCAGCACGGATCACGCCCAGGGCAGTGCCGTATCCCCCCGTCGCCAATGAGCCAGTATTGCAATGCGTGAGCACGGCACATGAACCTGGGATTGAACCGGCACCGGATGGCCGGAGTGAATCGGCGATCAGCGCCGCACCAAGGAAGCCCATGTGGCGATTAGCGGCAATGTCTTCTTCATGTATGCGTCGCGCTTCGGCCAATAGGGGTTCGTAAGGGTCACCTTCCACATTGACCAGGGTGCCGCGCATACGATCCAGCGCCCAGAACAGATTAACCGCCGTGGGACGCGAACACGCCAGCACTTCCAGATCAGCCTCGATGTCGCGCTTCCAGGTCGTAGGCGACCGCGCATGACAGGCACGCGCTGCCAGCACGACGCCGTACGCTGCCGTTACTCCGATGGCAGGCGCACCACGTACCACCATATCCGTAATAGCTTGAGCAGTATCCTGAACATTTTCCAGCACCACATAGGTACGTTGCTGGGGTAATAAACGTTGATCCAGCAATTTCAGGGCGCCATTGGCCCATTCCACAGCGCGTATCGAGTCATGATGATAGGTCATAGTTATTGGCCGTCTGAATTTTGTTTAAAGTGTGCATGATAAAGGGATTGCAGCGCTTTTGGGTAAAAAAATGCGCGGAAGCGCCGCTATGATGTAGACACATCCCTTTATATTACACAGCATCCGCTTACAGGACACCTATGCAGATGAGAATGAGAATTGTTTTCGCAAAAATCGTATGTGTTGCCTGGCTGTGTACGGCCTATGCCGACCCCCTGCCCGCCAACAACACGCCGCCATTTCAGTTTATTCCGTTGAACGGGGTGTTGTTTGACATCGGCAAGGCCGTCCTTAAGACCGATGCGAAAACCTTTCTTGATGATACCGCCAGATATTTGCGCAATAATCTGTCGCTGCAACGCGTGCTGATTGCAGGACATACTGATGAGACGGGCCGCCGTGCCAAAAATTACCAACTATCTGATCGGCGTTCCAACGTCGTGCGCAATTACCTGATTACCAAAGGCGTGCCCGCCGATTTGATTCAGCTTGCAGGTCACGGCGAAGATCAGCCAGTAGACGAACCGTGGAGCCGCGCGGGCCGTGAACGTAACCGGCAGGTGGAGATCTTCGCAGTGATGCGTGAATAGCGCTATACTGACGGTAAAATCTAATCGCCAGGGTCTCCTATGCTTGCTATAGACACGCTCATCCACGCGCGCTGGATCATTCCCGTTGAACCTGATAACACCGTACTCGACCATCACAGCATAGCCATCCATGAAGGACGCATCGTTGCGCTGCTGCCCACCGCGCAGGCCACGTCGATTTATCAAGCCAGTACTACGCTCAATCTGAGCGAGCACGCGCTGATTCCAGGCTTGGTGAATGCTCACACCCATGCCTCCATGTCATTGTTTCGTGGCCTGGCGGATGACGTGCCGCTCATGGAATGGCTAAACAATCACATCTGGCCTGCCGAAGGCGCATGGGTGAGCACGGAATTCGCTCGCCATGGCACGCAGCTTGCCATCGCAGAAATGTTACGTGGTGGTATTACCTGTTTTAATGATATGTATTTTTTCCCCGATGAAACCGCACGCATGGCCGAAGAATGCCAGATGCGCGCCACAGTCGGGCTGCTTGTCATCGACTTTCCGACGGTATGGGCAGCCAGTGCAGAAGAATATATTAACAAAGGTTTAGCGCTGCATGATCGTTATCGCGGTCATCCGCTGGTGCGCACTGCGTTTGCCCCGCACGCACCCTACACAGTGTCTAACGCTCCTCTGGAGAAGATTCGCACCTATGCTGATGAACTGGATCTTCCGATTCATATGCACATCCACGAAACCATCGATGAAATTAATCAAGGGCTCACGCACTACCACACCCGCCCCTTGCAGCGCCTCGAACAGCTAGGATTGCTGTCACCACATCTTGTCGGCGTACACATGACACACCTCACCGATGATGAAATCATCCGTTACGCTGTAAGCGGTGCGCATGTCGTCCATTGCCCGGAGTCCAACTTGAAACTCGCCAGCGGTTTTTGTCCCGTGCACAAGCTCATAGAGGCGGGCGTGAATGTCGCCATTGGCACCGATGGCGCCGCCAGCAATAACGACCTCGACATGTTCAGCGAAATGCGCACCGCTGCCCTGCTCGCCAAAGCCGTCGCCGGTAATGCCAGCGCAGTCCCTGCCGCCACTGCATTACGCATGGCTACACTCAACGGTGCCAAGGCACTGGGGCTGGATGAAGATATCGGTTCATTGCTGCCCGGCAAAGCTGCTGACATCACCGCTGTGCATCTGGGGAGCATTGAAACCCAGCCCATTTATCATCCCATCTCACAATTGGTCTACGCCACCGGCCGCGATAAAGTGACTGATGTGTGGGTAGCAGGAAAGCATCTGTTAAAGGAGCGAGTGCTGACAACACTCGATGAGCATGCGATTTTGGAAAACGCGCGGCAATGGCGCGATAAAATCAAGAAATACGATTAAGGAAGTGCTGATTAATGTGTCATTTCGACCTTGAAGATCTCTCACATTCGTTCGAAAAGAAGATTTCTCCGTTGGTTCGATGTGCAGGGATGCACAAGTGCCGCGAGCGCATGGATGCGCAGGAGCGGCGAAATGACATATCCTGATTTAATCAGCGTTTCCCCAAGAGTCAATGCAAACTAAATAAAATGCCAACCCATAAAATATTATTCGCCGCCAGCGAAGCGCACCCATTAATTAAAACTGGGGGCCTCGGTGATGTGGCGGGAAGTCTGCCGATTGCACTCCAGGCACAACGCCAGGATGTGTGCATCATCATGCCTGCCTATCACGATTTAATCATACGTGCTGGCAAACTTACCCGTATCCATCCCATGCTGGCTGGTTTCCCTTCTGGGGTGCGCCTGCTTGAAGGCACCCTGCCCAACAGTAAAGTAAAAATATGGCTGGTGGATGCTCCCGATTATTTTGATCGTCCCGGCAATCCTTACATGAACCCGCAAGGTACTGACTGGCCCGACAACGCGCAACGCTTTGCACTGTTTGCACGCGTTGTTGTCGCCGTCGCCCTGAACAAGGCGGGCTTGGCATGGCAACCGGATATCGTGCATTGCAACGACTGGCAATGCGGCCTTATTCCCGCATTGCTGTCACTCGAAGCCACGCGCCCCGCCACGGTCTTCACCGTGCATAATCTTGCGTATCAGGGACTGTTTCCTGCGGAAACATTCGCCGCGCTCAATTTACCCGCGTCTTTATGGGGCATCGATAACCTGGAATTTTACGGGCAGGTGTCTTTCATCAAAGGTGGCTTGGCGCATGCCGACATGATCAGTACCGTCAGTCCTACCTATGCTCAGGAAATTCGCACGCCTGCGTACGGTTGTGGGCTGGACGGCCTACTCAACCAACGCGCAGCACGCCTCACTGGGATTCTTAACGGCGCCGACTATACGCAATGGGATCCACAACACGACACTCTAATACCCTTTAACTACAACGCACAATCGCTGCACAACAAAGCCGCTAACAAAGCCGCGCTGCAACGCCAGGTTGGCCTGCCTATCGCGGCAGACATTCCTATCATCGCCCTCGTCAGCCGTCTCGTCGAACAAAAAGGTATTGATCTGTTGCTCAATAGCCTGCCTGAATTATTGCGGCACCCTTTATATCATAAGATCCAGTTTATCATGCTCGGCAATGGCGAACCTCGCTTTGAAAGCATTTTCAGCGCACTTGCAGCACAATATCCAACGCAAGTCGCAACACAGATCGGCTTCAATGAAGCACTCGCACACCTCATCGAAAGCGGCGCAGATCTGTTTGTCATGCCTTCACTTTTCGAGCCGTGCGGACTCAATCAAATTTATAGTCTCCGCTACGGTACCGTGCCCGTCGTGCGCCGCACAGGGGGCCTCGCGGACACCGTAGTCGATGCCACACCAGAAACATTAAAAAACCGCACCGCCACCGGCATCGTATTTAGTGAAGCCACCTCACCCGCCCTGCTCATTGCCCTCGAACGCGCGCTTACGCTATACAAAAATCAGAGGCTCTGGCAGCAAGTCGTGAGTACTGGCATGAAACAGGATTTTGGCTGGAAACACAGTGCCAAGAAATATATAACAATGTATCAACAGGCAATGGCATGGAAAGAAAAAGACACAACGTAAATTACAAATCATTGAATGTTTTCTGCAATACACACAATTGCAAATCCTCACGGAAAGGAATCCCAAATCGCTCATTGCCATAAGGAAAATCCACCCATTCACCCGTACGCACATAACCCCGGCGCTCATACCACTGGATCAATTCCGTTCTCAACGCAATAACCGTCATAGTTATCCTTTCACACTGCCATTCTTCACGAGAAAACGTTTCTGCATGCAAAAGACATGTTTTACCAAACCCTTGCGCCTGACTTGCGGGTTTCACAACAAACATACCCAGGTAGCAATTCTTATGTTCGCGCCGTAGATGCACACTGCCAATCAACGCCTGATCTAAAAAACACAGCAAAAATACATTGTCAGGCGTATTAAGGATTTCCAGAATCGCCTCCAGATCTGTCCTTTGCCCGCCCAGTAAATCTGCCTCGGTAGTCCAGCCTTGACGACTTGAGTCGCCCCGGTAAGCAGCGTTTACCAATCCGGTAATTTGAGCAGCGTCATTTTCTTTGGCGATTTTAAATATCATTTTACACGGCATTATAGAAGTGAATATAAAGATTGGATATGCTTTATATCTCTTTGCGTACCCCACTCAAACGCATCCACTCGTCACGCTCTGTTGCGGGAAACATATCAAACCAGAGTTGGTAGCGTTGCATGACGGCATCAGCCTGGGTATTGAGAATGCCGGATAAAACAATTGCACCACCGGGACACACCCGTTCGGCAAACAAGGGGGCAAGTTCAATTAATGGGCCAGCCAAAATGTTGGCCAGCATAATGTCTGTGGTTTCGTGCGGCAAATCATTGGGCAATACTGGGTGGATAAGAGCGTTGACGGCATTTTTTTCAGCATTGAGTGTAGTTGCGTGCAATGCCTGCGGATCATAATCCACAGCCCACACCTGCTGTGCACCGAGCTTGGCGGCCGCCACAGCAAGTATGCCGGAGCCGCAACCATAGTCGATGATATGCTTGCCGATAACATCATGCTCATCCAGCCACTCCAGACATAACGCGGTGGTAGGATGCGTGCCCGTCCCAAACGCCAAACCGGGATCGAGCATGACGGTGACGGCATCAACATCAGGGGGCTGATGCCAACTCGGGCAGATCCACAAGCGCTTGCCAAAACGCATCGGATGGTAGTTATCCATCCATTCACGTTCCCAGTCTTTATCTTCGAGTGGGCTGATGACATAGGGCAAATCATGCTCACCTAACGCACTCCGCAGACAGGCAAGCACGAGTTGCAGATCGGCATCAGCATCAAACAATCCGGTAACCCAGGTCTGGCTCCACAACGGTGTGGCGCCGGGGGGTGGCTCATAAAGAGGTTGATCAGCAGCATCTTGCAGGGTAACAGCAAGTGCGCCTGCATCGCTCAACGAATCACTCAGGCACTGGGCCGCATCAGGGGTAGAGGCAAGTTTAAGTTGTAGCCAGGGCATGCGTCAGGGGTTACAACCCCAGCTTCTTTTCCAGATAATGAATATTAGTACCACCTGCGATAAACGCGGCATCATTCAAAATATTTCTATGCAACAGAATGTTGGTGTTAATGCCTTCCACAATAATTTCACTAAGCGCGGTACGCATGCGCGCCAGTGCCGAGTCGCGTGTGTCCCCGTGTGTGATGAGCTTGCCGATCATGGAATCATAATGGGGCGGCACCTTATAACCGGTATAAACATGCGAATCAACACGTACACCTGGGCCACCTGGAGCGTGGAAGCGCGTAATCAAGCCCGGTGAGGGGATGAATTTTACTGAATCTTCAGCATTAATACGACACTCAACGGCATGTCCCCGTATCACAATATCTTTCTGGCGATGAGATAATTCTTCACCTGCTGCAATGCGTAATTGCTCTTTGACAATATCTACACCTGTAACCATCTCGGTGACAGGATGCTCCACCTGCACGCGCGTATTCATTTCAATGAAATAAAACTCTTCATTTTCATAGAGAAATTCGAAGGTGCCCGCACCGCGATAGCCGATGGTGCGGCAGGCCTTGGCACAGACTTCTCCCATGCTCTTCCGTAATTTTTCGGACAACCCTGGCGCCGGGGATTCTTCAAGAACCTTTTGATGGCGGCGCTGCATGGAACATTCGCGCTCGCCCAGATGAATGGCATTACCGTGCTGATCAGCCAGCACCTGAAATTCGATGTGCCGTGGATTTTCGAGAAACTTTTCCATGTACACCGTGGAATTGCCAAATGCACTGCCTGCTTCAGCACGTGTCAGTGACACTGCCTGCAATAGGGCAGCATCGCTATGCACCACACGCATGCCACGCCCACCCCCACCTCCAGCAGCCTTAATAATGATGGGATAACCAATCTTGCGTGCCAGTGCGCGGACTTCATTTTCATCTTCTGGCAACGGGCCATCGGAGCCCGGCACACATGGCACACCGGCCTTTTTCATAGCGGCAATCGCCGAGATTTTGTCGCCCATCAAACGAATGGTCTCAGGACGTGGGCCAATAAAAATAAAACCACTTTGCTCAACACGCTCGGCAAAATCAGCGTTTTCAGATAAAAAACCATACCCAGGATGTATCGCCACCGCATCGGTAACTTCGGCAGCACTGATCAACGCAGGAATATTCAAATAACTTAGCGCAGACGCTGCAGGGCCAATACACACTGACTCATCTGCCAGTAGTACATGTTTCAGATCCCGATCCGCGGCAGAATGGACCGCGACAGTTTTAATACCCAGCTCACGGCATGCACGCAAAATACGTAATGCGATTTCACCCCGATTGGCAATAACAACTTTTTCAAGCATTCATCAGGCTCACTATGAAATCATCAGGAAGGGAATAACATGCCCACGTAGTCTCTGGTTTACTCAAGACTTACTCAATAACAAATAGCGGTTCACCGTACTCTACCGGCTCACCATTTTCTACCAGAATCGCAGTAATGACCCCAGCCTTGTCCGATTCAATCTGATTGAGCATTTTCATGGCTTCAATAATACAGACAACGTCGCCGACGTTAACGCGTTGACCAACTTCGACAAAAGGCTTGCTCCCCGGCGCCGCTGCGCGGTAGAAGGAGCCTACCATAGGCGACATCACAGCATGCCCCGCTGGTATGGCGGGCGCTACAACGGCAGGGGCCGAAGGAGCCGCGACAGACGCGGCGATGGCAGACATGGAGATCGGCGCCTGACTATATACCATGGGCGCAGTACCCTGGCTATGGCGGCTAATCCGTACCGTTTCTTCGCCTTCACGAATTTCAATTTCGGAAATGCCGGATTCCTCCAGCAATTCGATTAATTTCTTGACTTTACGTATATCCATAATCCATCCATATCAATAAAATTTTATGTCATTCCAGGCACAGCGAGGAATCTTAAGAAAGATCCCGCACTTCGTTCGGGATGATAATAATCGCAGCGCCAACAGGAGGCGCTCCCAGGTAAGCAGCGGGGAATCAATTCAGAAGACATCGAACCGAAAAAAAATTTTCAGTTCGCAGGCAATCTGACCAATGCCGCCTGCAAAGCCAACTCATAACTCTGTGGACCAAAGCCGCTAATCACTCCCACGGCCAGATCAGAAAAATAGGAATGATGGCGAAACGCTTCACGCGCATGCACATTGGAAAGATGCACTTCAATAAACGGGATTTTTACCGCGCTCAACGCATCACGCAGCGCCACACTGGTGTGCGTAAAGGCTGCCGGGTTGATAATGATAAACGCTATGGCTTCTTGCTGTGCAATGTGAATGCGTTCAACCAGATCATGCTCGGCATTACTTTGAAAACACACCAGCGTATGCCCTACCGCCTGGGCTTGGGATTCCAGACGTGTATTGATTACCGCCAGGGAAGTTTGACCATAATGCTGAGGTTCACGGCCACCCAATAAGTTAAGATTGGGGCCATGCAGCACCAATACTATCGCCATTTTTTATTCTCTGAGTGATTTGTAGATGTAAAATTTACAGAAGTTCGATGCAGATAGCAACAAGATTCATGAATGCTGAAGCTCTATAAAAGGGGTTTGACGATATCTTCAACAGATCGGCGCGATATTTCACCAATCTGACCATGCACAATTTTGCCCTTCCGATCAATAATGACTGTGTAGGGCAGCGCCCCAATGACGTTGCCATAGATGGCCGCGATGGTCATGGCTTCATCTTCCCCCACCAGAATCGGATAATTGAACTGGATTTTGGAAGTTTTGGTGAATCCCTGAATCGCCTCCAGATCATCAAATGCAACCCCTACAAATTGCAAACCCTTATCACCGTACTTTTTTTGCAGCTCAATAAAAGCAGGAATCTCCCTGAGACAGGGTCCACACCACGTCGCCCAGAAGTTGACAACCACCACTTTGCCGTCCCACGTCTTGATATGACGCGACACACCCTGCATATCGGGTAACGCAAACGGGGGACGAGGTGGATTGACGGATTGCGTAGCGCGTCCTTGATTTGCACTGGAATTAACACTGCCTGGCACAGCGGCGCTTGCATCCTGAATGCCTTGCGGCCATTTAACGCCCCACACACCTATGCCAAAGAACAGCAGAATACTGATTATCAAACCCGTTTTTTTCATAAAACCCTATCAGAGTTGGAAGCCAACATTCCCGTCACATGCGCCTTAAACGCAGCAGGCTCTAAAAAACCCACCAGACGACGGGTGCGCCGCTCAGCGCCATCTGCACCAAAAAATATAATAGACGGTGGACCAAAAATACCGAAATGCTTGAGCAATGCCTGGTCTTGCGCATCGTTGGCCGTTACATCGGCCTGCAATAATACCATTCCTGCCAATGCTTGTCGTACGCCAGGGTCAGCGAACGTTATTTTTTCCATTTCTTTGCACGATACACACCAGTCTGCATAAAAATCCAGCATCACGGGCTTGGCCTGCATCTGTGCAACGGCCAGCTCACGATTCAGATCAGCCACATCTTTAATGGTTTTAAACGGCAAAGGCTGCTCTGCCAAAGTTGTCCCACCCATGAATGCCGTGTTCGGCAACGGCCGCAACACATCTTTGCCACCACTTGCGGCGCCCAACAATACCAAACCGCCATAAATCAACAGCACGACGCCTACGCCTTTCCACAGCTTGCGCCAGCCATTCGCTTCAGGTGCAAGCTTTTCGAGCGCGCCCATGTAGACCGCTGAAATAATCAGTAACACGGCCCATAACACCATAATAATCTGCGGTGGCACAATGCGCTCTAGCATCCATACGCCAACACCCAGCAGCAATACCCCAAACACTGCTTTGACGGCATTCATCCAGCCCCCGGCGCGCGGCAATAGCTTACCTGCAGATGTGCCAATCGCCAGCAGCGGCAACCCCATACCCATGCTCAATGCAAACAGCGCTGCGCCACCCAGTACCGCATCACCGCTTTGGCCGATATAAATCAGCGCGCCTGCCAGCGGTGCGGCCAGGCACGGGCCAACAATCAACGCTGATAACAGGCCCATCACCGCCACACCCGCATGGCTACCACCGCGCTGCTGGTTGCTCATATTCGCTAGTTTACTCTGCCAACGGCTGGGCAACTGCAGCTCATAAAAACCAAACATGGATAACGCCAGCAGCACGAACACTGCAACAAAACTCCCCAGTATCCACGGATTTTGAAATACCGCCTGCAAATTACCCCCAAACAATCCAGCCAGCACACCGGCAACAGTGTAGGCGAGCGCCATTGCCAGTACGTACGTAAGCGACAGGGAAAATGCGCGGCGCGTGCTCAGCCCCGCGCCCTGGCCGACGATAATGCTGGAAAGAATCGGGATCATCGGGAACATGCATGGCGTGAACGCCAGCAGCACGCCCAGACCAAAGAACATCAACAAGGTGGGTGCAGTGTTGCCGCTGGCCAGTGAGCGGGCATAACGGTCCTGCTCGGGAAGTTCCGCATCGGTTGCGATACCCGCTGTTTCAGCTGCGCCTGTTTCACCTGTCAGGGGCACCCCAATAAAACTGGCATTACCCGCTGGCAA
This sequence comes from Gammaproteobacteria bacterium, assembly GCA_046590885.1. Classification (GTDB taxonomy): domain Bacteria; phylum Pseudomonadota; class Gammaproteobacteria; family Ga007554. The sequence continues at coordinate 14,798 of JBKJTS010000016.1, forward strand.
TGTCAGTGTTACCTGCTTGGCAATCGGTGGATAGCAAAAACCCGCGTCGGCGCAACCCTGATAGCGCACCTCCAGCGTAATTTCCTCGGCAGCAGCTGTTGCAGTAGCGCGGGTGACAGGCACATGAAGTGTCACCGGCTGATGATAAACTTCGACGCTGCCGAAGTTAGGGTCGGCCTTCATCTCACCGCGCGGCGCGGTAAATTCCCCTACTGTAATTCTTGAAGTAATATCCTGAGCATTAACAGCCGCCCCGCCTGCGGTGGCAATACTAAATTTGTTGCGGTAAAGATAATATCCTGGGGCGATATCCCAGCGCGCGCGTACTGTGGAAGCATTAACGGCATCTACCGTTAAAACAAACGCCTGTTCGGGATCGAGGAATTCTTTGGAAGGAGCTGAAGACAAACCAAAACGCTGTGCCAAGGTGCCCAATATGCCTTCCCCAGCGACATCATTGCTTGAACCACTGGCCAACGCGGCCAGCGGCATGACCACGCTTGCGACCGCAAGCCACACCATAAAAAATAGCCGAATCATGCTAAAACCCGCTTAAATTCAAAATACTAGATCAACCATCATCAACTCACCCTGGCGCGTCTTCCACACCCAGCCAGTCCAAATAATCGGGCAGACCTGCACTTAGAGAGACAGCAATTATTTCAGGAAGTTCATATGGATGTAGCTCGAGGATGGTTTCTTCGATGGCCTCATAATCGACGGCCATGGCTTTGATCAGCAGCAGGTGTTCCTGGCTGGTGGTACGCTGGCCTTCCCATCTATACACCGAACGCACACCGGGAATGATATTCACGCACGCCGCCAGCTCCTCGTCCACCAAGGTATTGGCAATCGCCTCCGCCGTATCAAGGTTGGGGCAGGCGTTTAAAATAATGTAATACTCCTCATTCATACTGCTAAAGATACCGCATTAAACGGTTGGTGGCAAAAGCTTAACGCATAAACTGTGCAAATTTACTTGACCACTGCTCTCGTGCCGGGCGATGCGGCTCATGTGTTCTGACCAGGTTTCCATCCGCAGGAGAAAACCCATGCCTAACCGTCCAATTGTTCTTATCCACGGTTATTCCGATACTGCAAAGGGCTTCGAAGAGTGGCGAAAAATTATCAGTGAGTGGGGGCTTCCGATCACAAGCATTTACGTTGGCAACTACGTCAGCCTGACTAATGAGATCACGATCAAGGATGTTGCTGAGGGCTTCGATCGAGCGCTTGTTCGTGAGGCGGGATTAACGGCCGATGGGGAGTTCGACGCCATTGTGCATTCAACCGGTATGCTTGTCATTCGGTGCTGGTTAAACAGCTACGCGGAGGGTGTCCATCGACGCAGCCGATTAAAACACCTTATCGCACTTGCTCCGGCTACGAACGGCTCTCCACTCGCCCACCAGGGACGGAGCTGGCTCGGTTCTATCTTTAAAGGGAGTAAGCGTCTTGGGCCGGATTTCATGGAAGCAGGCGACGAAATCTTGTACGGTCTCGAGCTTGGCGGTCGTTTCACATGGGATTTAGCTCACGATGATCTGATCAAGGACAATGCCCGTTTCAAACCGGGAGCCAAGACGCCATTTGTATTCACGTTCTGCGGGAATACAAATTACGGGTTTCTCAAGAGCCTGGTCACAGAGGAAGAGGGTAGCGACGGAACTGTACGATGGGCAGGTTGTGCGTTGAATAGTCGGAAAGTCACTATCGATCTAATGGTCGCACCCGCTTCCGGCAAGGAGCCATCAATCGACGTATCTGAGTGGGCGAATCAGGAGCACCCCCTGGTTTTTATTGATGGAGTCAATCACGGAACCATCATGTCAAGCCCACCGCAACTGTTACAGGAACTTGTGCAGAAAGCGTTGGCGGTTGAGTCAGCGAAACAATTCTCCGCGTGGATAAATAATGCGCTGAACTGCACGGAATCCGCGCTTGCTAAAGTCACACGTTGGCAGCAATTCGTAATACGACTTATGGATGAGCGAGGTGATCCCATAACGGATTGGAATGTACAACTCTATGGCAGCCTTGACGCGAAACATGCTTTACAACAATTCGCTGTCGATGTTCATCCGTACAAGCGCGACGCTAGCCTCCGCTGCTTTCACGTTAATCTCGACAAATTAAAGCCAGAAAAACTGAATCATATTGAGCTTCGACTGATCGCCAGCTCGGGCACGAACCTGGTCGCTTATCACGGCGCTGGAAGCGAACGCATCCTTGAAGATGGTACTGCAATGAATCAGGAAGGCAAATGGGACGCGCGTATTGATCTGAGCAAAGCTCTGCAGGAGACCAAAAAGTTTGGTCTCTTTTATCCCTTCACGACTACGTTCGTCGAAATCCGCCTCAATCGTGAACCTATGCCAATGGTTGGCAAGAACAGTGTTTACTGGTTCGTGTAGTCGGCCTGACCCTTGCTGATTACGCTGGCGTTAATCGGCAAACGGCCAGGCTGCATGCGAGAGATTGCAACTCAAAGATGCCGTCAAGTTATGCAAGGAAATAGATTTAAAAAATCTCTCCGAGGTAGAGCACGATACTCAGAATCGGGTTATTCTACAGCTTCATTAGACTATGTCTACCCTCTTTAATACCTAAGGAAAAATTTTGAACGAGTTGCCTGAAACTGTCGCTAAACGCCTCTTCCGCGAACAATGGGAACACCTGAGCTCCCACGAACGCGAAGTTATCGAAGCTGTCTTACATCGCATCAACATCCCGCGCAACGCCAACAAAGAGTTCTTTGATCACCGCACTGTCGGTGAGCGGGCGGCCGACGTAATTTCGGCGTTTGGGGGCTCGTGGACATTCATTCTCCTTTTCGCCGCGTGGCTGCTCTTCTGGGCGGTGTTGAACACTGAGATTCTCGGTCCGCGCAATGCAGCCTTCGATCCTTATCCTTACATCTTTCTGAATCTGATACTCTCAATGCTTGCCGCTATCCAGGCGCCGATCATCATGATGTCTCAGAAGCGGGGGGCAGCGCGCGACCGCCTGGAAGCCGAGGTGGATCACGAAGTCAACGTGCGCGCAGAGCTTGCTATCCACCAATTATACGCGCGCCTTCAAGCCATTGAAGGGCAGCTGGGCGAGGTCTCAGCGATTCTCGGGCGTCAGCCTTCTTCGAGTGCCTGAAATCATGCCTAATATGCGATCAAGAGAGACGCGCCAAAAACGCCACGTCTGTCAACTTTATTTTAAGCGAGTGTATTCGGAGCCGATGCTCGCGCTATCATTTCTTAGGGGCTCTATCACCATCAGGAGAAGCACACAATGAAGAGTATACTTATTGCCCTGTCCATAATTGTTGGGAGTGTCTGTCTGGGAGTGCCCACAAGTTGGGCCGAGTCGGCGCATCACATGATGGTCACCCCGGATGAGCTTAAATGGCTGGATGTTCCGTCGGCGCCACCGGGCGCAAAAGTCGCGGTGATCGAAGGTCCGCTGAGCGAAGCGGTGCCCATTACCTTCCGCCTGAAGTTCCCCGCCGACTATAAACTCCCCGCCCACTGGCATCCGGGCATTGAGCATGTCACGGTGATTTCTGGCACCTTCAACATGGGAACCGGAGATCAACTTGATCCGTCAAAAACCAAATCCTTATCGACGGGTAGTGTCGCAATTATGCAGCCCAAGACTAACCATTTTGCGTGGACCAAAGAAGAAACCATCGTTCAGGTACATGGCGTTGGGCCGTGGGCCATCAACTATGTTAACCCGGCAGATGACCCTAGAAAAAAATAGCGATGGTCGAGGGGGTGTCAGAGCAAGATCAATTAGCAATCATAAATATTTATTGCAAGGAGAATTACCATGCGTTCCACCATAGTTCTTTTAAGCGCGGCTCTTCTCATAACCAGCGTAATTGCCTGCACGCCTGTACCCTTTAATCCAGGCACGAATAACGATACAACCAAGCCTGCAGTCGCCCTGCGTGTTGAAGGTGCTGGCCCGAATGCGGTTGAAGTTACCAATTTTGTTCCTGGCCAGTTGCAAAACAAGAACGCTATTGCGAACCCGAACGCTACAGTAAAGTTGCTGGCGACCGCCACAGACAATGAAAGCGGCATTATGGAAATCACGTTGAACGTCACTCGCACAGTCAAATTCATCGCATCCAGCGGTGCTCTAGCTGAAGCTCGCATGGCAACCAAGGTGGTCGACTCTAAAACCTATACCCTGAACAACGGCCAAGCGCCTTCGCTTGGGGCGATTCAGGTGAATGTCACACCCAGCGACGAGTTTGTCTTTACCAACGCCAACGGTACCACCACCACGGGAGTTGGGGTTGTGCTTGAATACAGTGTGGAAGGCAAGAACTTTAATCGCCTATGGGATTTTACAGAAAGACTGACTGTCAGCTCTGGGCAATTGCAGTGAACAAAACCATAGGTTCTCAAAAGCCAATGAGGTGTTAGGCTGCTATTGGAATACTTGACGCTAAACATTAACGCGCCCCTTGAAAAAATGGTTTGCACCTTTAGCCTACACAGTTCCGCGACTACACTGTCACCACACCCGGCAGGTACGAGGATGCGACCGTAGAAAAAATGCAAAGGGCTAGCGACAACGCTAATAAACCTGTGACTGATACAATGGTCGCATTTGATTCTGGCTGCCTCTATTTTGCGTATTAGAGAGAGGCTTAGATTACGAGAACTAAAGTTAGTTGATCGAATAATGACCTATACGCTACAACATCGTCCAGCATTTAAGTTGTTAAACCTCCCAAATGAGGGTACACTTGAACAGCATTTTGTAATAGCTCAAAGAGCCAATCCATTACCTGTATATTAGAGGCCATCTCCCTGTTCTTCCGTAACATTACGTTCCTCGAACGGATCCTGCTCTTATGTTAGAGCCCAGTTAAAAAATTGCCGCGCGTTGAACCGGTAGTTAGAATCGGTTTTATTACGAATCTATAGGCGTTAACATGGCCAATTTTACAGACTCCCTGCGTCAGCTGAAAACTCTTCTGAATGATGGCGATGTGCGCGGGGCAATCATTTATTTGAATGGGCTAACGGAGCATCGCTTCACCTCCCTGTATCGTTTCGATAACCAGACGCTCACTAATGTCTATTTTTACGACCGTGAGAACCCCACGCAAAAGTCAACACCCGACATTCCGATAATGGCCTCGTATTGCATATTCATCCGTAACAGCCAAAGCACGTTCACAACAGTTGAATCCCTCCAGGATGACCGACTTCAGAATCACCCAAAACAGTTGGAGGTGAGATCGTATTGCGGCATCCCTTTACTGGATGAAAATGGCAAGATGTTCGGGACGATTTGTCACTTTGACTTTCAACCCACGCCCATCAGTAACGCAACTGTGAAGTTGATGGAGTCAGTAGCGCCGTTACTGAAAAAAGTGACGATGGGGCGGATTGCTCCCTCTTTCCCTTAAAGCAGCTGTATGGAAGGCCGGGGGGCATTTCCGGTAAAATGATTAAACGTGAACAGCCACATGCAGGGACTATGTGCCCCATCGCCTTTATCCCTTAACTTGCAGCCCAGACACAAACTAGCGAAGCATGACTTTAGCATAAGCTGATAACCCCGGATAAGGTATGTTCATGGCGCTTCTCTCACCTTGTTTTGTGAAACCTTTAGCACGTCCAAGCCTCCGACCAAATGCTAATTGTAGCCATACACTGACCGTTTGAATGACAAACCGCTAAATTAAATCCCGACTTCTGAGGGTTCACATTACCAGCCCGTGCAGCGCCAACAGTAAGCAAATTATTTATGAAAAAGAGCTGCTACCATTAATACCCATTTTCGATTAATCTTGCTGTTTATAGACTCGATCAAGGAAAGAGCGCGGCAAAGTGTTCCCAACGCGCCAAAAGTAGGCGCCTCAAGGCGAGGCGAAATGTCCAATAAAAGCGGAGTATACATGCAGTATATGAGCATTTTGAGGACCCTTTTAACGCCGCGATGCGCCCTCCAGCGAGCTATTAAATAAGCTCTTAGACGAATGAATACAGGAGAGATAAAGCATGGGTGCACAATGGAAAGCAAAAGGTAGGGAAGCTGCCGCTAATGCCAAGGGCCGGGTCTTTACCAAACTATCCAAGGAAATCATCGTTGCCGCACGTGCGGGCGCTGACCCTGATATGAATCCACGCTTACGGCTGGCAGTGGAACAGGCCAGGAAAGCATCTATGCCGCGAGAAACCATTGAGCGCACCATCAAGAAAGGTGCTGGTTTGCTCGACACCGGGGCTGCCTACGAGAAGCTCATCTACGAAGGTTTTGCGCCACACCGAGTTCCTGTGATCGTCGAGTGCCTGACAGATAATACTAACCGCACTGCGTCTAATATTCGCGTGCTGTTTCGCAAGGGACAACTGGGTGCGTTAGGCTCCGTCTCCTGGGACTTTGAGCACTTGGGGATGATTGAGGCATCCCCCCAGTCCCCAGCGGCCGACGCAGAGCTTGCCGCCATTGAGGCTGGCGCTTCCGATCTGGAACCTGCCAACGATGGCGCCACCCTTTTTCTCACCGATCCCATGGATCTGGATGCGGTATGCCGCGCTTTACCCGAGTATGGATTTGTGGTGCGGTCTGCTCTGTTGGGCTATCGCCCCAAAAACCCCGTAACGGTAAGTGATGCGGAACGCGCGGAAGTTGAGGCGTTTCTGGAATCCGTTGATGAAGACGATGATGTGCAGAATGTGTTTGCGGGATTGGCAGGGTAAGCCTACGGCGCGGGAGTTACACTTGGAAGTGAAGGCAAATTTTTCTTGCGGGGATTAACCTTATACATAACCACTTTGATTCCATCAAAATTAACGTCTTCACGTACAGTGAGGACTTCGTTGGCCTCACCGTTGGTGTATTTGGTTTTATAGCGAGTGATGTAGACATTGCCAGTTAAAATAGTATTAACTACGGTGTCTTTAACTTCATAACTTATCAAATCACCAAGCAAGGCATGTTGATCTTTCAGGTAACTTTCCCATTGCTGGGGGACTTCATCTTTTGAAAATAACATTGATGCCTGCTCAAAATCCCTGGCCTTGATCAGAGTATAAAATTTTTGATCAAGCGCCCCGGCCTGTACAGGATCCGCAGGCTTTTCGGTGCACCCTGCCAGAAAAAATACTCCAAAAAAAAATAGCAGGCTGCTGATGCGGAAATTTAATCTAGAATTCATTTTTTTATACCCATATAACTCACGCACTCGACCTGCCAAACATTATAAAATGTAGTGAATAACCGAAAACAAAGAACACCCTCCCGCCCCTATATTTCAACTATTCTTTGTAAAACAGTTATTCACTACAAACCGGAAACGGCTCATGCCTAAATTATGGCACATCAACCGTCATCAACTATCTTAAGCGCCATGCTATACAAAAAATTCTTTTTTTGCCCGGTAATTTTTGCAGCCAGTGCGGTGGCCCGCTTCACTGGTAATTCATTCAGCAAAAGACGTACAATTCGTTCCGCCTCAGCATCCGTTTCTGGATTTTCGGCCCGCTCAACTCCCTGCACTAGCACTACGAATTCGCCTTTTTGCTGATGGAGATCAGCTTGCACCCACTGACGTAATGCACCCAGGGTATCTCCATGAATGGTTTCAAAAACCTTGGTCAATTCTCGAGCGACAACAGCACGGCGCTCGGGTCCCATTATCTCCGCCATATCCTGCAGGGATTCTACAATGCGATGTCCAGACTCGAAGAATACCATAGTACGGCTGTCTTTTTTAAGCCCTTCCAGCCGCTGGCGTCGCGAAGCCGTTTTGGCTGATAAAAATCCTTCAAATACAAACCGATCTGTAGGCAACCCGCAAACCGACAACGCCGCAATCAAGGCGCTGGGGCCAGGAACCGGCACAATACGCAGCCCATATTCACGCGCGGCACGCACCAGATGATAACCGGGGTCGCTGATCAATGGCGTGCCAGCATCGCTGATCAAAGCTATATTCTCACCCGCTTGCAGACGCGTAATCAACTCAGTGCTGCGCTCACGCTCATTGTGATCATGCAAAGCGACGCAGGGAGTGACAATGCCAAAATGCCGTAGCAGGGGCAGGCTATGGCGGGTATCCTCAGCAGCAATCACTTGAACCTGGGTCAATGTCTCTATCGCCCGCGGCGTCATATCGCCAAGATTGCCGAGGGGTGTCGCTACAATGTAAAGTATCCCTTTGGACATTAAACCTGAAACCTCAACTGGATCTAAAAAACCACAATGGGAACTCATCATGTTAGCGTATAATCATTACATGCCACTGAAATCAACACCAGCCCGGATATCTGATTTGTGACGCGTATTTGCGCGCGCCTTATATTACTATGTGCCGGACTCAGCCTTGCAGGTTGCGCACTGGCAAGGGAAGAGAGTGGCATAACAACCCATACTGCGCTAGCTGTAAATGCAAGCAGTGCTGCGAATGTTGCTGAACGGGTGAATAGCAAGGCTGCGCGTTTAGCAGAGGCACCAGCCCGCATCGCCTTGTTGTTGCCCACGTCTGGCCCGCTGGCAAAATCTGCCGAGGCGGTGCGTGATGGGTTTTTTGCGGCGTATTTTTATCGCCTCAACAAAACTTATCAACCCGTGATTCAGGTCTATGACTCAGGTACACACCCCGCTGCCACGTTAGCGGCATATCGCCAGGCCGTGACGGATGGCGCCGAGATCGTGGTGGGCCCACTCGATCGGGAAAGTGTAAAAGCCTTGGCGCATGGCGGTGATGAATTGCCGGGACGCAGCATAACAGTGCCAACACTGGCCCTGAATTACGTGGATGGCACCCTTGGCGGCTCCCTTGACCAACTGTATCAGTTTGGCCTGGCTCCTGAAGACGAAGCCCGCGCCGCCGCAGAACGTGCCTGGCTCGAAGGTCGGCGTAATGCCATTGCATTTGTGCAAAAAGGTGACTGGGGAGACCGCGTGCTGCACGCTTTCAAAACGCGTTTTGAAGCATTGGGTGGCCGTGTAATTGATGCACAGAGTTATGACCCGGTCAGCAGTGATTTTGCAACGCCCTTACGCAAATTGCTGGGTGTCACCGAAACAAAAACGCGCGCGCGTCCCGGCGCGAATAAGGCTGACCCCGCTATTCCCGAGCTGCCAAAACGGCGCCAGGATATGGATTTCATATTCCTGTCGGCATTTACGCAGCACGCGCGGCAGATTCGACCTCATTTATTATTCTTTTATGCAGGTGACGTGCCTGTTTATACCACCTCACACGCTTACTCCGGCAAAGTCGATAGAAATGCCGATACAGACCTGAACGGCGTGATGTTCAGTGATATGCCCTGGGTGCTGGATGCGGAATCTCCCCAGCCGCTGCAACGGGCTATCACCCGCCTGTGGCCGCAGCCTGCTGAACAGTTCAAACGCCTCTACGCACTGGGAGTGGACGCTTATAACCTGATCCCACTGCTGTCACGCATGAAGGCCGATCCTACCGAACGTATGGCCGGTGAAACCGGTAATCTCAGCATGGATGAAGCGCAACGCATCCATCGTGAACCGCGCTGGGCGCGCTTTGTCGAAGGCGAACCGTTACTTCTCGAACATCTTATGGAACCAGTGACGACTACCGAAAAGGTGCTGCCATAGCTGCCCTGCCACCACTCTTGGACGAGCCCTCCCTCCCCTTACCCCCAGACTCAAGAACAACGCCGACGGGAGCTGGGACTGGTCGGGCCGCTGAGGATCTGGCCTGCCGTTATCTGCAAGACCTGGGGTTACATTTACTGGAGCGCAATTACAGTTGTAAACGCGGAGAGATTGATCTGGTGATGCGTGACACCAGCCACATAGTTTTTGTGGAAGTCCGTTATCGACGCAATAACCGTTTCGGCAGCGGGGCAGAAAGTGTGAACCGCTACAAGCAAGCCAGATTAACCGCCACAGCGTTACACTATTTGCAATCAAACAAGACAGCCGCCAAATCCCCGGCTCGCTTTGATGTGATCTCTATCACCATAAAGGGTATGCCCGGACACAGGCAGACTGTTTTATCTGAACATACATTTGAAATTCAGTGGATAAAAAACGCCTTCGAGGCTTCTTCATGAAAGTGGCAACTTAATTTTAAGGAGTATTAAAACGTGGACAAAAAGATTTCATTATTACTTATCAGCGGATGTTTATCGGTTGCTTTGTTACAAGGTTGCGCCGGTGCTCTGGTAGCCGGGGGTGCCGCTGGTGCATCCATGGTGGGAGATCGGCGCTCGGCAGGCACTTTCGTAGAAGATCAGTCAATTGAAATCAAAGCCATCAATTCAATTTTCGGCGATCAGGAATTGGCTGACAAAGCGCGCATTAACGCCACGGCCTATAATGGTCTTTTATTACTTACCGGACAAACCCCCACAGAAGAATTACGCAATCGCGCTGTGAACCGAGTTACCAATATCAACAAAGTTCGGCGCGTGCATAATGAAATCACGATCGGTGAACCTATTGCCTTTCAGATTAATACCACAGACAGCTGGATTACAACACGCGTCAAAAGCAATTTGCTTGGCAACAAAAATATCGCCGCCCATCACATCAAAGTCGTTACCGACAGTGGCGTTGTATATTTGATGGGTCTGGTAACACATGCCGAAGCAGATACTGCCAGTGAGATTGCAAGTACCACTAAGGATGTACAGCGGGTTATTAAAATCTTTGAGTATATTGATTAAACCTAAATACCCCATGATACCGCCCAACTTCCAGCATCAACTTGCCACCATCGTTGGGCCCGATTGTGTGCTCAGCGAGGCCGCAGATTGCTGGCCTTATGGTTATGATAACAGCCGCCGTCATGCAGCACCTGAGTTGGTAGCATTTGCCACGACAGCTACTCAAGTGCGTGATCTTGTTTTGCTCTGCAATGAGCACAAGGTTGCGCTGGTGGCACGCGGCCGTGGCACCGGCACCACAGGGGCAACAGTACCGCTGCACGGTGGCGTGGTTTTGTCCCTGGAACGGATGAATCGCATCATAAGCGTTGACCCTGACAATCGGGTGATTGTCGTCGAGCCAGGTGTTACCAATCAGGAAGTACAGGATGCCGCCGGGAAGCATGGATTCTTCTGGCCGCCTGACCCAACCAGTGCTGCCTATTGCACCGTGGGTGGAAACCTTGCTTATAACTCTGCGGGTCCACGCGCCGTAAAATATGGTACTCCGCGTGAAAACACACTAGGGTTACGCGCCGTCACTGGGGCAGGTGACGAAGTACGTCTAGGCGTTTACACCACCAAAGGTGTGGTGGGATATGACTTGACTCGCCTGGTGATTGGCTCAGAAGGCACCCTCGCCATCATTACCGAAGCCACCCTCAAGCTAACACCTTTACCCGAAGCCAAACGTACGCTGCGCGTTATTTATAGCACCATGCGTGCCGCGGCCAAGGCGGTTTCACGCATCATGGCCCAACCGATGACCCCCTGCGCCCTCGAATTCATTGATGGACGTGCTATTGAAATGATTCGCAATTATTCCGACGCACAGGGACGTGCTAGTGTCGTGGGAGGCAGGACGCCGGAAACGACCGACGCACAAGGATACGCTAGTGTCGCGAGAGGCAGGACGCCGGGAGCGGCCAAGGCCAACTTACCCATCGGCGCGGGCGCATTGTTAATAATTGAGGTGGACGGTGCTCAGATTGCGATGGATGAAGCGGTGGCTGCCATTACGCGTGCTGCGCAAGGTGATGGCCTGCTGGACATTCAAGTCGCACATACACAGCAAGAGGTGCATGACATTTGGGCTACCCGCAAAGCATTATCCCCGGCATTACGCACCATTGCGCCGAAAAAAATTAACGAGGATATTGTAGTTCCGGTATCAAGAATGCCAGAATTGATTGAAGGGCTGGAACTGTTATCGCAAGAGTTTGACATTACCATTGTCAATTTTGGGCATGCGGGCAATGGCAACATTCACGTTAATTTACTGGTTGACCCTGACAACGCTCTGCAGATGCACCGTGCCGAGAAATGCCTGGACAGAATGTTTAGCTTGGTGCTGCAATTAAACGGGACTTTATCAGGTGAGCACGGCGTGGGCATTGAGAAGCGTGACTTCATTGACCGGGAGATTGATCCTCCCACCCTGAAACTCATGCGCCAAATTAA
>JBKJTS010000234.1:0-5314 GCA_046590885.1 Gammaproteobacteria bacterium
TGCGCATGTCGATGATGGCAAGATCGGTGCTATTATTGCACCCGGCCGTGGTTATATTACCAGTGCGTATTACAGGCGTTGAAGGGCAAAGTAACAAATAAGCATAACCACCCCGCATCACCATGTCTACGATGGTTTGATCACTCTTATAACGACCCAGCATTACAGGCTTTACCAGATTGGCAAGATGCAACACAACAATCTCGGTTTCGTTATTAACCACCCATGCCTGATCATTTTCGACAACGACACGTGTGATTTTGGTCGCTCCCGGCATCGTGCCTCCCGTGACACTCGCACGTCCCTGTGCGTCGCCTGGTGACGCATAACTGCCGACAATTCTTGGCGCACCAGGCGCAGCGATATCTGCCACCAGCAATCCCCGCTCGCCTGCGGCGATCAACCCAAACCCTTCGTACACCGCCATGTCATAAAGCCGATATGGCAACGGCAAGGTCTTTTTAATGAACGGCCCACCGGGCATTATCACAAACTGGTTGTTGATGCCATCCCTTACCTGCATGAGGAGGTCAGCATCATGTCCCATGGGAATATTAGGGGGGATTACCGCGTCTATGGCCGGCTTCGCCCAGACTCCAGCACAGAGAAAACTGCTGGACAACATTAGCAACAACATACGCAACAACATGTAAACAAGGTTTCCTATCAAGGAGCAGGGTTGGGGTGGCCTTGATGGAGCGCTTCAATTGCACTCACCACCTCTGGCGATAACGTGACGTCAACACTGGCGATATTGTTGCGGAGTTGCTCAAGGGTAGTGGCACCGATAATAGTGCTGGTGAGAAAAGTCCGGCTGTTCACATATGCCAGCGCCATTTGCGCCGGATCCAGGCCATGACGCTGCGCAAGTTCGACATATTTCTCGGTGGCGGCAACCACAATCGGGTTGTTATAACGCGTAAAGCGCGTGAACAAGGTCAGCCGCGCATTCGCAGGGCGTGCGCCATGCAGATATTTACCCGACAACACGCCAAACCCCAAGGGTGAGTAGGCAAGCAAGCTTAGATCTTCATGATGCGCAACCTCAGCAAGACCCACTTCAAAGGTGCGATTCAACAGGCAATAAGGATTTTGAATGCTCACCACGCGCGGCAAGCCTAGACGCTCGGCGGTGCGCAGAAAGGTCATCGCACCCCACGGTGATTCGTTTGATAGCCCGATATGGCGCACCTTGCCCGCGGTCACCAGATCACCCAGTACGGTTAATGTTTCATCGATTGCGATCGGATTGTCATTGGGATCATATTCATAACCCAGCTTGCCAAAATAATTGGTGGTGCGGTCGGGCCAGTGCAGTTGATACAGATCAATGTAATCGGTTTGCAGGCGTTGCAGACTGGCGTTTAAGGCGGCTTCGATATTTTTTCGATTCAGACATTGAGTGCCGGCACGTACATAAGAAAAATCAGAGCGGCCGATGACTTTAGTGGCAAGAATAACTTTCTCACGCTGCTGACGCTTCTTGAACCAGGTGCCAATATATTTTTCCGTGGCGCCATAGGTTTCCGCTGTGGGCGGCACTGGATACATTTCCGCCGTATCAATAAAATTCACCCCGGCTGCTACGGCCGCATCCAGCTGCTGATGCGCTTCGGCTTCTGTATTCTGTTCACCCCAGGTCATGGTGCCCAGGCAAATCAGGCTGACATTAAGGTCGGTGCGCCCCAGGCGGCGATAGTGCATCGTGGTCTCCTTGAAGCTGCAACAGATGACATAAACTGCGTCATTCCGAGCGCGGCGAGGAATCGCCAAGATCCCTCACTGCATTCGGGATGACAGCAGAGTATTGGATTAGTACCTATAATGTATCATTCCTTGGAGCTCGTTGTCGGCGGTTCTTGCTTATCCCTGCACGGCAACGCTTTTTGTGCTTGTCGCGCGCTATGCCATAACCCTACCGTCATCACCAGGGTTAAGCCCGCCGATACAAGAAATGCCGTTTCTTTACCCAGCATCTCCCACACCACGCCAAACCAGATCGCGCCGGGCAGCGCCAGCAAACCGACTGTCATGTGATAAATACCAAACGCCGAACCTTTGGCGGCAGGGTCAGCCACATCACCAATGAACGCCCGTTCCGCGCCTTCGGTGCTGGCCGTGACCGCCGCATATATCATGAATAGGGTTATGACGCTGGCAAGATCGGTAAACCACGGGATGCAGCCCAGCAGCACGGCACGCGCCAACCAGCCCGTGAGCATCACAGGCAAGCGGCCGAAGCGGTCTGACAGCCGTCCAGCGGGCAACGCCACCAGCGAGCGTATGCCATGTGCCAAAGCCCATACCAGCGGAATCCATACCACCGACACGCCCGACTGGCTCAACCATAAAATCAGCATGACCTCAGGCACCGCCGCCAGCGCCAGGCCCCCGGACGCCAGCACCAGACTGCGCAGACGCGCATCCAATGCTGACCAGCGTAGCGGTGGCAGCGGCGTAGCCACGGAGGAAGGTAGGGCCACGACATCGCGCCGCACCCCAAATGCCAGCAACAGCACCGCCAGGGCACCGGGCACCACAGATGCCAGAAACACGTCCTGCATGCCCATACCCACCGCCAGCAAGGCACTGGCCAGTAACGGGCCAACTGTCGCTCCGGCATGATCCATTGAACGGTGAAAACCAAATGCGCGGCCACGCTCGCTGGCATCCACTGCCGCCGCAAGCAACGCATCGCGCGGTGCGGTGCGTATGCCCTTGCCGATGCGATCAGCAAAACGTAACGCCAGCACCGTGGGCCAGCTCCCGGCAAAGCCAATCAATGGCCTGACGACATTCGAGATGCCATACCCCGTTAATGCCAGACGCTTATACCCCACGCCGGCATCTCCCAAACGTCCCGCCCACAACTTCAACAAACTCGCCGTTGCCTCGGCCACGCCTTCGATCAACCCCAACACGGCGGGGCCGGCACCCAACGTGGCCGTAAGAAAAATCGGCAGCAGCGGCATAATCATATCGCTGGCGATGTCATTAAAGAAACTCACGGCGCCAAGTACAACGACGGTGGTGGGGAGTTTTTTCATGGGGTAGTTGCTGGCATGGTGCGTGATTTCATTCTGTATTCTTTTACCAATCTCACGCGTAGCTCTCCCTGGATGCCACCTTTGCTACCCCTGCATTCTCTCTCAGCAGATCATAAAAAACCGCTACAGCCCTGCTAACACCTGCTCTGCCGCTTCCAGCGTCGCATCAATATTCGCCTTGCCGTGCGCCGCCGAGACGAAACCGGCTTCAAAGGCGGAAGGCGCGAGATACACGCCGTGTTCCAGCATGCCGTGGAAAAACAGCTTGAAGCGATCGACGTTGCAGTTCATCACCTGGGCATAGGATTGCACCTCGGGGATATCCGTGAAGAACACGCCGAACATTCCCCCCACCTGCGCGGTACACAGCGGAATCCGTGCCGCTTTGGCGCGCGCTTCTAAACCATCGGTAAGGCGTTGTGTCATGGTAGATAACGATGCGAAGAATCCAGGCTTCATGATTTGTTTCAGCGTCGCCAGGCCCGCCGCCATTGCCACCGGATTGCCGGACAATGTGCCTGCCTGGTACACCGGGCCAAGCGGCGCGATGTGTTGCATGATGGCTTTTTTGCCGCCGAACGCTCCTACTGGCAAACCACCCCCGACCACCTTGCCCAGCGTGGTGAGATCAGGCGTGACGCCATAGAATTGCTGCGCGCCGCCCAGCGCGACACGAAAGCCGGTCATTACTTCGTCAAAAATCAGCACCGCGCCGTAATCGTCACACACCTTGCGCAGACCTTCGAGAAAGCCCGGCAGGGGTGGGATGCAATTCATATTGCCCGCGACGGGTTCAACAATGATGCAGGCGATCTGCTGGCCGACATGGGCGAAGACCTCTTCGACTTCCGCCAGATCATTGTAACTGAGCGTGATGGTGTGCTCGGCCAGCGCCAGCGGCACGCCCGATGAAGAAGGCACACCCAGGGTCAGCGCGCCCGATCCGGCCTTCACCAGCAGTGAATCGGAATGACCGTGATAACAGCCTTCGAATTTGACAATCTTGTCGCGTCCGGTGGCGCCACGCGCCAGACGAATCGCGCTCATGGTCGCTTCGGTACCAGAGCTTACCATGCGCACCATTTCCATCGACGGGACTAGCTCACATAGAAGATCAGCCATGGCGGTTTCAATTGCGGTGGGCGCGCCAAAACCCAGGCCATTGGCAGCCGTATCGACCACAGCTTTTATCACGTCAGGATGAGCATGACCCAGAATCATCGGCCCCCATGAGCCCACATAATCAATATAACGCCGGTCATCCTCGTCATACACATAGGGCCCGGCACCGCGCTTGAGAAACACCGGCTCGCCGCCCACGCCGCGAAACGCTCGTACCGGCGAATTTACACCACCGGGAATATGCCGCTGCGCTTTAACAAATAATTCATGTGATCGTGTCATGGCTGATTCCTCAAATGTTCGCCGGGCAGGATGCCCAAGTGCGGTGAGCGCAAGAACCGCCAAAAAGTTGTGTATAGCGCCGTGCCGCCTGTTCAGGGTCGGCCTGACCAAAAATGCCGTGCACCACCGCCAGCATATCCACCCCAGCGTCAATCAGAGGCGCGGCGTTGTCTGGAGTGATACCGCCGATTGCTACCACTGGAATGGATAATTGCGCCTTAGCCTGCCGAATCAAATCAAGGCTCGCTGGTACGGCATCGGGTTTGGTGTGCGAGGCAAAAAAACGGCCGAAAGCAACATAGCTGGCTCCTGCCTGCTGCGCCGCCATGGCCAGATCAAAATTATTGTAACAGGACACGCCGATAATCGCCCCGTCCCCGAGCACCTGCTGTGCCTCGTCCACCGCCGCATCGTCGCACCCCAGATGCACGCCATCGGCGCCTATAGTGGCAGCCAACGCCACATCATCATTAATAATCAGCGGTACGCCATACGACCGGCACAGGACCAGTAAATCACGTGCTTCATTTTCACGGCGCGAGTTATCTGCACTTTTATCACGGTATTGAACCACCACTGCACCACCGGCTATCGCCGCTGCGACGCGCTCCAGCAGCCTCGGGACATTATCCCCGTTGGTAATTGCATACAAACCGCGCAAACTCATGTTTTATTCGTCTTTTTCTTCAGCTCCACGGGCCCAGAACAAACGGTTCGGCAGGTATTGCCCCATGCCTAAACGATACCCGTGCTTGAGCGTTTCCCAAGTATATTCCTGCGCTTCATGAATCGCCGTAAACGGCTCCATGCCATGCGCCAGCAACCCAGCAATCGCCGAAGCCAGCGTACACCCGGAACCGTGA
>JBKJTS010000149.1:0-8453 GCA_046590885.1 Gammaproteobacteria bacterium
GCTTGATAAAGGGCGCTTCGCCTCCGTCGATGGCATCGGGGATAACCGGCTCAAGCTTGTCGTGTACCCACGCACCCGCGGCGGCAATGGGTTTTGGCAGGCGCAGTGTTGGCCAATCATCCACACCGTGAATGAGATAGCCCAGCTCGTCCTGGAGTGGGTCGTAGCCAATTGTTTCGGGTTCCCCAATCAGGATTTCAGTTTCGGACGGCAATTCAGCACGGCGGTCGACGGCGCGGCGGAATGCTTCAATCATGTCGTCGCGGTGGAGCATTGCCTGACCCACCAGCATACTGCCTGAGTAGAAGTAGCTCTGGAAGTCGCGTTCATAGATCCGCGCTATTTGCTGGGCCAAGGTCGGCACCATCGAGCGCTCATCGTACACTCCGGCGAGGCGCAGAATCAGGTAAGGAATTTGTTTGTGATCCGTACGGATCACCGCTTCAGCAGCGGCCTTCGATTCCGGATAAGCCCAGCGGGGTGCGATCGGCTGCTGTTCATCGATACGTTCGCCAGGGCGACACGGTGCGTGAACCAGCATAGTACTCGAATAGATAAATTGCTCGACTTCGAAATCTTGCAGGGCCCGCAGAAAGCGCTGTGTACCTTCGACATTGACGGATTGATAGAGCGGATTGTTCTCGCCGGTAAAGTCGAAATAGGCAACAAGGTGAATAACGCTGGCGATGTGCGAACCGAACTCATCGCGAAACTTGTGTAATGCCAAATCGACTGCGGCATCAGACGTAAAGTCGATTTCGAACACAGTAAATTTGGCGCCCTCAGCCTTCCGGTCGAGTCCGACAATTCGGTAGTCACGACTGAGTGCTTCGCTCAAGGAACGGCCTAGATTGCCGCTCGCTCCAGTGATGAGGATAATGGGCCTTAGATCTGAGCCTGGCATGGAGGACTCCTCACCGTATGACAGGCCATCATCCTTGGAGATAAGAAGTGAAAGCCGAAAAGTTGCCACTCCGTCCAGTAATAATAAATAAAATTTATTGCGAACATTGGGCTTTTCCGTATATGCGTTCTGGTTGCCCAGCCAAGATTGAATGGCAGCTTTGAACCGATGAAACAATGATCTACTGAGCTATGTGCACGCTTCTGTTCGGTAAGACACGTAGGAATGCAAAATTAATCTGTAAGATGTATAGAGATTGGCAATAATCATTTAATAGGGACGGGAACGTGGGCCATGGTAAAAATGACTGAAAGAGATAATCCTAAATCTCCACTATTCATTATTCTTAATGCCAAATCCGGCCATAACAATGTAGCCGAGACGCAAAAGATTATTTTGAACATACTCTCGGATACCGATAGGACACATCACATCATCGTGGTCGATAACCCAGCGCAATTACCCGACATCGCGCAGCGGACGGTGGAGCAGGCGCAGGCATGCGGCGGTACGATAGTGGTGGCCGGCGGGGATGGCGCAATCAATACGGTGGTCCAGGCCGTGTTACCTAGCGGCTGCCCTTTCGGCGTACTGCCACAAGGAACATACAACTATTTCTGCCGCGCACATGGGATACCCGAGGATATCGAACAGGCAATGCGTACATTGTTGAGTGCACAGCCGCACCCGGTGCAAGCGGGCCTGGTTAACGACCACGTGTTCCTGGTTAATGCCAGCCTTGGGCTTTATCCCAAGCTACTGGAAAACCGCGAAGCGTATCAACACCAATTCGGGCGTAGCCGTCTGGTTGCATTCATTTCTGCAATTTTGACGCTGGTGGGACGCTATCGGGTTTTAAGAATTACTCTGGAGCAGGACGGCGAGACACATGTCTACCGCACTCCTTCGCTGTTCATCGGTAATAATTCGCTGCAATTGGAGCAGATCGGTGTGCCGCTGGCGCCACGCCTTGCCGCAGGACAACTGATTGCTCTTCTGCCGCGCCCCGTCAGTTCGCTGGCAATGCTGTGGTTGTTGATATGCGGAGTATTCGGCAAACTGAGCGCGACCGGCGACGTGATTAGCTTTAGCTTTGGTAGCCTGAAAGTACGCCAGATTACGCTCTACCGCAGGCGTGTGAAAGTGGCGACCGATGGCGAGATTGTTTGGCTGAAAACGCCGCTGGAGTTCCGCGTTTCGCCGCAACCGCTTTATCTGCTTAAACTGGATGACCCGACTGCCTGATGTCCTTGCTGATCCATATGTCCGACACGCATTTCGGCACCGAACAGGCGCTGGTCATGGCAGCGCTGCACCGCTTGGTGCAGCAGCAGGCACCTGAAATGGCGATTCTATCGGGCGATATAACCCAGAGAGCCCGTCCCAGTGAGTTCCGCGCAGCTCGCGAATTTATCGACCAGCTGGCTGTTCCGGCCACACTTGTCATCCCAGGCAATCACGATATACCACTATTTGACTTGGCAGCCCGATTGTTTACTCCGTATGCCAATTTCGCCCGTGAATTCGGCAATGAACTGGAGCCGGTATTTGAATCCGAACATTTGCTAGTTATTGCTTTGAACACCACCCGCCGTTATCATCATATTGATGGAGCAGTGTCGATCGCGCAGATGCAACGCGTGGCCGCCCGGCTCGGGCAGGCGAGTGACGCTCAATTGCGCATTGTAGTCACGCACCAGCCCGTCTGTGTGACCGAATCCGAAGATGCGCCTAATCTGCTGCATGGCCATGCAGCAGCCATAAGTTGCTGGGCAGCAGCCGGCGCCGACCTGGTACTGGGCGGACATATCCATTTACCTTTCGTCTGCGCGCTGCATGAACGCGATGCGGCTCTGCCACGCCGTATCTGGGCAGTGCAAGCCGGGACCGCATTATCTACACGCATACGGAATAACGCGGGCAATTCCGTTAACCTGATACGTTACGGCGCAGAGCTGGCGCCGCGTTGCTGCACAGTCGAACGTTGGGATTATCAGCCCGCTGAACAATGTTTCATGCAAGCATCAATACATGAGTTGCGCCTGGATGGAGCTGCATGAAATGCTGGGTCAGGATCAATGTGCAACGAATTCGCCATGGTGCCTAATTGGGTATGTCCCGCTCCGGGGGTGGGTAGGGTATGTGGGGTCGTGGCTTCGAAAAAACTTTTGTAGATTGGGTGCGTCTTCGTGTGCCCAGGCGTTACGAATGCATTTGTACCGTTACTGTGTATTAATTCTTCGGCATATTTGGTGTGGTGTAATTTTACATAGGGGCAAATAAAACACTTTGTTCACCTTACCCGGTTTTGCAAAAGAGAGTGTTTATACTTCCAATAATTATGGTAGATTTATAGAGAATCGATGTTCATCGGCACCCATTGCCAATTTTGAGGTGAAGTCCATGACTGAAACGATGGCACCAGTACGTCTGGCGGGGTACCAATGGTCATTATAAGCGGCGTCCTCCAAGAAAACCCCTGCTTCGTACCGCCCGACAAGATGTTGGAGGAATTGAAGCAACCGGGCGCTGAGAAGGCGGTCAACTGAGTTTCATCGCATTCTTACCGATCGCGAGCACAACAAGATATGGACCCAGAGAATGCTATAGAAGAAAACCGCCGCTTGCGGCGGACGATGCGAGATATAGTCTCTCTTTCGACCTTACCCGCTATCTGGATCGGCCTCGGCCTTGAGGGGATCGCGTGTAACCTAGCCGAAGTTCTCTTAAATACTCTATCACTTGAGCTCATCTACGTCCGACTACCGGGTCTGGGAAGAGGTCGCACTGAAGTGGTCCGCACCAAGCACCGCTCCGACCATACCGAGGAGGTGGCGGTGCGGGCATCGGTCGCCGGGCTGCTGGAGGCTGACGAAACTGATTCGGCTATGACGATTGTCGATCCAGTGGGGGGTGGGACGCTACATGCCGCTGTCACCCGTTTCAGAGTCGGAGACGACTACGGGGTTCTCGTTTCCGGCTCTCGCAATGCCGACTTCCCAACCGAACAAGACCGATTACTGCTCGGCGTCGGTGCGAACCAGACCGCCATCGTCATTCAGAGGCGGCAGGCCGAGGAGCAGGTGCGGGAGCAGCGAGAATGGCTGCGAGTGACCCTCAGCAGTATAGGTGATGCAGTGATTGCTACTGACACGCAAGAGCGGGTGACATATCTGAACGAAGTAGCCCAACAACTCACGGGTTGGACGCAGGAGGACGCTGAAGGAATGCCCCTCGTGTCGGTATTCCCAGTCCTTAATGAGCAGACTCGGCGCCCTATAGAAAATCCCGTCGAGAAGGTGCTGCGGGAAGGCGTTGTTGTGGGGTTGGCGAATCACACAATCCTGATTGCTAAAGACGGTGAAGAGCGGCCGATCGACGACAGCGCTGCCCCTATTAAGGATGCGGCAGGCAAGATAATCGGGGTCGTGCTGACCTTTCGTGATGTGACCGAGCAGCGACGAGTCGAGCGGGACATTCGGCAAAGTGAAGCCCGTAACAGGGCGATCCTGGAGGGGGCCCTAGATTGTGTCATCACTATGGACCACGAGGGCAAAGTGATTGAGTTCAACCCTGCGGCGGAGAAGACGTTTGGCTACAGTCGATACCAAGTCATCGGGGAAGATCTCTCTGAATTCATTATTCCACAGTCACTACGGGAACGTCATCGCGCGGGGATGGCTCATTATCTGGCAACCGGTGAAGGTTTCGTTCTGGGCAAGCGGCTCGAACTCCCCGCCCTCCGGGCCGACGGGACTGAGTTCCCCGCCGAAATATCCATTGTCAGAATTTGGACGGATGGTCCCCCGCTGTTCACGGCGTATCTGCGGGACATCACTGAGCAAAAGCGGGTAGAAAAGTACCGTAATGCCCGGCTGGCCGTGACCCACGCCTTGAGCGCGGCAGCCACGGTAGAGGAGGGGGCGCGCGAAGTACTGCGGGCAGTGTGCGAAAACCTCGGCTGGGATGTGGGCTTTGTTTGGAACGTCAACAACGAAGGCGACAGGCTGGTATGCCGGGCAAGTTGGGGGGGGCGGAACCCGACAGTGATAGAATTTGAGAGGGTTAGTTGCAGCCTAACGTTTGAGAGGGGGGAAGGACTTCTGGGTCAGGTATGGTCCAGCATGAAACCGGCCTGGATCCTTGACGTGTCTCAGGACACTAGCTTTCCACGCCCCGCGTCCGCGCTCCAATGCGGCCTTCACAGCACCTTCGCATACCCGATCGTCGTTGGCGACCGGATGGTTGGCGTAATCGAGCTCTTCAAAAAGCGCATACGCGAGTCGGATGCAGACCTTTTAGAGATGATGGGAACTGTAGCCGGTAATATCGGGCAGTTCATTGAACGGCGAGGAGCAGAGGAAGACCTCCAACGAAGTGAGCAAGAACTTGCCGATTTCTTCGAGAATGCGACTATCGCGCTGCAGTGGGTTGGAGCAGACGGGATCATTCTCCGGGCAAATCGAGCCGAACTCGACATGCTCGGTTATAGCCGGGAAGAGTACATTGGCCGCTCAATTGCCGACTTTCATGTCGACGAAGACGTGATTAGCGAGATCTTGAGCCTATTGAAAGCCGGGGAGACGCTGGATGAAGAGTACCCGGCCCGCCTCCGGTGCAAGGATGGGTCGATCAAAGATGTTTTGATTGACACCAGCGGGTTGTGGCGAGACAGCAAGTTCGTCCATTCCCGCTGCTTCACACGGGATGTCACAGAGCGAAAACAGGCGGAAGCCAAGGTAAGGGCACAGGAGCAGCGGACTCGCACGATCCTGGAAAGCATCACTGATGCTTTCTGCTCCTTCGACCACGATTGGCGATTCATCTACGTTAACCAGGAGGCCGAAAAGTTATTGGGCCGCAGCCGCGACAGCCTGATCGGCAAAAACCACTGGGAAGAGTATCCCGATACGCTCGGAACCGACCTAGAACGCAATTATCGCCGCGCCGCGTCAGAGAACGTCACCGTCAAGTTCGAGCTTTTCTCTGCGCCGCACGGCCTTTGGTACGAAATTAACGCCTATCCGTCACAGGAAGGACTGTCCGTTTACTTCAAGGATATAAGCCAGCAGCGACGTGTCGACGCGGTCCTACGAGAGAGTGAAGAGAAACTACGATTGCTTGCCGACACGATTCCGCAGTTGGCTTGGATGGCTCGGGCGGACGGATACATTTTCTGGTATAACCGCGGTTGGTACGAGTATACGGGCACGACACCAGATCAGATGAGCGGCTGGGGCTGGCAGTCGGTGCATGACCCCGCCGTATTGCCTGCAGTACTGGAGCGGTGGAAGGGCTCAATCACCAGTGGGGAACCCTTCGAAATGGTGTTCCCGCTAAAAGGCGCAGACAATCAGTTCCGCCCATTTCTCACCCGCGTCAATCCACTCAGGGACGAGCAGGGCCGCATCCTGAACTGGTTCGGAACGAACACGGACATCAGCGATATCAAGCGAATGGAAGAGGAGCTTCGGGACGCTGACCGTCGCAAAGACGAGTTTTTGGCGACCTTGGCTCACGAGCTGAGGAACCCGCTTGCGCCCATTCGCAACAGCCTCAATATCCTCAGGATAACCGAGGGCGTTGGCGCGGGGGCACAGCAGCTTCATGAAATGATGGACCGGCAAGTGGCCCACATGGTCAGGCTCGTTGACGATCTGCTGCAGTTGTCGCGGATAAGTCGCGGCAAAATCGAGCTCCAGCAACAAAATGTTGATATCTCAGTTATCATCAATCACGCAGTGGAGACAAGTAAGCCCTTCATCGAGGCGGCCGGGCATCACTTGACCGTCTCACTCCCGACCGAGCCGCTCACGGTCAACGGGGATCTGGTTCGATTGGCACAGGTGTTTGCTAACTTGCTTAACAATTCCGCGAAGTACACAAATCCTGGTGGCAGAATTACGCTCACCGGCAGACGCGAAGGCAGCGAGTTGATTGTCTCGGTGCGAGACACAGGGATTGGTATTCCGCGTGGGATGCTCGATCGTGTATTTGAAATGTTTGCACAGGTGAACAATGAGCTGAGCCGGACCCAAGACGGCTTGGGCATTGGGCTCAACCTGGTTCGCAACCTCGTTACGATGCACGGCGGCAGTGTTGAGGCACATAGCACAGGCCTCGGTCATGGCAGCGAATTCATCGTAAGATTACCTTTGTCAGTCACATCAGATGCAGAATCTCTTTCAGCGCCATTAAGTTCGACTAATGAGCAGAGAACACCGCCGCGCCGCATCCTCGTCGTCGATGATAATCGCGATGCCGCAGACTCTCTCGGCATGCTGCTTAAGTTCTTGGGAGCTGATATCCATCTCGCGTATGACGGTCCTTCCGCTCTTGACGCGATACGGATTTTCCGCCCATCGGTCGTGCTGTTAGACCTTGGGTTGCCGGGCATGAACGGTTTTGAAGTTGCCCGCCAAATTCGTCAAATGCCAAACGGAGACAAACTCCGGATGATCGCTTTAACTGGGTGGAGTCAAGAAGAAGATCGCCGTCGGTCGGAGGAGGCTGGATTCGACCACCATCTGGTGAAGCCAGTTAGCTTGTCTGCTCTGCAAGGGGTGTTGGCGTCGCAGGCCGACTAGTTTTAATTGCGTAAATTAACGATTCAAGGAGTAACACACCCTGGACGAAATTTCCCATGCTCATCGAGGTAAGATAACGTAACTTTTGCCTGAATTTGGCAGCGTTATCCCTCGTGATTAGCCATTGCATTTATGTATCTATCCGGTTAGAAATGATACGACATACATAATCACCCCTCTAAGGCAAAATAAAACACTCTCGTTTTATATAGTTGATTAAACATCCCCGTATTGCAAAATATGTGCCGCATCAACATTGATTTTTTAGCAATATCTCTTCTGCTAAAGCAATAGCTAAAATTATTTTGTGCGCTCGCGTACAGACATATAAATTACTCAGTGCTTACAATTCAATCCAGAAAACATTTCAACATTATTTAATTAATGTTTAGTTAGTTGATTAGTGATTAAACATTAGAATTTCTCAACTTAAATATTAATCAGGAAGGAACCACATGAAAAAATATCTCATAACCGCTATGGGTTTAACCCTCGCAACCTTTATGGCGCAGGCAGGGGATTCTTCAATCTCCGATAAACACACGCACTCCACAAACCCTACAACTATTGAAGGCGCAAAACCAGATAATACAGAGGTAAATAAGCGAGATCGAGATGAGCGAACCAAAACGCCTTTGGATCAGTCATTAACTAAAGCTGATCAGGAGATTACCCGAGCTATTCGTAAGTTGCTTATGCAGGAAGAACTTTCAATGAATGCGAAGAATGTCAAAGTGATCACTCAGAATGGCGAAGTTACATTAAGAGGGCCAGTTGAAAGCCGCGCAGAAGTAGAAAAGATTGTCAGTTTAACGAAATCGGTACCTAGTGTTAAGACACTTCACAATCAATTAGAAGTTAACTAAATATTACTACTTAAATTATTTATTGAGGAGATTACCATGGCTAAAGCCGTTATATGTATTGCAAAAACTCGGGTTCAGGCAGAAACCATTATCACC
>JBKJTS010000238.1:0-3252 GCA_046590885.1 Gammaproteobacteria bacterium
ATCGGTGAGAATTTCCTGATAGCCTGTCATGGCAGTATTAAATACCACCTCACCTGTCGTTTGACCCTCAATACCGATAGAGTCCCCCTTAAAGAGACTGCCATCTTCCAGGGCTAACAGGGCTGGCTGCCGCAAAACTACCTCCACTTAA
Source organism: Gammaproteobacteria bacterium (assembly GCA_046590885.1). Classification (GTDB taxonomy): domain Bacteria; phylum Pseudomonadota; class Gammaproteobacteria; family Ga007554. The sequence goes on from JBKJTS010000238.1 coordinate 152, forward strand.
AGATATGCGAAACGGGGATGTGCGAAGCGGGAGCAGCCCCTCCCCGTGTAAAAACAAACCCGGATAAGCGCCACTCCCGCTGGGTGTTCAAGCCATATTTAGACGCAAATTTTACTCCATTCCGACCCACCCTGTCTATGATCTCTGCGGGCCAATTCAGGAGTCAATCATGCCTACCCTGAACCAATGCCCGCTTGCAGGGGAGATTCCATGCGGTCAAGTTATGTATGCTTGACTCCTGGGTGCGCGTCAATCCTCCTCCTGCCACTGGTCACGCCCCTTAAGCTTGCAACGGTACAATGCAGCGTCGGCACGCTCAAAGACCTGATTCACGGTATCTCCTTCCTTAAACACGGCAATACCGCAACTGATGGTGATGGGCACGCGCTGTCCGCCATGATGAAATTCACACTCACGTACACACAGGCACAATTTTTCAGCGACAATACGCGCGCCTGCAAGTGCCGTTTCTGACAATAGCACTACAAATTCTTCACCGCCGTAACGGGCTATGAAATCAAGATCGCGGACTTCTTTTTTAAGTAACTGGGCAATAATGCGCAGCACTTTATCACCTGCCTGATGACCGTAGCGATCATTGACATGTTTGAAGTGATCTATGTCCAGCACCAACAGGGTTAACTCATGCTTGTAACGTCGCCACCGCGCAAATTCCTCGCCCGCACGCTGCTCATACGCCAGGCGATTAGGAATGCTGGTCAACACATCCTGCAAAGCATTAGCTTGCTCGGTACGCACGCGCGTATGTAATTGGCCAATCTCGGCTTCCATTTCACGGACCCGACTGCTTAACATACTGACCTGACGTTGCGCTTCTTTCTCACGCTCTGCGTCCTCGCGGCGGAACACCGACATGTTTTCGCGTATACCTTCCAAACGCTGCTGGATCACCTGTTTTAACGAGCCGACATCTGTAGCCTCCTGCATGGAGATTTCGATACCACTCACTTGATCGTTAACTGCCAGATCAAACTTTGCGTGGCTATGCTGTGTCGCCTGACGCACCACAATGCTTTCAGATAAATTCTGATCAATTTCCTGCAAGCGTTGCGTTAACATGCGCAGGAAAGCTTCAAGATCGTTTTTTTCACCACGAATCCTGTCCAGGGCAGTGGCCATCAGTGCCGCCACGGATTGCAAGGATGGCAAAAATGCCAGGGCCTGCGTTTCTTCACTCAGCTGCACCTTCAGCACTTCCACCGACTCATTCATTTCAGGTTGCAGTGTCAAGCGTTCCAGTAATTCCACTACGGCTTCTCGCACGGCAGGCGACAGCGTATCTGCTTTATTTTCCTGGGTGCGCAGGCGCGCGGATACGGAAGTTTCTATGGAAGTAGAGGCCAAGGCAGCTACCGGTGCAAGCGTAACGTTTGATGCTTTGTGAGTTGCTTTGTTATCCGGCCCCACCGATGGATGATGATCAGCCCCTGTCGAGGCAGACACTTGAGATAAATCCCGGCTTTCTTCTTTGGCAGGCTGTTTGTTATTGCCAAAGAGTTTTCCAAAAAAACCCCCTGAAGCTGGCTCAGGTGCGGGCGGAGCAGGCACATCCGAATTATCAGTCCTGCGCCCTTTGACAGCGGGATGCAGATCCAGCTTAAGCAGGATTTGCGAAATCGCTTCAATGCGTTCCTGCAATCCCGCTGCCCCTACACCATCGCGCACGGCCTTGCGTAAACCCTCCAGTTGAATGTCAACGTCAGGGTGCATGCCATCCGCCGCCAACGCCAGGCGGGATATGCAGCGACGCAGCATTTTTTCCAGCGACTCCCACTCATGCTGCCTGGCTTCGGTTTTCTCCAGCGTCGAATAATATTTCTGGCGCCAGTGTTCGAAATCCTGGGGGTGGTCGCTGTCTTTCATTGCATGCTTCTCAAACCATGTTGTACAGAATGCAGAAACTTATCGTAACCCTAACACATCCTGCATATCAAACAGGCCGCGCTCGCGCTGCACCAACCAGCCCGCCGCACGCACCGCGCCCTTGGCAAAAGTCATGCGGCTGGAGGCCTTGTGCGTAATTTCCACCCGCTCCCCCAACCCCGCAAACAGCACGGTGTGGTCACCCACCACATCTCCCGCACGCACAGTGGCAAAACCAATGGTGTTGCGATCACGCTCGCCCGTCACACCTTCGCGCCCGTACACAGCACATTGTTTCAGGTCACGCCCCAAGGCCTTGGCGACCACCTCGCCCATGCGCAATGCAGTGCCCGAAGGTGCATCAATTTTATGGCGATGATGCGTCTCGATGATTTCAATATCGACCTCATCACCCAAAATTCGCGCCGCAGTTTCTAATAGTTTGAAACACAGGTTTACGCCTACGCTCATGTTAGGCGCCATAACGATAGCTATATCTTTTGCTGCATCAGCTACCTGGCGCGTCTGCTCGGCCGTAAAACCGGTCGTACCAATCACCATACGGCGACCAGCAGCGCGACAAATTTCGAGATTCTTCAGGGTTACATCGGGGCGTGTGAAATCAATGAGCACATCAAAGGCGTGAATAACATGAGATGTGTCATCCCCAATACGCACGCCCAATGTCCCCAAGCCCGCCATTTCGCCCGCATCCAGTCCTATCATGACGCTGCCCGGACGCTCCAACGCGGCAGATAACACCAGATCCGGCGCATCGCGGCATGCCTCGATCAAGTGGCGGCCCATACGTCCGCCCGCGCCGGTAACGGCTATTTGTGTTGTCATAGAGCCTCAAGTAGCGCAGATGTGCGGGTCAAGGAGATAGGGTCACAGACTCTTAGATGCATCGCCTCAATGTGAGGTGCATTGCATTCAGCCCAACTTAACGAATTGTGGCAGTGCTTTCAACCAGTAAACGGGCGCGAATTGCCTTTTCGAGTTCATCCACCAAATGTTCATTACTGAGCTTGCGCGATGGCTTACCATCGATATACAGCAGGTTCGGCGCGCCTCCAGCCAGACCGACATGTGCCGCTTTTGATTCGCCCGGGCCATTCACCACGCAGCCAATTACGGCGACATCCAATGGCTGGCGAATGTCTTCCAGACGCGCCTCCAGGGCGTTGACTGTGGCGATGACATCAAACTCCTGGCGC
>JBKJTS010000138.1:0-9389 GCA_046590885.1 Gammaproteobacteria bacterium
TAACAACTGAATTTCGTTTTGCTGTTCAGTGATAATACCTTGAGCCAGGTTACGTAGCTGGGGGTCTTCAGTATATAGCAGCAATGCCTTGGCCATGTCGATGGCGCCTTGATGATGCGGGATCATCATGGTCACAAAATCATGATTTATATTACCATCCATGGGCGCCTTGCGCATGCCATCGTCCATGACCATCATCGCATCCGCCATCAACTTGGCGAATGGTTTAGAAGTGCTGACGATAAACGGCGCGATGGTTAAGCTATGCTTTTCTTGTGCAACCCCCTGTAAGGGACTGAACGAGCATAGCACTGCCAGCATTAAACCGGTGCGCGATAACAAGCAATGTAAATGTTTCGATATCTTCATATCAATCCAACACAAAATGAGACAGCGCCATATTTATAGAATAACTCCATTTATGCATTAATTAAGTGTGCACGAAATTCTTTGCTAAAACGCCAGCAACCCTTTCAATACTTCAATGATAACTTATATCAATAGCTTATATACACAAAAAGCAACCTATTCAGGCTTGTGATTTATTTTCCACCGTATCTTTCGGAGGTATGAAAAAATCCAGCGGCGCTGTCAAAAAGTGCATCAGCAAAGCTTTAAGTAATGCGGGCCAATGACGGAAACGTGCCTGGCGTGAGCGTAATGCCACGAAAAGTGCCAAGGAAAAACTCACTAATAAATTTACCGCGCCCACGCTCAGCACCCCCATGATAGAAATAATTGCGGTTTGCCACGTTATATAATGCTCGAGACTGACTAATGATATGGCAAAATTAGCAGCCGAAAAGGTAATATGGCGAATATCTATCGGCAAGCCAAGCATAAATCCCAAGGTTCCCATGCTTCCCAGTAATATACCAAAGTAAAAATTACCCATTAATCCACCTAGGTTATTTTCAATGTAACCGGCAAGTTTCTGGAGTCTGCGCTCTCCCAACAAACGACGTAACCAATGCAGTTGTGCGATACGCTGGGGAATGCGGGCATACACTGCTTTATTGTCGTAATACCCTGAAATCAGTCCTGCTAAAAATAAACACACACCGGCAATCGCGGCATAAAAGAGTGCAAGACTGTGTAGCGGATCGATGTCATGCAAAAGATGTTCAGCTTTTTCTGGCGAAACGAGATGCTGACCTTGCAGATAATAATACCCCCAGGCAATCAGGTAGGCCATCGGAAAAGCAATCATTATATTTCCTGCCACTGCCACAAATTGGGTACGTATTACCTTTACTATCAATTCCACCAGACTCTCAAGATCGATGTTGCGGCCATCACGGCTGTGAAGTCCGGCTGCGATGCGGGAAGCGGTCATGGCGGGCTGTTTGGTGGCGATCGTAAAATGCAGAACATGGATCAGCATAAAACCCAGGGAATAATTCATACTAAAAAGAAAAGCCTCTACCAAGAGTGCGGCCCGCAGGTATGACATAAGGATTTTAAACATTGCCATGAAACCAATAATGAATCCTGCACCAGCGGCCGAGCGAAACATCATCGAGTATTCACTACGATTTTCCGCAATATAGTGTTCACCGGTGCGACTGGCATTTTCCGTGATATTCCGGGCCAACAGATTGACGTTGCTTGCAAACAAGTCGCCCACAGCATATTTACGATTATGCGCTTCGACCAGTTCCAGCCCCAACGCTAAAGCCGTGCGGGTTCGCGACACCTGAATAGCCCCTGGCTGACCATCCACTTCAATCGACGCTGGTAGATCGTGATCCACATCTACCAGCACCAGCAGCTTGCGCATGCGGTCAATACTTTGGGTAAGGCGAACCAGCAAATACGTGAGTCCAACCGTGGTGCCTTGGCGTGGTGCGTTTTTGCGGATCTTGGTCACCACCATTTCGCACTGATCCAACATCACCAATAAGTGCCTGGCATCCTCGGCTTGGATTAAGTCATTCTCCATTAAACAGGCATAGCTATTAAGATAATGTTGCAACTCTATATTCTGCATCAAAAACGGGGATTCGAAGTGTTCGAGGGTAAGGTTATTACGAATTAACTCCGGCTCTAACCCCATCGCACTGATGCGGTAAGATAAAATCTGAATGGCGTCAAGCAACTGCGTTATGGTTTTTTGTTGATCTTCTTCATTGTCTCCCGCCTTGATAACAGTGTCGAATAACACCAGCCAATCGTCCACAGGCACCGCATTCATCCATATATAATCTGTATTTATGGGTAATACATGATCCAGACAGTCGCGAAAATAACAATCCTCTACCACCGGTGGCAATATGCGGCTAGACAAGCGTCTAAATAACTCCGTGAAAAAACCATCACCCGACAAGATGCCCGTATCGGTATACAGGCTGATCGGATGACGGGAAGAGAATACCCGTAACAGATATCTACGCAGCGCGCTGGCATAATCAGGATTGTCTTGCAACAAGTGAATGAGCGCACGGACATTGGCAGTAGCTTGATCAACATCATGAGGCTTGCCAGGACGCAATTTCTGAACAAGTTTTGTCAATTTCTCTGAAGATTGACTATCGGGATGAGCAGCAATATATTTAAGTAAATCCAGCATGGGGGGATATCGTCGCTCGTGTTGAATGATAATGTATGATTTTCTAAAGCACCTCAAGCATCGGGGAAACCTATCGCTAATTAATCAACAGCAACAGGAAGCCATATACAGGACGTACTTTGCATGAAATATGGGGACAACTTTCCGGAATAATCAAAGTAACTACTGATTGCATCAAGCCGCAAGTAAGAAATTACATCAGGATTACCAGACAATTTGAGGGTAAAAATATAATAAATCGCCTTTTCTGGGCCAAGAAAAAGCGATTAAGCAGTGATGTACTATGAACTAATGGTGCAGCGGCTTTGAAGAGTCTTTCCCCATTAGTGGTTGATTATCTGAATCCTCATCAAATATTCCTAACTCCTCCTCCAGATCTTCTTTTCGCGCCATCATCTCTTGCCCAAGAGCCAAGGTATCTATTTTTGCTTTTGTAATCTGAGGAAACATTTCGTCTTCTTCTTCGGTAATATGATGATCTACCTGCTCACCGAGGACGATGACCTTTGCATCATAATGATCATCATTCGGGCTCATGGCTTCCAGCTGACTAATGAGGGCTTTAGCGCTCGCGTGCTCTACATCAGCCTCATCCATCAAGTCATCATCATCAATAACATCACGTACAGCAGGATAGAAAATCTCTTCTTCAATTTGAGCATGAATAGTAAGCTCCATGCAGATTTGTTTAAAAATTTTTGATTTATGCTCGTTATTTTTATAATCTTGCTCCAAGTTCTCAAAGTCCTGAAATAATTTTCTAACCTTTTGATGATCCCGTTTAAGCATCTCCAGCGCATCAGGCCCCTTGTTTTTTGATGCCTGATTTTTTGATTGGGACTTGAGTGATTTGACTTGTTTTGCCTGTGTCATAATTTTTATCCTCATCGGTCAATTGATTTCACGACGAAAGCTATAGAACGAAAGTAATTTGTTTGAAATTTTATAATGCTCTAACTTCTGACGATGGATCTATGCAATAAAAAAACTATTAGTCAGCTGACTATGTAACTAATAACTTAAAATATGTGCATTTCCAAGTCGGTACGGTGTCACACATAAATAGATTTTTTATTCCCCAGATTTCATTATTAACACAGAAGATGCGCAATGTCTGCGCAGCAATCATATAACTGTTAGTGATTGCATCAAAATAGGGCGCGTAGCTATACTTAAACGAACACTCTTCCTAATCAATAATAATTATGTTTATTTATTTCAGATATATGTATCAAATTAAAAAATGGCACATAACTTGCCTTTTATAATTATGCATAGCATTAGCAGTCCACCGTCTGAAGTACGTTTATTAAAAAATCCATTGAAGGAGGATTACATGAATTATTTCTAAAGTAACCAACGCAATCATCTCAACGGATCGAGTATTGAAAATACTGGTTGGTGGGGCGCTATTATTGGCCGCAAAATTACAATAGCAGGAATAGCCTCCTAAGGCAGTAGTTATAAAGGGTGTTGTGTAATCACTAATTCATCGATGCACTGGGCGTTTTTGCAGCTTGCGCTGTAAAGTGCGCCGGTGCATGCGCAGCCGTCGCGCGGTGGCAGAAATGTTACTCTCACATTCTAGCAGTACCTTCTGTATATGCTCCCATTCCAGTCGCTCAATAGATAGTGGTGTATCGGCAACAGACATGGCGGCATCACCTTCTGCGTTGCGAAATGCCTGCACAATCTCATCGGCATCTGCCGGCTTTGTCAGGTAATGAATTGCGCCAAGCTTGATGGCTTCAACGGCGGTGGCAATGCTGGCATATCCAGTAAGCACCACAATCCGTGTATGCTTATCAAGCGCCGTAAGTTTTTCCACCAGCACCAGGCCAGAAGGCCCCGGCATTTTCAGATCAACCACGGCATATTCCGGTGGATCTTGCGCGGCCAAGTGCAAAGCGGTGTCCACATGATGCGCCACACTCACCATAAATCCGCGCCTGGTCAGCGCCACAGATAACACCTGACAAAACACTAGATCGTCATCCACCAGCAACAGGCTGGGACGATAATCCAGGGGTTCATCAATATTCTCAATCAAGGCGTCATATCCATCATGGCATCAGCTGCGCAAGCGGCAATACAACGTATGTACACGCACCGCCGCCTGCACGGTTAATCAACTGCACGCTACCGCCAAAACGACCCAACGTAGCATGCGCGAGAAACAGGCCCAACCCTAAACCCCCTGTCCCGATCTTATCTGGCGCTTTGGTGGTGAAAAGCATTTGCCCGGCGCGTGCCTGTGTCATGGGTGTTAACCCCGCACCACGATCACAAATTTCCATGCGCAATTCACTGGCACTCCACTGCGCATCAATCATCACGTGATCCGGCGATGCATCTGCTGCGTTATTCAAAATGTTCATGATCGCCTGAGACAAGGTTTGATCTCCGACTATTGATGGCGCGGGGTGAGCACCGTGCGCATGATATTGCATCATCACTGCAGGCCGCATCGTCTGCCATTGTTGCAAAATATTCTGCAGATAATCATCAAGCGCAAACCTCTGCCCCGACTCGGCACGCACTTGTCCCGCAGACGTGGCCATGGTCGATAAAATACTTTTACAGCGCATCACCTGCTCACGCAGAATAACCAGCTTGCCACGCATGTCCGGCGTATCAGCACACGCCTGCTCCATATCAACCTGCATCTCTTTGGCCAGTACCGCCATGGTTGCCAGCGGCGTGCCCAGCTCATGCGCCGCTCCGGCGGCCAGCGTGCCCAAGGCCACCAGGCGTTCGTCACGCAACGCATTTTCCCGCGCCTGCGCTAAAGCGCGGTCACGCTCGCGCAAGGTGTTACCCATCTTCATTACAAAATAGGCAATCAGGCCCACACTCAACACAAAGTTGAACCACATGCCCAGCACATGCAAGGCAAAGTCGCCTGTGAAGTGCGGGGCATTGTGCGGCAAAGGCACATAAAACACCATGAGCAGGGAATAACATGCCACGGTAATCACTGCCATCGCCCAGGAGTAGCGCCCGGGCAAGGCTGTGACGGTAATGGTTAATGGTAAAAGAAACAGTGACACAAATGGGTTAGCCGACCCACCTGCCAGGTACAGCAGACTCGTCAGTACCGCCACATCCAGCAGCAAATGGCCGAACAACTCTGCTTCCGACCGCCAGGGCCGCTCCCGGTATCCTGCCTCTTGCGGCACTTGTGTATCCATGCACAAGTGCCGCGCTGGTGGGGAACCGGGCGTGGCCGGCACCGTTTGCCGCACCCTGAGCCGCCACCAGGTCAGCAGGTTAAGCACCGCATAGGCCGCAATAATTGTCCAGATGGCGAACAACGGCAGCGAAATATCCAGCGCATAACTCGCCACCCCTACTGCCAGTATCTGCCCCGCAATAAACACGCCCCGCAACATTACCAGACGTCGCAGGTTTAACAAGGAAGGGTCAGGGGAAGGCAAGTGATCGGTCAACATGGTCTCATGGTGCCCAGATTCTGCGCGTCACGCAAGGTGTGACAATTTGTCACATTTTCACCCCATCACCGCATCGCTATCATACCCACTGGTAGAGCGTTTCTAAAAGATATTCATTTCGCCGCTCCTGCGCTGCCGCAGTAGATCCACAATGTCAGAGAACCGAACACAACTCCAGGGGTAACAAATGAAACGCAGCAATATGGAATTGATAACTACTCTTACTGCAAAATCGTCAGCTCGATATCATAAATTAATTATCCGTTATTCCCTAGCAAGCTTCTTTCTGATCTCGGCCTCTGCCAGTCAATCTGAGGAACTCCCAGTGGGCTCTAAAACACCTGATAGCATCGGCGCCAGGAACTCATCTGTACGCCTGAACGAGGTGGTGGTGCACGGCGAGAAACCACCGGCCATTCTCCGCAAGCTGCCGGCTGTCGCCGAAGGCATCACGGCGAAGAAGGCGGCGAAGACTATCAATGTGGTCAACACCGGGGACGCGCTGAAATACCTACCCAGCCTGCAGCTGCGCAGGCACCACCCCGGTGACACCGGCCACGGCCAACTCGGCTCGCGCACTTCGGGCCCTTCGCACGTGGTCGAACGCTCGCTGGTCTATGCCGACGGCCTGCTGCTGTCCAACCTGCTCGGTGGCCGCGGCGGTCCTGCGACACGTTGGGAGATGGTGTCACCCGAGGAGATGGAGCGCATTGATGTCATCTATGGCCCCTTCTCAGCGGCTTTCCCGGGCAACTCGATCGGCGCCACGGTGTTGATCACCACGCGCCTGCCGGAGAAATTCGAAGCACATGCCCGGGCACAGGTCTTCCGGCAGAACTTCAAGCTCTTCGGCTCCGACGACAACCACGACAGCTACCAGACCAGCGCCTTGTTGGGCAATCGTCACGGCGGCTTGGCCTGGTTCGCCAGCTTCAACCACCTGGACGCCAAGGGTAACCCGATGAGTTTCCCCGCCCGCCCACTGTCCACCACAGCGGCTCTGCCTGGCGATCCCGTGGTCACCGGGGCATTCCCCGACACCGATGCGCTCGGCGCGCCGCGCGTGGTGTTAGGCGCGAGCGGCATCAGCCACACCGTGCAGGATAATTTAAAGTTAAAGCTGGCCTATGACTTCACGCCAGTGCTACGCGCCACTTACACTCTGGGTTACTGGCAAAACAATGTCGATTCCACCGTGCAAAGCTATCTGCGCGACACCGCCGGTAACCCTGTTTTTAGCGGTGCCAACCTCAACATCGGCGGTCATCGCTATACGCTACCGGCAAACCTCCTCCGGCCGAGCCAGCGCAACGATGAACACTGGATGCATGGCCTGTCGCTCAAGACACCCAACAATATCAAGGGCAAAGGGGAATGGGAGGCGGTCGCTTCCTGGTATGACTACGGCAAGGACGAGTCGCGTTTTCCGACGACCTCTCTGCCGCTGGCCGCGAGTGGCGGTCAGGGGCAGATCGCCCTGCGCGACGGCACCGGCTGGCATACCCTCGACCTCAAGGGCGGCTGGCGCCCTGGACAAAGGGGCCGCCAGAGTGCCCACGAAGTGAGTTTCGGCTACCACTATGACCGCTACACTATTGACAGTCGCGTCTTCGACACCAACAACTGGCTTTCCGGCAGCCCCACCACCCGCTTTTCTGCCTTCGCCGGCAACACCGAGACCCAAGCGCTGTTCGCCCAGGATGCCTGGACGTTCCAACCGGACTGGAAGCTCATTCTCGGTGGCCGCCTGGAACAGTGGCGCAGCTTCGACGGAGCCACCTCCGACGCCGTCACGACCGTGACGCACGCCGCGCGCCGGGAAAACTTCTTCTCGCCCAAGGTCGCGCTCGCCTTGCAGGCCACGCCCGATTGGTTGCTGCGCGCCTCGCTGGGCCGCGCCTACCGCATGCCGACGGCGGGCGAGGTGTTCCAGGGCGAGATCAACCTCGCCGAACACGACCTCCTCCGCGCCAACGACCCCAATCTCAAGCCGGAACAGGCCCAGTCCGGTGAGCTTACCGCCGAGCGCGGCCTCGGCAACGGCCTGCTGCGCCTATCCCTGTTCCACGAGAATATTTACGACGCGATCTACAGGCAGACCAACGTCGCGGTGTTCCCTGTCGTCACCAACATCCAGAACATCGACCACGTCCGCACCCGCGGCATCGAGGCCGCGTTCCAGGGCGAGAATGTAGGCCTGCGCGGTCTGGATTTGTCCGGCAGTGTCACTTACGCCGATTCGGAGATCCGGAAAAATACTAAAGTCCCCGGCAGCGTCGGCAAGGCGATGCCGCGTGTGCCAGACTGGCGCGCCACCGCCGTCGCAACCTACCATCAGAACGACCGCCTGAGTTACACCCTGGCCGCACGCTACAGCGGACAGCAATACAGCCAGGTGGACAACAGCGACATCAACCCGAATGCGGTCGGCGGAACCAGCAGATTTTTCGTGGCGGACGTCCGGGTAAACTACCCACTCAACAAACAGCTCACCGCCTCGGTGGGAGTGGATAACCTGAACAACGAGCGCTACTACGATGGCCATCCGTACGCGCAGCGCACCTTCCACGCCGAGCTGAAGGCCAGTTTCTGATCGCGGTGAAAATTTGAGAACTAACATCAGGCGCTGCGCGCGCGGCGATGCCGGGGCGGTTATTTGCTGACGCGTCATTAAAAAGGAGGGCTAAAGAAATGGGCGTTTTTTGATTTCAAACCATATACGTGAAAGGAGTTGCAACACCGCTTTGCAGATGTTGCCTGGAATCATATCAGTGGATGCCAAGGAGCGGCAGACATTTGTCGTGGTGAAATTATGCTGCGGGAAAGGTTAACCCTAACCAGATGGTCACTGCGGTAAATGGTCTTAATGAAGCAGGTAAATGGCACAGCGAGGCCAAGACCAACTAGCTTGAGGATAGCGCCTGTTCGGGGTCAAATATATTCCGGCCCGTACAGGCGCGCTTTGATTGTCCCGCGCAAGCGCAGTTTGATTATGGCGCAGGTGTACCCTGATTATGGCAGGGTGCGACATCATGCCACATTGCCACGCATTCCCCTCCTGAGTAACATCACACTCTGTTGTTTATCGAACGTTCGAACACATAACAGGGGAATTCCATGACAGCTCGCTGGCTGCGTATGTTGTTGGGGCTTGAGCGCCTTACAACCACGGTGTACTCCTTGCGGGTGCATCGTGCCATTACGGCACTTGTGCATCCCTGCACATCGGCCGCTCCCGGCATCCTGCCTCTCACGGCACTTGTACATCCCTGTACATCGCAAAAATTAACTTATGCCGTGACGACCGCAATGACGGGAATGTGGCTTGCCATGGCTGCGCCCATCGCCCAGGCCAGTTGCGCTTCGGC